>NZ_JBEOUL010000046.1:0-41261 GCF_040304075.1 Kitasatospora sp. NPDC094015
CGGTGGAGCGGATGATGCGGGACGCGAAGATCACCCAGATCTACGAGGGCACCAACCAGGTCCAGCGGATCGTGATGGCCCGCAACCTCCCGTAGCGGGAACGTGCACAGAGGCGGGGGCCCACCGGTCGCACCGGTGGGCCCCCGCCGTCGTACCAGGACCTACTTGACGTCGGGCATCGCGGTGTCGTTCTTCATGGCGTCGAAGACCAGCTTCGACTTGGCCGGGTCCCACTTGACCGCCGATTCGCCGGTCGGGGTGTGGAAGTCCGGGTTGCCGATCGGCACGGTGATGCTCTTGCCGTCGCCGCTGGTGACGCCCTTCATGGCGAGGAACATCGAACCGAGGTCGGTCAGGCCCGCGTCGTCGTCCACGATCAGCGTGCCGAGCCCGGAGCTGACCATCGGGTAGAAGGTGAACGGGTTGAGCAGGGCGGCCGGCGAGGCCGCCTGCTTGGCCAGCGCGCCGAGGAACTTCTGCTGGTTGCGCATCCGCCCGAGGTCCTGGTCGGCCATCTGGTGCCGCTGCCGGACGAAGGCCAGCGACTGCGCGCCGGTCAGGGTCTGGCAGCCGGCCTTCAGGTTCAGCCCGGAGTCCTTGTCGGAGATGTTCTGGTCGATGCACATGTCCACGCCGCCGACCGAGTCCACGATGCCGACGAACCCGGCGAAGCCGATCTCCGCGTAGTGGTCGATGTGGATACCGGTGTTGGTCTCCACGGTCTGCACCAGCAGCCGGCCGCCGCCGCGGGCGAAGGCCGCGTTGATCTTGGACGTGGCCGCCGGGACGGTCTTCCCGCTGCCACTGGTGTCGGCGTGCGCCGGGATCTGCACCCAGGAGTCCCGGGGGATGGACATCAGCGTGTTCCCGTTGTCGCCGATGTGCAGGATCATCATCGAGTCGCTGCGCTTGCCCTCGGCGGAGCCGGTGTGCAGCGAGTCCTCGTCCGCGTCGGAGAGCCCGGCCCGGCTGTCGGAGCCCACGATCAGCCAGTTGGTGCCCTTGCCCTCGGCCGGGCGCCCGGCGTAGCCGGCCAGCACGTTCTCGTGGTTGAGCTGGGAGTCCGCCCAGAAGTACGTGCCGACACCGGTGACCAGCAGCGCACCGACGATCGCCAGCGCGGCCACCTTGATCTTGCGACGGCGGGGCCAGCGCGAGCGGCCGGCGGCCGGCGGAGCCGTCGGCGCCCCCGGGCCACCGGGGCCGGCCGGCCCACCGGGCCCACCCGGGCCGCCGGGACCCCCGGGCGCCGGGCGCACCGGGTGCTGGCGCGGCACGGGTCTGCCGGGCGGCGCCGCCGCGGGGGCGGCGGCCGGCGCCGGGGCGCCCGCACCGCGCGGGTTGAGCTCGGGCGGCAGCGGCGGCTCCGCCCCGGCCCCGCCGTACCCCTGGCCGCCCGGGGCGCCGTACCCCTGGCCGTCGTACCCCTGCTCGCCGTAGCCCTGACCGCCCTGGGCACCCTGGCCGCGCTGGGCACCCTGGCCCCGGCCGTACGCTCCGTACCCGCCGCCGCCCGGGCGGTCCTCCTGCCACGTGTTCATGTGGGGAAGGATGCCCGAAACCGGTGGCGCTCAGTACGGCCGGGTCGCCTTCGGGGCCCCTTGTAGCAGAGCTGATGCAGGGACCGGATCGTTCCGCCGGAATGTTCAGCCCGTGGAACCAACCTTGACCGTCCCGAAACGCCCGTGCTTGCATGACCGGCATGGAACAGCGACGGAACCTCACGCGGCGGCGCCATGTCGACCTGCTGCGCGTGTCCGGTGCGCTCTGTCGTGGCTGAGTCCGCGCCACCCCTCCACTCCCCGTGACCGCCTCCGCCCGAGCGCGCTTCCCCGAGCGCGCCACCGGCCGAGCCCGGCGCCGCCGGCCGTCCCGCACCGCCGCCACCGGCGGGCGCCCGCACCGGCTCCTCCCGCTTCCCGCCCGGTGCCCGCCGACCCGCGGCACCGTCCGCCCCGAGGTGAACCCATGGCCACCGTCCTGTCCGTCTCCGGCTCCCCCTCCGCCACCTCCCGCACCACCCGGCTGCTGCGCCACGTCGACGCCCGGCTCACCGCGTACGGCCACCGGGTGGTGCCGTTCGAGGTCCGCAGCCTGCCCGCCGATGCGCTGCTGGCCGGCGACGTCTCGCACCCCGAACTGGCCCGCGCGATCGAGCTGTTCGCCGAGGCCGACGGCGTGGTGATCGGCACCCCCGTCTACAAGGCCGCCTACTCCGGCCTGCTGAAGACCCTGCTGGACGTGCTGCCGCAGTACGCGCTGCGCGACCGCACGGTGCTGCCGCTGGCCACCGGCGGCTCCACCGCGCACGTGCTGGCGGTGGACTACGCGCTGCGCCCGGTGCTCAGCGCGATGGGCGCGGGCCACGTCACCCAGGGCTGGTTCGTGCTGGACCGCCACATCGGGGTGCGCGACGACGGCTCCACCGAGCTGGTGCCGGAGACGGAGGCACAGCTCGCACCGGTGGTGGAGGACTTCGCGGCGGCGCTCGCGCGCCGGGCCGTGCCCGCCCTGGCGGCCTGAGCCGGCCGCCGGTCCGCGGTCCGCTCCGCCGGCGTCCGCGGCCCGGGGGGTCGGTCCGGGAGCGCCGCACCCGGACCGACCCTCATCCGGTTGTCCCGGTCCCCTAGGGGGAGAGCCGGGACACCCCGTACATCTCCCGGTCAGCCGGGTTCCTCCCGACGGAGGAGGTCCCGTCCTCCTGGTACTCCTAACGTATTCCTTATCCCCCGCACCACCCGATGGTGGTGCCGGCCACCGGCCGGGGACGGGTGCCAGCCCCATGGTGGTGCACCGGTCACGGCCGCGAGGCTGGGGGGCAACGGGTGGAAAACCAGATCAACGAGGAGAACCCAGTGACGACGGCAGCCAACGCCGTGCACGGCGCACAGCTTTCCGGCGGGCCCGCCGCCACAGCGGCCGGCGCCCGCCAGGTGACCAAGGCGTACGGCGCCGGGGAGACCAGGGTGACCGCGCTCGACGCGGTCGACGTGGACATCGAGCGGGGCCGGTTCACCGCGATCATGGGCCCCTCGGGCTCCGGCAAGTCGACCCTGATGCACTGCCTGGCCGGGCTGGACACGGTCTCCGAGGGCCGGATCTGGATCGGCGAGACGGAGATCACCGGCCTGAAGGACAAGCAGCTCACCAAACTGCGCCGGGACAAGATCGGCTTCATCTTCCAGGCCTTCAACCTGCTCCCCACGCTGAACGCGCTGGAGAACATCACGCTGCCGATGGACATCGCCGGCCGCAAGCCCGACGCCGCCTGGCTGGACCAGGTGATCTCCACGGTCGGCCTGGCCGACCGGCTCAAGCACCGCCCGACCCAGCTCTCCGGCGGCCAGCAGCAGCGCGTCGCGGTGGCCCGGGCGCTGGCCGCCCGGCCGGAGATCATCTTCGGCGACGAGCCCACCGGCAACCTCGACTCCCGTTCCGGTGCCGAGGTGCTCACCTTCCTGCGCCGCTCGGTCGACGAGCTCGGCCAGACGATCGTGATGGTGACCCACGACCCGGTCGCCGCCGGCTACGCGGACCGCGTGCTCTTCCTCGCCGACGGCGCCCTCGTCGACGACATGCACGCCCCGACCGCCGACTCCGTCCTCGAGCGCATGCGCCGTTTCGACGGCAAGCGCACCAGCTGATTCGGAGCCGGTAACCCCATGCTGCTCAAGACCTCGCTCCGGAGCTTCTTCGCCCACAAGGGGCGGATGATCCTCTCGTTGATCGCCGTGGTGCTCTCGGTCGCCTTCGTCTCCGGGACGCTGGTGTTCGCCAACACCGCGACCAGCACCTTCGACAAGCTGTTCGCCTCGACGGCCTCCGACCTCTCGGTCCAGCGGCCGTCCGACGACTCCGCCGACGGCCCGCGCCAGGGCGCCAAGGCCCTCACCGTCCCGCTGGACACCGCCACCGAGCTGGCCGCCCTGCCCGGGGTGAAGAGCGCCGTCGGCCAGGTGTTCACCCAGTCCTCCACCCTGGTCGACCCGGTCTCCAACAAGGCGATCGGCCCGACCCAGGGCGCCCCCACCATCACCGGCAACTGGACCGAGACCCCGCGCCAGTCGGTCGACATCACCGCCGGCCACGCCCCGCAGGGCGCCGCCGACCTGGTGCTGGACGCCGACACCGCCAAGAAGGCCCACCTCGGTCTCGGCAGCGCCGTCCGGATCATCAGCCCCGGTGGCAGCTACGACTTCACCATCTCCGGCATCGCCACCTTCCGGACCACCAACCCCGGTGCGGCGCTGGCCTTCCTGGACACCGCCACCGCCCAGCGCGACCTGATCGGCCAGCAGGCGTACACCTCGGTCGAGCTGTTCGGCGACGGCACCCGCACCGACGAGCAGCTCAAGTCGGACGCGCTGGCCGCGCTCGGCAGCGGCTTCCAGGGCAAGACCGCGGCGGAGCAGAAGGCCGACGGCGCCAAGGGCGTCGGCTCCTTCCTCGACTTCATGAAGTACGTGATGCTCGGCTTCGCCGGGATCTCGCTGCTGGTCGGCGGCTTCCTGATCATCAACACATTCTCCATGCTGGTCGCCCAGCGCACCCGGGAGATCGGCCTGCTGCGCGCCCTCGGCGGCAGCCGCAAGCAGGTCAACCGGTCGGTGCTGGCCGAGGCGCTGATCCTCGGGCTGCTCGGCTCCACCCTGGGCCTGGCCGCCGGCCTCGGCCTCGCGGTCCTGCTGATCCAGCTGATGAAGCTGCTCGGGATGAACCTGGACGCCTCCTCGCTGGAGATCACCTGGACCGTCCCGGTGGCCTCGTACGCGGTCGGCATCCTGATCACCGTGCTGGCGGCCTGGGTTCCGGCCCGCCGGGCCAGCCGGATCTCGCCGATGGCCGCCCTGCGCGACCACGGCACCCCGGCCGAGGCCTCCGCCAACCGGATCCGGACCATCATCGGACTGGTGCTCACCGGTCTCGGCGCCGCCGGCCTGGTGATGGCCGCACTGGCCGGCAAGGCGGCCGAGGGCGGTCTGCCACTGGCCGCCGGGATCTTCCTGAGCCTGGTGGGCTTCGTGGTCCTCGGACCGCTGCTCTCCACCGGTGTGGTCCGGGTGCTCGGCGCCGCGCTGCCGGCCCTGTTCGGCCCGTCCGGCAAGCTGGCCCAGCGCAACGCGATGCGCAACCCGCGCCGGACCGGCGCCACCGCGGCGGCCCTGATGATCGGCCTGGCCGTGGTGACCGGGGCCTCGGTGGTCACCAACTCGATGGTCAGCTCGGTCACCGCCCAGATCGACAAGTCGGTCGGCGCGGACTACATCGTCTCCGCCAACGGCGCCCTCAGCCCGGCGATGGCCGACGCCGCGCGCAACACCCCCGGCCTGAAGGCGCTGATCGAGCAGAAGTCGCTGCCGGTCACCTTCGCCACCCCGGACGGCAAGCGCACCGAGGCGGACCTCTCCGCCGCCACCGCGAACTTCACCGAGGGCTTCCACATGCCGGTCGCCGCAGGCCGGCCGGAGGCCGCCTTCACCGGCGGGATCTCGGTGGACGAGAACTTCGCGAAGGAGCACGGCCTCAAGGTCGGCGACCCGGTCACCGTGGACTACGGGCACGGCCGCACCCAGAGCCTGCCGGTCGGGATCGTCACCCAGCTCGGCAACTCGCTGTTCGACAAGCAGTTCTACACCTCGGTGGACACCGTCGCGAAGGCCCTGCCCGCCGACGAACTCCCGCTGGACGTCGTGATGTTCGCCACCGCGGCCGACGGCGCCGACAAGGCCTCGACGCTGACCGCCCTGCAGAAGTCCCTGGACGCCTACCCGCAGGTCAAGGTGCAGGACCAGGCCGGCCTCAAGGACCTGGTGCAGAGCCAGATCAACCAGCTGCTCTACATGGTCTACGGCCTGCTCGGTCTCGCCATCGCGGTCGCCGTGCTCGGCGTGATCAACACCCTCGCCCTGTCGGTGGTCGAGCGGACCCGCGAGATCGGCCTGCTGCGGGCGATCGGCCTCTCCCGCCGCCAGCTGCGCCGGATGATCCGGCTGGAGTCCGTGGTGATCGCGGTCTTCGGCGCCCTGCTCGGCTGCGGCCTCGGCCTCGCCTGGGGCGTCACCGCCCGCAAGGTGCTGGCCGACCAGGGGCTGGACGTGCTCACCGTCCCGGTCGGCACGATCGTCTTCATCCTGGCCGCCTCGGCCGTGATCGGCCTGCTGGCGGCGCTGGTGCCGGCCTTCCGGGCCGGTCGGATGAACGTCCTGGCGGCCATCGCCACCGACTGACGCACCACCGCGCACGAGCGGGCGGGGGCCGGGCAGCTGCCCGGCCCCCGCTGCGCGTCAGGGGCAGCTGATCTGGGTGCCGGTCTCGGCGCTCGGTTCGGGGGAGGCCGGACCGGCCGGCGCCGGCGCCGGGGCGGCGGTCGGCGCGGCCGAGGGCAGCGGGCTCGCCAGCGGCACCCCGGTCACCCCCCGGTAGTCGGCGCCCGCCACCACCTGCACGGTCGCCCCCAGTCCGGGCACCTTGACCAGCTCGGCGCCCGGCAGTGCGGCCGCCACCGTCCGCGCCGACTCGTCCCAGGTCGGGTCGTAGCGCACCGCCGTCCTGGCCACGGCCGTCCCGCCCGCGTTGGAGGGCGTCCCGGTGGTGGCGAAGCCCGCCGTCCGCAGGTCGGTGTCCACCCGGGCGCCGAGCCCCTGGATCCCGGTGCCGTTCAGCACCTGGATCCGGATCAGGCCGGGCGCCACCGTCCCGGCCGCGACGGGGGAGAGCGCGGCGGCGGACGGCGGCGGGCCCGGCCGGTCGGTCAGCGAGCGCCCCTGCCGCAGGGCGTCGAACAGGGCCTTCGCCCCGGCGGTGTCCCAGAGCACGGTCGAACCCCACCCGGCGACCTGGTGGTCGACCACGGCCAGCGGCACGGTGGTGAAGTCGGCGTCCGCGGCCGACAGTCCCTTCAGGCGGGTGGCCAGCTGGAGCAGGTCGTCGCTGGTCAGCTCCTCGTCGGCGGTGACCGAGCGCAGCACGGTCTCGGTGAGTGCGCCCAGCCGGGCCGGATCGGCCAGGCTCCCGCTCGCGGTGGCCTGCCGCAGCAGCTGGGCGAGGAGCTTCTGCTGGCGGTGCATCCGGCCGAGGTCGGAGCTGCCGTCGACGTGCCGCGCCCGGACGTACTTCAGGGCGCCGGCGCCGTCCAGCCGGCTGGTGCCGGCCGGCAGGTCCAGGCCGGAGTACTCGTCCTTGAGCGGTTTGGCGCTGCACACCTCCACGCCGCCGACCGCGTCCACGGCGGCGACGAAGCCGAGGAAGTCGATCTGGAGGTAGTGGTCGATCCGCAGGCCGGTGGCCTGCTCCACGGTGCGGACGGTGAGCGGCGCGCCCCCCATCCCGTACGCCGCGTTGATCCGGCCCTTGCCGGCGGCCACCTCGCGGCCGGTGGCGCGGTCCCGGTGGGTGGGGATGTCCACGTAGGAGTCGCGCGGGATGCTGACCACGCTGGCCCGGCCGTCGTTCGCGGCGAGCTGGACGATCATCATGGTGTCGGTGCAGTGGCAGGACTCGCCGCCGGCGTGCAGGTCGTCCTTGAGCGTGGACTCCGCGATGCCCGCCCGGTCGTCGGTGCCGACCACCAGGAAGGTGGTCAGGCCGTCATCCGCCGGCCGGTCGTGGTCCCCGCCGAAGGCGTTCACCCGGCCGATCGAGTCGCTGACCCCGTTGAGCATCGCCCACCCCCCGCAGGAGGTGGCGAGCAGGACCACCGCGACCGTGCCCGCCGCCCACTGCCCCCAGCGGCGGCGGGGCGGGTGGGCGGGTCGGCGCGCGGGCGTTGACGGCACCCTGTGGATCGTAGGGGCGGCCCGGAGCGGGCGGCGCACGGCGCGCCGCGCCGTCCGGGCGAAGCCGGAGGCCGCGGCGCACGTCGCCGGGGTCGCGCGGGTCGAAGATCGGGGCCCCCGCATCTGACAAGTGCGGGGCCTCGCCGGTACGGTGGGGCGCGATGAACACCAAGGCTGCTGAGGAGCTGCCGGCGGTCTCCGTGATCATGCCGGTGCTCAACGAGGAACGTCACCTCCGCACCGCCGTGCGGCGGATCCTGGACCAGGACTACGCCGGTGGGATCGAGGTGGTGATCGCTCTCGGCCCGTCCACCGACCGGACCGACGAGATCGCCGCCGAGCTGGTCGCCGGGGATCCGCGGGTGCATACCGTGCCGAACCCCACCGGCCGCACCCCCGCCGCGCTGAACGCGGCGATCCGGGGCTCCCGCCACCCGGTGGTGGTCCGGGTCGACGGCCACGGGCTCCTCACCCCCGGCTACATCGCCACCGCCGTCCGGCTGCTCGGCGACATGGACGCCGCCAACGTCGGCGGGATCATGCACGCCGAGGGCGAGACCGAGTGGGAGAAGGCGGTCGCGGCCGCCATGACCTCCAAGATCGGCGTGGGCAACTCGGCCTTCCACACCGGCGGTCTGGCCGGCCCCGCCGAGACGGTCTACCTGGGCGTCTTCCGCCGCGAGGTGCTGGAGCGGCAGGGCGGCTACAACGAGGAGTTCATCCGCGCCCAGGACTGGGAGCTGAACTACCGCATCCGCCAGGACGGCGGCCTGATCTGGTTCAGCCCGCAGCTGCGGGTCACCTACCGGCCCCGCCCCACCGTGCGCGCGCTCGCCAAGCAGTACCGGGACTACGGCCGCTGGCGCCGGGTGGTCACCCGCTACCACCGCGGCTCGGTCAACCTGCGGTACCTCGCACCGCCCGTGGCGCTGGCCGCGGTGCTCGCCGGGCTGGTGCTCGGCGCGGCCGTGCACCCCGCCTTCCTGGCCGTACCGTTCGGTTACCTGGCCGCCATCCTGGGTGGGTCGGCACTGGAGGGCCGTGGGCTCTCGGGCAAGGCCAGGGCGCTGCTCCCGGTGGCCCTGGTGACCATGCACATGAGCTGGGGCTTCGGCTTCCTCACCTCACCGCGCTCGCTGGCCCGCCGGGTGATCGCCAGCACCGCGCCGGCGCCGATGACCCCGGCCGCGGAGAACGGCTGACGCAGAACGGCCGACGCAGCCCGGCCAGCTGCCGGATTGTGCCCCGGCCGGGGTGCCGCGGGCGCTATCGTCCCGGCCATGGGGATTGCTGAGGGGGCGCACACGGACGTCCGGATCGAGTCCAGCGCCGATGTGGACGAGCGGGCGGCGATCGGCCCGGGGAGCACGGTCTGGCACCTGGCCCAGGTGCGCGAGCACGCCGAGATCGGGTCGGACTGCATCATCGGCCGCGGGGCCTACGTCGGCCCGGGGGTGCGGATCGGCGACCGGGTGAAGCTGCAGAACCACGCGCTGGTGTACGAGCCGGCGGTGGTCGAGGACGGCGTGTTCGTCGGCCCGGCCGCGGTGCTGACCAACGACCTGTACCCGCGCTCGGTCGACGTGGACGGGCGGCTCAAGCGCGGTGACGACTGGCACGCGCGCGGGGTGACCCTCCGCCAGGGCTGCTCGATCGGCGGCCGGGCGGTGCTGGTGGCCGGCGTGACCGTGGGCCGCTGGGCGCTGGTGGCGGCCGGCGCCGTGGTGCACCGGGACGTACCCGACTTCGCGCTGGTCGCCGGGGTCCCGGCCCGCCGGATCAAGTGGGTCGGCCGGGCCGGCGAGCCGCTGGAGGACGCCGGCGGCGGGCGGTGGAGCTGCCCGCGCACCGGCGAGGCGTACGTCGAGACCGACGGGGTGCTGACCGAGGCCGGCTGACGGGCGGTCAGTGCGTGCCGGTCAGTGCGTGCCGGTCCAGCCCTGGACGCACTTGCTCTCGTCGCCCTGGTGGACCGCCACGTCGGAGGGCACC
Organism: Kitasatospora sp. NPDC094015; assembly: GCF_040304075.1. Taxonomy (NCBI): domain Bacteria; kingdom Bacillati; phylum Actinomycetota; class Actinomycetes; order Kitasatosporales; family Streptomycetaceae; genus Kitasatospora; species Kitasatospora sp. NPDC094015. The sequence goes on from NZ_JBEOUL010000046.1 coordinate 9,768, forward strand.
GCGGTCGGCACCGGGGCCGCTGCCGCCGTACCGCCGCCGCCCGGCCGGTAGTCCGCGCCGAGGGTGACCACCACGGTCCGTCCGCTGCCCCCGGGGGCCACCGCCGTCGGGGACAGGCCGAGCGCCGCGGCCACCGCGAGGGCGCCCTCCTTCTGGTCGGCCTGCCCGTAGCGGACGGTGCTGAGCTGGATGCTGCCCGCCCCGCTGCCGGCGGTCGCGTGGTACCCGAGGTCGGTGAGCTTCTTGCTGGTGTCGGAGGCGAGCCTGGGCAGCGTGGTGCCGTTGTGCACCGAGACGGTGACGCCGGACGGGTCCACCGCGGGCGCGGTCGACGGGGTCGACGAGGGGGACGGGGACGGTGAGGCGGTGGCCTGGTCGGCGCCGCCGGTGTGGTCCTCGCTCCCGTTCAGCGTCCGGTCCGCCAGGATCAGCCGGAACAGGTCGTCCGCCCCGGGTTGGACGAACTTGGCCTTCTCCTGGAGCTCCTTCAGCGGCTCGTCGTGGGTGTAGGCCATCGGCGGCTGGACGAAGCTGACCTCGGCGGGCTTGATGTTGCGCAGGCTGTTGGCCAGCCCGGCCAGCTTGGTGGTGCCCGCGATCGGGTCGTCCACGGTGATCGACCGGGTGGCCGCCTCGATCACGCCGAACGCCTTGCCCGGGTCGAGCAGGGTGCCCTGGTCGGTGACCTTCTTCAACAGCGAGGAGAGGAAGGCCCGTTGCATGGCGAACCGGCCGATCGCGGTGCCGTCCTGGACGGAGTGCCGGGTACGGACGAACTGCAGGCCCTGCTCGCCGCTGAGCCTGGTGACGCCGGCCGGCAGGTCGAGGTGGGAGTCCGCGTCCTTGATCGGCTGGCAGAGGTTGACCTCCACCCCGCCGACCGCGTCGGTGAGGTCCTTGACGCCCTGGAAGTTGACCAGCAGATAGTGGTCGATCTTGAGCTTGGTGATGGACTGCACGGTGTCCTGGACGCAGCCGGGGCCGCCGCGGCCCAGGGCCTCGTTCAGCGGCCGGTGCGCCATCGCGGGGGCGACCTTGCCGTCCGGCGCGGTGCACCGCGGGTGGTCCACCAGGGTGTCCCGGGGCAGGTCGAGGGCGACGGCCGCGCGCTTGTCCGGATAGACGTGCAGCACGATGTTGACGTCGTTGTTGCCGATGCCGGTGTTCTCCCGGTCGCCGTAGTTGCCGCCGAGGTCCTTGCGGCTGTCGGTGCCGATGATCAGGATGTTCATCGCCACCCGGCCCTCGGCGTCGGCCTGCCCGCCCGGCGGGGGCGGGTTGCCCGCACCGAGCGGGGCGTGCTGGATGTTGGCGTCCAGGTGCCGCAGGTACAGGTAGCCGGCGCCGCAACCGGCCAGCACGACCGATCCGGTGGTCAGCGCCACCGGTTTGAGCCACCGGCGGGCGCCGGTGCGCGGTGTCCCGCCGCGCCGCCGGCCGCTGCTCCGGGCGGCCCGGCGGGCCGCCGCGCGACCACCGTCCGGTGCCCCGACTCCGTCCTCGCCCACCCTGATCCCCCGCCCCTGTGTTCGATACCCCGTGAGTGCTCGAACTGACAAGCTACCTGAGGAAACTCCTCGATTGCAGCTTGATCACGCGGTGGGGACGTCCGGGCGGCGGAGGTTTGACGCTCCGTCGAAGCGGCGGTCACGCAGGGGTGCCGCACAGCGGTCCGGCCCGCCTCCCGGGGGTCGGGAGGCGGGCCGAACGGCCGCTCGGGCGAGCGGAGTTACGCGGACAGAGTTACCTGGCCGGAGTCACGCGGCCGGAGTCACTTCGCGCAGACGTCGGCGTCGTCCGCCTGCACCCGCTGGAGGTCCTTCGGGGCCTCGGTCGGGACCGCGGCGGCGGCGCTCCCACCCGTCCCGCCACCCAGCGAATCCTTGCCGAGCACCACCACCAGCGCGTCCTTGGCGCCGAGTTGGGAACTCTGCTGGGCCGCGCTCGCCGGCAGCCCGAGCGCCGCCGCCAGCGCGGCGGCCTGGTCGCCCTTGCCGGCTGGGTAGGAGACGGTGCTGGCCTGGGCCACCGTGGCATTGCTGCCCGTGCCGGCCTGGTCGAAGCCCTTGCCCTGGAGCGCCGTCACGGCCTTGGCCGCCTGCTGCGGCTGGCCGGTGCCGTTGCGGACCGTCACCCGGACCGCCCCGGCGTCCACCTGCGGCACGCTCGGGGCGGCCGCCGCAGTGCTCGGGTCGGCCGGCGCCGAGCCGGCCGCGGCCTGCTGCACCTCGGTCAGCGAGCGGTCGTTCGCGATCATCGAGAAGAGCTGGTCGGCGTCGCCCGGCTTGAGGATCAGCCGGTCCTTGTCCTTGGGGTCGTCCAGCACCGGCACCGTGGTGAAGGTGATGTTCTTGGTGTCGACCTTGCTCAGTTCGAGCGCCAGGTCCTTGAGCTTGTCCACGCTGCCGATGCCGGAGTCCACGGTGAGCGCCTTGGTCGCGGCGTCCGCCAGGGTCCACAGCTTGGTCGGACTGGTCAGGGTGTCACTGCTCTTGATCTTGCGGATCATCGAGCTGATGAACTGCTGCTGCAGCGGGATCCGGGTCAGGTCGCCGCCGAAGCCGACCGCGTGCCGGGTGCGGACGAAGGCGAGTGCCTCCTCGCCCTGCACCACGTGCTTGCCCTTGGTCATGGACAGGTGCGAGTCCGGGTCGTTGATGTCCTTGGCCGCGCAGACCTCCACGCCGCCGACGGCGGTGGACAGCGTCTTCACCGCCTCGAAGTTGACCATCATGAAGTGGTCGATGCGGATCTTGGTGGCCTGCTCGACCGTCATCCAGGTGCAGCCCGGGTCCCGGCCGTCCTGGCCCAGGCTGGTGTTGAACATCGCCCGGGCGCTGCCGGGGATCGTCTTGGTGCCGCTCTTGCACTGCGGGATCGGCACCATCAGGTCGCGCGGGATGCTCATCACCGTCGCGTTGCTGCGGTCCTTGGCGACGTGGAACAGCAGCGTGGTGTCGGCGTGCCCGGTGCTGCCCTCGTCGCCGTAGTCCCGGCCGAGGCCCTGCCGGCTGTCGGTGCCGATCACCAGGATGTTGAGCGCGTCGCCGGCCGCCTGCGGACGCTCCGCCTCGTTGCCCAGCTGCACCTCGACCGAGCTGATGTTGCTGTTGAAGTGCTGGTAGACGTAGTACGCGCCGCCGCAGCCGGCCACCAGCACCAGCGCGGCCACGCCCGCGGTCCACTTGAGCGCCCGGCGCGGCTTGGAGCGCCCGCCCTTGCGCCGGGCGGCCCGGCCACCGCCTTCGGGGCCGCGGGGGAGCGGGGGCTCACCGCCGGGCTCGGGCCTGGGCCGGGGCATCCGGGGCCGTACGGGTGTGCTGCTCCGGGATCCGCCCTGGGCCGGTACGCCGGGGGGCGGCGGCCCGTCCAGGTGCAGCCGGAACTCGCCCGTCTCGGGATCGCGCACCCACTGGTCGGCCGGGTCGACCTCCTGGGGCGACGCGTCCGCGAGGTGGTTCGGATGCCGGTGTCCGCTGTTCACCCCGGACACCCTAGACGAGCCATCACGGTGCGACGGTCACGGTGTGACAGCTGCCACACGGCTGATCCGGAGCGAACCGGGGCAAAGCGCCTGAGTTTTCTTCACACAACGTACCCAATTCGGGGCGACCGCCCTGCGCCGGTGGCGCCCCGACCCCCGCCCCCCGGCTCCTCCGGTGTGCCCTCAGCCCGCGGCGCAGTCGTCCTGGTCGGCGGTCCGCCCCTGGAGCGGGCCGGTCGGGCCCGTCGAGGCGCCGGTCGAGGCGCCAGCGGAGGGGGAGGGGGAGGCGTCCGGCCCGGCCGAGCGGCTCCCGCTCGTCCCGGGTGTGGGGGTCGGCCCGGCCGCCGGGGCGGTCGCGTCCTCGGGGGGCGCCGTCGGCCCGGTGGGACCGGCGTCGGGGGAGGCGCTCGGCCGCACCGCCACCTCCTGGTCCGCCCGCAGCGCGGCGAACAGCTGGTCGGTCTGCGGCTGCACGAACTCGTCCCGGTTGGCGTTGTAGCGGTAGGGCCGGCGCGGGGTGGTCAGGAAGACGATGGCGGAGGAGGGCATCGCCCGCAGCCGCTGCGCGAGGTCGTAGAGCGCCCCGAGCCGGCTCAGCCCGGGATCGGCGGTGATCGAGGAGGTGGCCGCGTCCAGCAGCGGCCAGAGCTTGGTCGGATTCAGCAGCACCCCCTGGGACTGCACCTTGCGGATCAGCGCGGCCAGGAACTGCTGCTGGCGGCCCATCCGGTCGGTGTCGCTCCCGTTGCCCAGGCTCTCCCGCGCCCGGACGTAGCCGAGCGCCTGCTCGCCTTGCAGCACCTGCCGCCCGGCGGCCAGGTCCAGCTTGGCGTCCTGGTCGTGGATCGCGGTGGCCACGCAGACCTCCACGCCGCCCACGGCGTCCACCATCCGCTTGAAGCCGGAGAAGTCGAGGATCAGGTGGTGGTCGATCCGGATCCCGCTCAGCTGCTCCACGGTCCGGATGGTGCAGGCCGGGCCGCCGATCTCGAAGGCCAGGTTGAACTGGAGCAGGCCGCCCCGCGAGCGGCTGCCGTCCGGCAGGTCGCAGGGCGGCATGGTGACCATCACGTCCCGGGGGATGGAGACGGCGGTGGCCCGGTGCCCGTCGGCGGACAGGTGCAGCAGGATCACGGTGTCCGAGCGCTGGCCGCCGGTCGAGCCGTACGCCGAGTTGTCGCCGCTGCGGTCGTCGCTGCCGATCAGCAGGATGTTCTCGGCGCTGCCGGCGGGCGTGGGGCGGTCCGACTCGTGCTCCAGCAGCGGGCCGGTGACGGTGTCGGTCCTGATGTTGCCGTTCAGCTTCCGGTAGGCCAGCCAGGCCAGCGTGCCGCCGACCAGCAGCACGGCGGCCAGCACCCCGGCGGTCAGCGCCAGCCAGTGGCGCCGCAGGAACGAGCGGCGCCCCCCGCCCTCGCGGGCCGGGGGGCGCTCGCCGTCCTCCTCCTCCACTGCCATCCCCGGGATCCGTACCCCCGGGATGCGGCGAGGATCAGCTCAGCCGCAGAGTCACCCGTTCGGACTCGATCCGCTTCTCCCACTGATCGTCGGTCAGCTGCTCGGAGTTGCGGCACAGCACCACCGAGGCGCCGGCCGCCAGCGGCGCCAGCAGGCCCGCCTCCAGGCCGGCCCAGTCCTCGTACGAGAGGGTGCTGAGCACCCGGTCGCCGGGGCCGAGGCCGAGCCGGGCGGCGCCCGCCCGGGCCAGCTCGACGGTCTGCTCGCCGGTCAGCTTGAGCGGCAGGCCCTCGGTGCTGGTCTCCAGCGCCTGCGCCTGCGGGTCCACCGGGGAGTACGGCGCGAAGCGGTCGCCCTGGCCGGGCACCTCGGCGGCGTAGTCGAGGAAGCCGTCCGGCCGCTGCGGGAAGCGCCCGCCGAGCGGGCGCAGCGCCAGTGCCACCCGTTCGCCGGAACAGGCCTCGGCGGCGGCCAGCCCGTCGGGGCCGCTGACCACCAGGTCGGCGGCGGCCGGGTCGCCGCCGGGGATCACGGTGACCCCGACGGACCAGCAGGCGAGCAGCCAGACGGCGCTCTGCCAGTGGGCGGGGAGCAGGAGCGCGGCCCGGTCCTCGGGGCCGGCGTTCAGCTCGTCCTGGAGCAGGTTCGCGGTCTTGGCCACCCAGTTGTCGAAGGTCTTCGCGGACAGCTCGACGCGTTCGCCGGTCGAGTCGTCGTAGAAGGTGACCAGGGGGCGGGAGGAGTCGGCATCGGTGGCCCCGGGGCGCAGATAGGCGTTCAGCAGCTCGGCGGGGGTGCGGGCGTCGGCAGCGAAAGGCGCAGTCATGGTGCGGTCCAGCCTACGGCCTCCCGACGGTCGGCCGGGAGGGTGATCGGTGGGGGTGGTCGACGTGGCGTCAGGAGTGATTTGCCGTCAATATCCGTTTTATGCGTTTTACATACTTCGCTCCCCTTGCCATCGGGTCCACCGCGCTCCTCCTGCTCCAGCCCGTGGCCGCCGGCGCAGACGCGCCGGCGGACCAGGTCCGGGCGACACCGGGCGGGGTCACGGCCCTCCCGCTGACCGCTGAGCGGCGCTCGACGACCGCCGAACACACCCTCACCGCACAGTCCACCAAGCCCTTCTCGATGGTCGGTGTCAGCTGGGACGACCCCGCCGTCCGGCTGGCCGGCACCGTCCAGGTCCGTACCCGCGACGCGGGTACCGGGCACTGGAGCGGCTGGCTCGACCTGTCCACCGACGCGGACGACCGGCCGGACGAGCCGACCGGGCGCGGCTCGACGGCGCCGCTCTGGGTCGGTCCCAGCAACGGCGTCGCCGTCCGGGTCCGGGGCGACGGCCACCCGCTGCCGGCCGGCCTGCGGGTCGAACTGGTCGACCCGGGCAGCTCGCCCGCCGCCGACCAGGCCCTGCCGGTCGCCGGCGGCGCCGGCTCCGCCGACCGCACCCTGCCGACGGTCGACCACCCCGGCCCGCGGCCCGGCATCGTCACCCGTTCGGGCTGGGGCGCGGACGAGTCCATCCGGGAACCCGGCTACGTCTACACCGGCACCGTCAAGGCCGTCTTCGTCCACCACACCGACACCGCCAACAACTACGCCTGCACGGACAGCGCCAAGATCATCCGCTCCATCTACCTCTACCACGTGCAGAGCAACGGCTGGCGGGACATCGGCTACAACTTCCTGGTCGACCGCTGCGGCACGATCTTCGAGGGCCGGGCCGGCGGGGTGATCCAACCGGTGCTGGGCGCCCACACCCTGGGCTTCAACACCGACACCTCGGGCGTCGCCGCGATCGGCAGCTTCGGCTCGGCCTCGGCGCCGCAGGCCCAGCAGGACGGCATCGTCAAGATCGCCGCCTGGAAGCTCGGCCTCACCGACCAGGACGCCGCCGGCTCGACCACCCTGGTCTCCGCCTCCGACGGCAGCCGCTACAAGAAGGGCACCTCGGTCAGCTTCAAGACGATCTCGGGCCACCGGGACGCCTTCGCCACCGAGTGCCCGGGCGACACCCTCTACAACCGCCTCGGCGACATCCGCACCAGGGCGGCCCAGCTCCAGGGCCGCTGACCGCGCCGCCGACCGGGCCGCCGACCCGGGTCGGGCCCACGGGCGTAGGGTTCCTGTGGCCCGACCCCCGGGCGGCGGAAGAGGTGACGGGCGATGCCGGGCACGGAGCGGCGGTGGCGGCCGGGATACCCGGTCGACCTGCCGAGGATCCTCTTCCCGCTGCGCCGCGGCCCGGCCGACCCCGCCTTCCGGAGCACCGGCGACGGCGCGTTCTGGCGGGCCTCCCGCACCCCGGACGGGCCCGGCACCCTGCGGGTCGCGCTCGCCGCGGGCGAGGTGGTCGCGCAGGCGTGGGGACCGGGAGCCGGCTGGCTGCTGGCGCGGGTGCCGGCGCTGCTCGGCGCGGACGACGACCCCGCCGCGCTGGTCCTGCCGCCCGGCCCGCTGCGCGAGGTCCAGCGGTCCCACCCGGGCCTGCGGCTGGGCCGCACGGGGCTGGTGATGGAGTCGCTGGTCCCCGCCGTGCTGGAGCAGAAGGTCACCACCGACGAGGCGTACCGGGCGTGGCGCACGCTGCTGCGGGACTTCGGCACCCCGGCGCCGGGCCCGGCCGAGGGGATGCGGGTCGCGCCCTCGGCCCGCGAATGGGCCCTCATCCCGAGCTGGGAGTGGCACCGCGCCGGGGTCGACCCCAAGCGCTCGGCGACCGTGGTGCGGGCCGCCCGGCTGGCTGCCCGGATGGAGGAGGCCGCCGGCTTCGACCCGTCCGCGGCCTTCGCCCGGCTCACCGCCGTCCCCGGGATCGGCGTCTGGACGGCGGCCGAGACGCTCCAGCGCAGCAACGGCGACCCGGACGCGGTCTCGGTCGGCGACTTCCACCTCCCCAACCTGGTCGGCTGGGCGCTGGCCGGGCGCCCGCGCAGCGACGACGAGCAGATGCTCGCGCTGCTGGAGCCCTACCGTCCGCACCGCCACCGGCTCTGCCGGCTGCTCCTGCTCAGCGGCGCCCGGGCCCCGCGCTACGGCCCCCGGCTCACCCCCAACGACCACCGGCACCGGTGACCGCGCGGCGGCTCAGCGGACGGTGACGAAGGGTTCCGCCCCGCGCGGCGCCCGGTGCCGCGGCTCCTCGGCCGGCCGGCCGACGGCGACGGCGCCCATCGGGTCCCAGCCGTCCGGCAGGTCGAGCACCGCGCGGACGGTGTCGCGGCAGAACATGGTGGACGAGACCCAGGCCGAGCCGTAGCCCTCGCCGGCCAGCGTGACCAGCAGGTTCTGGACGGCGGCGCCGATCGCCACGGTGAACATCTCGCGCTCGGCCCCGGCCCGCCGCGGGTCCGGGTAGGCGTGCGAGCCGTCCATCACCAGGCAGGGCACCACCAGGTACGGCGCGTCCCGCAGCACGTCGCCGCGGGCGGTCCGGCGGGCGATCTTCTCCTCGTCCCAGCCGTCCAGCTCGTGCAGGTCGCGCCGCCAGGCGGCGAGCATCGCGTCCAGCAGCTCGGTGCGCGCCGCGGCGCTCTCCAGCAGGACGAACCGCCAGGGCGTGGTGTGGTGCGGCGCGGGCGCGGTGACGGCGGCGGCCACGGCGCGGCGGACGGCCGCCGGGTCCACCGGCTCGGCGGTGAACGAGCGGATCGTCCGGCGCAGGGTCACCGCCTCGCGGACGGCCTCCGAGGTGCCGAGCCGGAACATGTCCTCGGCGGGGGAGCGGACCATCGCCCGGGCGCCCTCGCCGTCCTCGACGGTGACCAGGCCGGCCAGGCCGCGCACCACCGCGACCGGGGTGCCGGTGGCCTTGCCCTTCACAAGGTCGGCGGCGGCGGCGAGTTCGTCGGCGGTGGCGGTGACGGTCATCGCCAGCTGGTTGCCGTGGCTGTCGGTGCGGCCCCGGTGGTCCTCCAGCACGGGCAGGCCGGCCGCGCCGATGGCGACGTCGGTGAGCCCGTTGCGCCAGGGGCGGCCGAAGGTGTCGGTGATCAGCACGGCCAGCCGGCGGCCGGTCAGCTGCTGGAGCCGGGCGCGCAGGGCGCGGGCCGAGCCGTCCGGGTCCTCGGGCAGCAGCAGGACCGTGCCGGGCGGGGTGTTGGAGGCGTCGACGCCCGCGGCGGCCATCACCAGGCCGTTGCGGTTCTCCACGATCCGGGTGGTGCCGCGCCGGGCGACCACCCGGACGGTCTCCGCGTCGATCGCGGCCTCCCGGTCGTCGGCCCGCAGCAGCCGGTCCTCGGCCTTGCTGACGATCTTCGAGGTGACCAGCAGGATGTCGCCGTCCTCGAACTCGCCGGCCTTGGCGATCAGTTCGGCCAGGTCGGCGCCGGCGGCGATCTCGGGCAGGCCGTGCACCGGGAGGACGCCGATCACGACCGGACCTCCTCGGCCAGCGCCAGCGCCGCCCGGGCCATCGCGGCGGTGGCCGGCACGTCCGTCATCAGCAGCGGGACGGCCCGGCAGCGGATGCCGGCCGCCTCGACGCCGGCCACCGCGGCCTCGTCGGCGGTGTCCACCAGCCAGCCGTCCAGCAGTCCGGACCCGTAGTGCCGGGCCACCGCCTCGGCCGTGCTGTCGACCCCGACGGCGGCCAGCACCTTGTCGGCCATGCCCCGGACGGGGGCGCCGCCGATGATCGGGGAGAGCCCGACCACCGGCGCCGCCGTCTCGGCGACCGCCCGGCGGATGCCCGGCACGCCGAGGATGGTGCCGATGCTCACCACCGGGTTGGACGGCGGCAGCAGCACGACGTCCGCCGCGGCGATCGCCTCCAGCACCCCGGGGGCCGGGGCGGCGGTGTCGGCGCCGACCGCGACGATCGCCTCGGCCGGCACGGCGGCGTGCAGCCGGACCCAGTACTCCTGGAAGTGGACCGCCCGGGTGCCGTCGCCGTCGGTGATCCGGACGTGCGTCTCGACCCGGTCGTCGCTCATCGGGATCAGCCGTACCCCGGGCTGCCAGCGGTCGCACAGCGCCTCGGTGACGGCGCTCAGCGGGTAGCCGGCGGCCAGCATCTGGGTGCGCACGATGTGGGTGGCGAAGTCCCGGTCGCCGAGGCCGAACCACTCCGGCCCGACCCCGTACGCCTTCATCTCCTCCTTGACCGACCAGGTCTCCTCGGCCCGGCCCCAGCCCTGCTCCTCGTGGATGCCGCCGCCGAGGGTGTACATCACGGTGTCCAGGTCGGGGCAGACCTTCAGCCCGAACAGGTGGATGTCGTCACCGGTGTTGCCGATGACCGTGATCTCGTCCCCCGGGGCGACGACCTCCTTGAGTCCGCGCAGGAAGCGCGCCCCACCGATTCCGCCTGCCAGTGCCACGATGCGCATGGGGCCATCCTGCCAGGCGGCCCGGTGGCGTCCCGTCAGACCTGCGGCTGGTGCCGGCCCTCGCGCGCGGGCTGCGGCTCGGTCCGGTGCTCGGGGAGGACGGCGGCGCCGTACTGGTTCATCTCCACCAGGCCGGGCGTGTAGAGGTGGATGGAGACGGCCGGCTCCAGCGCGCCGTTGACCACCTCGTGCAGGTACCCGGAGGAGAACACCCGCTGCCGGCCGGCCGCCAGCACCCGGCTGCCCTCGCCGGCGTCCGTCAGCGAGCGCTCGACCAGCTCGCCCTGGACCACCGTCATGACGCCGGCCGACCGGCCGTGGTCGTGGAAGCCGCTGCTCTGTCCGGGCAGCCAGCTGAGCAGCCAGACCTCGTAGCCGGGGCCGGTCTCCAGCCGGGCGTACCAGCGGGTGAGGGCGTCGTAGCGGACCAGCGGCGCCCAGCGGTCGCGGTCGGCGGCGATCTCGCGGACCAGCCGGGCGTAGCCGGCCACCGTGGTCGGGTGCGCGGGCAGGTCGGTGCGCGCGAGGTGCGGGAAGGCGAGCGGGTCGCCGGCGATGGAGACGTCGCTCAGACCGTCGGCCCAGCGGGAGCCGGCGGGCGCGACGGCGCCGGGCGGGATGGTGCCGGCGACGGCGGGGCGGGAGGTCGGGAGGAACCGGGAGAGCTTGGCGCGGTCCCGATTGCGCTTGCGGATACGGGGCATTCGCACGTCGATGGTCCTTGGATCGGCTGGTTCGGCGGGGATTCAGCCGGGTCCGCGGAGCTTCGAAGGGGGGACGGTCGCGCGGGCGGCCTCTGGCTTACCTGGGCGGCGCGCGGTGGGACGCGAGCGCCTAGATACAGCTGGAACAGAGGCGACAGCGGAGCGAGCTCGCGACACGACGGAGGGCGGCCTGGCGGCGGCTCCGGTGGGCGGCGAACTCTGACATGGGAGCAAGCAGACCGCAAGAGGGGCGGGAGTGTCAACCCGAGCGGACGGACATTCAGGTCACATCCAGAAGGAACCACCGGATGGGGTGATAAATCACCCTCTAGGTTTCGATGTGAAGATCGCCGGGAAGGCAGCCGGGTGACCCGGCAACCGCACTCGGGCCACAGGCGTCCCTCCCGTCATGAAGGGGGCGCTCCGGTCCGCGGTGACGGTGGGCCGACCTGCGAGTGGTTCTGGGGCGATACGCCAATCGTTGCTACGAATGTCCGGGTTGTCCGGATATGTACACTATTCGTAACAGCTTGGTTCCGGGGAGTGAATCCTTGGCCCAATACCAGAGCTCGGCTTGACTGGGCCAGAGTGACGCAACTGTAATTTCACTCGTGTCGTTCCGCCGCTCCAGGCAACGGCAACACCACGGGGACGCCAAGCAAGAGGGGCAGAGGAGGCGCGCCAGATGAGCGAGCTCTTTGAGCTTTTGATCGGTGACGGCATCGAGGAGGAAGAAGAGGAACTCGGCTGGCAGGAGCGGGCGCTGTGCGCCCAGACCGACCCCGAGTCCTTCTTCCCCGAGAAGGGCGGCTCCACCCGCGAGGCCAAGAAGGTCTGCCTCGCCTGCGAGGTCCGGGCGGAGTGCCTGGAGTACGCGCTCGCCAACGACGAGCGGTTCGGCATCTGGGGCGGCCTGTCCGAGCGGGAGCGCCGCCGACTCAAGAAGAGCGCGGTCTGACCCCCGCCCGGCCCCCCGGGCGGCGGTCCTGGGCCCCTCACCCGTGGCAGCGCCCCACCTGAACGGTGGGGCGCTTCTTCGTGCCCGCGCCGCATTCCCGGCCACATCTTCACCAGGACCGGGGGCAACGCGGCCATCCGGAGCCGTTAGTGTGGTGCGCCATCCGGATGTCCGGCATCCGGCCTGCGCAACCGCCACCCCGCGATCGGTCCGGACGGCCCGCCCCGGATGGCGCTGCGACACCAACCGCCCTCCCACCGGAACCGGGGCCCGCGCACTCGATGACCGTCTACAGCCACCAGAGCGGCTTCGCCGCCGCCAGGCCGCCCGCGTACCCGCGCCACCTCGTCACCGCCGTGATCGTCTCGCACGACGGTGCCCGCTGGCTCCCGCAGGCGCTGGCCGGACTGCTCGGCCAGGACCGCCAGGTGCAGCGCATCCTCGCCGTCGACACCGGGTCCACCGACACCTCCCCGCAGCTGCTCCAGGACACCCTCGGCGACTGGCTGCCGGAGAGCGGCCCGCTCGTCCTCGGCCGCCGCACCGGCTTCGGCACCGCCGTCGGCCAGGCCGTCCTCAACAGCCCGCCGCTGCGCCCCGAGGACCTCCCGTACAGCCTCGACCCGTCCGGCTACGACCCGGTCACCGGCGGCTGGGACGACTACGGCGACCCGCTCGGCCACGAGGACGACCTCGGCCGCGGCGGCCCGCGCGAGACCCGCCCGGTCGAGTGGCTGTGGCTGCTGCACGACGACTGCGAGCCGCAGACCGACGCCCTGCGCCGGCTGCTCCAGGTCGCCGACTCCACCCCGACCGCCGCCGTGGTCGGCCCCAAGCTGCGCAGCTGGTACGACCGCCGGCAGCTGCTGGAGGTCGGCGTCACCATCGCCCGCTCCGGCCGCCGCTGGACCGGCCTGGACCGGCGCGAGCAGGACCAGGGCCAGCACGACCAGGTCCGCCCCGTGCTGGCGGTCTCCTCCGCCGGCATGCTGGTGCGCCGGGACGTCTTCGAGGAGCTCGGCGGCTTCGACAAGGCGCTCCCGCTGATGCGCGACGACACCGACTTCTGCTGGCGGGTCAACGCGGCCGGCCACCGGGTGGTGGTCGCCCCCGACGCGGTGCTGCGGCACGCCGAGGCGGCCAGCCGCGAGCGCCGCGCCATCGACTGCGGCCCCGACCACCCGCACCGGGTGGACAAGGCCGGCGCCGTCTACACCCTGCTCGCCAACACCCGCCGCGCGCTGCTCCCGTACATGCTGGTGCGGCTGGTGCTCGGCACCCTGCTGCGGATGATCACCAACCTGGTCGGCAAGGACCCGCGGCAGGCCTTCGACGAACTGGCCGGCCTCGGCCACGAACTGATCCGGCTGCCCCGGCTGCTGCTCGCCCGCAAGCGGCGCAAGCGCACCCGCTCGGCGGACGCCGGCGACGACCGCAGCCTCTTCCCCGCCCCCGGTGCCACCGCCCGGCTCGCCCTCGAGCAGATGATCAGCTCGCTGGGCATCGGCGGCAGCGAGGACCCGGGTGCCGGCCGGCACGGCTCGGTCGAGTCCGGGCCCGGCGACGACGACGCCGACGACCTGGTGGTCGAGCAGTTCACCCTGCTCAAGAAGCTGGTCAAGCGCCCGGCGCCGCTGCTGTTCACCGCGCTCCTGCTGTTCGCCCTGGCGGCCTGCCGCGACCTGATCGGCTCCGGGCTGCTCCAGGGCGGCGCCCTGCTGCCCGCCACCGACGGCGCCGGCGGGCTGTGGCGGATGTACGCCGACTCCTGGCACCCCGTCGGCAACGGCTCCACCGCGACCGCGCCGCCGTACCTGGCGGTGCTCTCGGTGCTGTCCTGGGGGCTGTTCGGCCACGCCGACCTCGCGGTGACCCTGCTGGTGGTGCTCTCCATCCCGCTCGCGGCGGTCAGCGCCTACCTGGTCTCCCGCCCGCTGATCGAGTCCAAGATGGTCCGGGCCTGGGCGAGCGCCAGCTACGCGCTGCTGCCCGCCGCCACCGGCGCCCTCGCCCAGGGCCGGATCGGCACCGCCGTCCTCGCCGTGCTGCTGCCGCCGCTGGCCCGCGCGGCCGCGATCAGCGCCGGCCTCGGCATCCGCCGGGAGACCGCGGCCAAGGGCGCCCGCCCCGGCTGGCGGTCCACCTGGATGACGGTCCTGATGCTCACCCTGAGCACCGCCTTCGTCCCGCTCGCCTGGGCCATCTCCGTCCCGCTGAGCCTGGCCGCGCTGGCCTTCGCGGTCGCCCGCGGCGGCGCCTACGGCTCCGGCGGCGAGGCGCTGCGGCTGCTCGGGCTGCGCGTGCTGGTGATCCTCGGCGCGCCCGTACTGGTGCTCGCCCCCTGGTCGCTGCACGTGCTCGCGCACCCCTCGCGGCTGCTGCTGGAGGCCGGGGTGGCCGGCTTCAACGGCCCGTCCGCGACCTCCGTCGGGCTGGTCCTGGTCAACCCCGGTGGCGCCGGCGTGCCGCCGGTCTGGCTCTCGGTCGGCGTGGTGCTGGCCGCCCTGGCGGCGCTGCTGCGCGCCGACCGGCGGCGCGCGGTGCTCGCCGCCTGGGGCGCGGCCGGCGCCGGCCTGGTGTTCTCGGTCGCGGTGGCCGGCACCGCCGTCACCCCGGCCTCCGGCGGTCCCGCCGCGGCGGCCTGGGCCGGACCGGCCACCCTGCTCACCGGTGTCGCCCTGCTGGCCGCCGCCGCCATCGGCGCCGACGGCGCCAACGCCCGGGTCTCCGGCATCGCCTTCGGCTGGCGCCAGCCGCTCGCCGCCGTGGTGGTCCTCAGCGCCGTCCTGGCGCCCCTGGGCACCGCCGTCTGGTGGGCCGTCACCGGCGCCCACGGCCCGCTCACCCGCACCGCCCAGGCCCAGGTCCCGGCCTTCATCGCCGAGGAGGCGAGCACCTCCGACCGGGCCCGCACCCTGGTGCTGGCCGGGCCCGCCGACGCCTCCGCCGTCTCCTACGCCCTGGTCCGCGGCTCCGGCCTGACCCTGGGCCAGGCCGAGGGCACCGTGGACGCGGGCGCCGCCGGCGACCTCGCCAAGCTGACCAGCCAGCTGCTGGCCGGCTCCGGCGGCGACCAGGCGGCCGCGCTGGCCGGCTTCGGGGTCGAGTACATCGAGGTCAAGGACCCGATGATCGCCAAGGTCCGGGACGTCCTGGACACCACCCCTGGCCTGACCAGGCTCAACCAGGGCAACGGCATCGCACTCTGGCAGGTCACCGGGGCGGCCGGGGCGCGGGCCGTGGTCACCGACCCCAAGGGCGTGCCGGTCCCGCTGGCCGCCGGCGTCCACGACATCTGGACCGAGCTGCCGGCCGGCCAGGCGGGCCGCCGGCTGCGGCTGGCCGAGCAGGCCGACCCCGCCTGGCAGGCCACGCTGGACGGCAAGCCGCTGAAGCGGATCACCCTGGACGGCTGGGCGCAGGGCTTCGAGCTGCCCGCCGAGGGCGGCCGGCTCGACGTCACCCGCGACGGCACCCTGATGCACACCGGCTGGATCGCGCTGCAACTGCTGCTCGGCCTCACCGTCCTGGTGCTGGCCCTGCCCGGCCGCCGCAACCACAACGACGACGACCTCCCCGAGGAGGTCGCCGCCGCCCAGGCGCTGGCCGCCGCCGTGCAGGCCCAGGCCCCCGCCCCCGGCAGCCGCCGGGCCCGCCGGATGGCCGAGCGCGGCGAGGGCGAGGGCGAGCCGGAGGGTGGCGTCTACGCCCCCGGCGTCCCGGCGCAGGCCACCGGCGAGCCGGAGCCCGTCCAGGAGTTCACCCCCGCGGCCGAGCAGTACGCGGACCCGTACCAGGCCGATCCGTACCAGGCCGACCAGTACCGCAGCGACCCCTACCAGGGCGGCGACCCGTACCAGGACGGCCGGTACCAGGAGGACCCCTACGGCTACCAGGGCTACCCCGAGCAGCAGCCGGCCGGCGGCCCGTACCCGCCGCAGCCCGGCCAGGACGGCCCGTACGCGCAGCCGCAGTACCCCGACCAGTACGCCCCGTACGGCTACGACCAGTACGCCGGCCACCCGAACGCGCCCGAGCAGCAGCCCTGGGCCCCCGACGGGACGCAGCCGTACCCGCAGGCGTACCCCGAGGGCACCGACCCCTACGGCAACGGCGGTCACCCGCACCACCACGGATCGGGGAGCTGACCCGGTATGAAGAAGCCCAGCATCAAGGCGCCCAAGCTGAAGGCGCCCGCGCTGAAGAAGCCCGAGTTCGCCGCCGCGGGCCTGGGCGGCGCCAGCCGCACCGGGCGGTCGCTGCTGGCCGCCGGGGTCGTCCTGGGCGTGGTGTTCGGCATCGCCGAGCTCCGCCCGCCGGTCACCCCGGCCGCCGCCGGCACCGCCGCGGGCGCCACCACCGCGCAGGTGGAGCGCACCTCCGTGGTGTGCCCGCAGCCGCTCCAGGGCGTCACCGGCAGCACCGCGCTCTCGCTCTTCACGCCGCCGGGCGCCGCCGCGACCGGCGGCACGGCGGCGCTGAACGACGTCACCGTGGAGTCGGCCGGCTCCGCCGGAGCACCCGCCCCGGCGCCCTCCGCCCCGGCCTCGGGCGACCCGTCCGGCGCCGCCGCCCCGGCCGCCGACGCCGCCCGGCTGACGCTGGCCAAGCCCGGCGCCCCGGCCACCGGGCCGGCCGCCAACGGCGACCTCGCCCCCGGCACCGTCGCGGTGGCCACCGGCGCCCTCGCCCCCGGCTTCACGGCCTCCCAGGTCACCACCGTCACCGACCCGCAGGCGATCGGCCTGTCCGGGGTCGGCTGCGCCCCGTCCGGCACCAGCTTCTGGTTCTCCGGCGCGAGCACCCTCCAGGGCCGGGTCGACTACGTCAGCCTGGTCAACGCCGAAGCCGGCCCCGCGGTGGTCGACCTCAAGCTGTACGGCCCCAAGGGCCCGATCGACAACGACGCGGCCAACGGCATCGCGGTCGCCCCCGGCACCTCCGACGCGCTGCGGCTGAGCTCGCTCGCCCCCGGCGTCGACGACCTGACGGTGCAGGTGCGGGTGCGCAGCGGCCGGGTCGGCGCCGGCCTGCACGCCGTGGAGAGCGGCAAGGGCGCGGACTGGCTCCAGCCCTCCGTTGCCCCCGCCCCCGACGTGGTGATCCCCGGGCTGCCGGCCGACGCCTCGGCGACCCGGCTGGTGGTCGCCGCGCCCGGCCAGGACGACGCCGACCTGAAGGTCCAGATCTCCGGCAAGAACGGCTGGTTCACCCCGGTCGACCACGAGACCCTGCACGTCAAGGCCGGCATGGTGACCGCCGTCGACCTCGGCCAGGTCACCCGCGGCGAGGTCGGCGCGATCCGGCTCACCCCGAGCGACCCGGCCCACCCCACCCCGGTGGTGGCCGGCGTGCGGGTCGACCGCGCCAAGAACGGCAAGTCGGACGCCGCCTGGCTGGCCGGGGCGGCCCCGGTCGGCACCCGTGCCTCCCTCGCGGACAACCGCGGCGGTGGCCAGAGCCAGCTGATCCTCACCTCCGGCGGCGACGCCGAGGCCAAGGTCAAGGTCACCTCCTCGGCCGGCAGCGGCGGCGGCAACCCGGTGAGCAAGGACCTGACCGTGCCGGCCGGCGCCACGGTCGCCCTGGACCTTCCCGACCCGGAGGGCCTGAACGGCGTCTACGGCCTGACCGTGGAGACCGTCTCCGGCGGCCCGGTGATGGCGGCCCGGATGCTCACCGTCCCGACCAAGGACGTGCAGATGTTCACCATCCAGTCGCTGGCGGACGACCACAGCACCGTCCGGCTGCCGCACACCGAGGGCGACCCCGGGGTACTGCTGCGCTGAGCGGCGACGGCCCGCCGCCCACCCGGGCGGCGGGCCGTCGCGCGCCCCGCCTCACTCCTCGCCGTAGCGCGGATCGATCGCGTCCGGGGAGAGGCCGAGCAGCTCGGCCACCTGCTCGATCAGGATCTCGTGCACCAGCGCGGCCCGGTCCTCGCGCGCCTTCATCCGGATCTCCACCGGACGGCGGTAGACCACGATCCGGCTGCGCCGCCCGGGCGCGGCCGGAATCACCCGCCCGAGCGGTACCGTCTCCGGCTCCCGCTCACCCTCCGCAGGGACGGGCACCTCCAGGACCGCGAACTCGACCTCCTGGAGTTGCGGCCACCGCCGCTCCAGCCGCTCCACCGACTCGCGCACGTAGTCGTCGAAGAGCTCGGAGCGGGTCAGCGAGATCGGCACCTGCGGCGGGGCCAGCGGCCCGCGCAGGCCGCGGCCGTGCCGATCACGGTGCCGGGAACGGCGTGGTGGTCCGGCCGGGGACGCCGGAGGCTGGGGTGCGGAGCTGTCCATATCAGAGTCGAGCGTAGCCCTTGGCTGCTCGGAAGTGGACCATTCCGACACCCCGCGTGACGGCGACACACCGGCCGGAGCGGGGGCGGGTCTTCGCGGCCTGGTCAGGAGTGCGGTACCGTCCACCCTCGTGAGCTCTGTACGTCGTTGTTCGCGGACCGCGTGCGGCCGTCCGGCCGTCGCGACGCTGACGTACGTCTACGCGGACTCCACCGCCGTCCTCGGACCGCTCGCCACCTACGCCGAGCCGCACTGCTACGACCTGTGCGCCGAGCACGCCGAGCGGCTCACCGCACCGCGCGGCTGGGAGGTGGTCAGGCTCGCCGCCGACGTCAGCCCGCTGCGCCGCAGCAGCGACGACCTGGAGGCGCTCGCCAACGCCGTCCGCGAGGCCGCCCGCCCGCAGGAGCGCCCGCAGGACCGCACACCCCGTCCGGGCCGCCCCGGCGACGGCGACCCCGGCGAGTCCGGCCGCCGCGGCCACCTGCGGGTGCTGCGCTCGCCCGACAGCTGACCCCCCCCGGGGCCGTGGCGTCACCCGCCCGCGCACCCGGTGTCACCTGGCCCCCACCTGCTGCGGGTACGCTGCCCTTTCGTCCGAGCAGACACACATCGGGAGCAGCCAGGTGCGGGACCTCAAGCAGCTTGTGAAGGCCTACGACGTCCGGGGCGTGGTGCCGGACCAGTGGGACGAGTCCCTGGCCCGTGCGTTCGGCGCGGCGTTCGTCACGGTGGTGGGCGCCTCGGCCGTCGTGGTCGGCCACGACATGCGCCCCTCCTCCCCGGGCCTGACCCGGGCCTTCGCCGAGGGCGCCGCCGCGCAGGGCGCGGACGTGGTCGAGATCGGCCTGTGCTCCACCGACCAGCTGTACTACGCCAGCGGCAGCCTGGACCTGCCCGGCGCGATGTTCACGGCCAGCCACAACCCGGCCGAGTACAACGGCATCAAGCTCTGCCGGGCGGGCGCGGCCCCGGTCGGCCAGGACACCGGCCTGGACGAGATCCGCGAGCTGGTGGAGTCCTGGCTGGACGCCGACGGCGCCGTCACCGTCCCCGCCTCGGACGCCACCCCCGGCACCCTGAGCAGCCAGGACAGCCTGGCCGGCTACTCCGCGCACCTGCGCTCGCTGGTCGACCTGACCGCCATCCGCCCCCTCAAGGTCGTGGTGGACGCCGGCAACGGCATGGGCGGCCACACCGTGCCCACCGTCTTCGACGGCCTGCCGCTCGACCTGGTGCCGATGTACTTCGAGCTGGACGGCACCTTCCCCAACCACGAGGCCAACCCGCTCGACCCGAAGAACCTGGTCGACCTGCAGGCCGAGGTGGTCAAGGCCGGCGCCGACATCGGCCTGGCCTTCGACGGCGACGCCGACCGCTGCTTCGTGGTGGACGAGCGCGGCGAGCCCGTCTCGCCGTCCGCGATCACCGCCCTGGTCGCCGCCCGCGAGATCGCCCGGGCCCGGGCCGCCGGCGAGGACCGGCCGACCGTGATCCACAACCTGATCACCTCGTGGACGGTCGCCGAGGTGGTCGAGGAGCTCGGCGCCGAGCCGGTCCGCACCCGGGTCGGCCACTCGTTCATCAAGCAGGAGATGGCCCGCACCGACGCGATCTTCGGCGGCGAGCACTCGGCGCACTACTACTTCCGCGACTTCTGGCGGGCCGACACCGGCATGCTCGCGGCGCTGCACGTGCTCGCCGCCCTCGGCGGCCAGGACGGCACCCTCTCCGAGCTGACCGCCCGTTACGACCGCTACGCGGCCTCCGGCGAGATCAACTCGACCGTCGCCGACCAGCGCGCCAGCACCGAGGCCGTCCGCGCCGCCTGGGGCGAGCAGCCCGGCGTCGCCGTCGACGAGCTGGACGGCCTCACCGTGGCCGGCTCCGACTGGTGGTTCAACCTGCGCGCCTCCAACACCGAGCCGCTGCTGCGCCTCAACGTCGAGGCCAAGGACCCGACCCGGATGGCCGAGGTCCGCGACGCCGTCCTGGCGCTGGTCCGGGCCTGACCCCACCGCCCCGACCGGCGCCGACCGGTCCGCTCCGACCCCGCCGCCCGGGCGGCGGACGGATCGCCGAGGCACTGACTGCGCGGGTGCCCCGGCCGGTAGTGTGGCTACCGGTCGGGGCACCCGCGTACCCGCCCCCTCCGTACGAA
Organism: Kitasatospora sp. NPDC094015; assembly: GCF_040304075.1. Lineage (NCBI taxonomy): Bacteria > Bacillati > Actinomycetota > Actinomycetes > Kitasatosporales > Streptomycetaceae > Kitasatospora > Kitasatospora sp. NPDC094015. The sequence goes on from NZ_JBEOUL010000046.1 coordinate 30,165, forward strand.
GCTGGAGCCCTACGCCATGAGCCTGCCGTCCTCCCTGCTGGAGATCCTGGTCTGCCCGCAGTGCCACGCCCCGCTGACCGAGCAGGTCCAGGGCGAGGACCACGAGCTGCGCTGCACCGGGGAGACCTGCGGCCTGGTGTACCCGGTCCGCGACGGCATCCCGGTGCTGCTCCTGGACGAGGCCCGCCGCCCCTCCTGACATCCCGTCCGGTCACCGCTGGAGGCCAGCCGCATGCTCGACGACTCCCTGCTCGACGACCCGGCCGCCCTGCTGCGTGCCGACCGGCAGCACGCCCTGCTCGCGCTGGCCGGCGCCGGCGCCCGGGTCAGGATCGCCGCCCGGCTCGCCGATGCGGCCGGCCTGGCGGGGCTGCGCCCCGAGGGGCGCCCGCGGACGGTGGTGGTCGCGGGCAGCGGCAGCGCGCTGAACGCCGGCGCGATGCTCGCCGCGCTCGCGGTGCCCAACTGCCAGGTGCTCCCGCTCGCGCCCACCGAGTCCCGGCCGGCCGGCCCGGTCTTCACCGCGGGGCTCGGCTGGCAGCTGCCCGGCTGGGTCGGGCCGATGGACCTGGTCGTGCTGGCTTCCGCCCAGGGCATCGAGGGCGGCCTGGTCTCGCTCGCCGAGCAGGCCTACGGCCGCGGCTGCGCGATCGCCGTGATCTCCCCGGAGAGCAGCCCGCTGGCCGAGGCGGCCCTGCAGGTCCGCGCCCTGCCGCTGCCGTTCGCCCCGAGCGCCGTCGAGGACGACGAGCCGGCGCGGGCCGACGAGCCGGACCTGCCCGCCGAGGACCCGGCCGCGCTCTGGGCCTTCCTGGCGCCGATGCTCGCGCTGGCCGAGAAGACCGGGGTCACCCAGCTGTCACCCGGCGCGGTGGCGGCCGCCGCCGACCGGCTGGACGAGGTCGCGGTGCGCTGCCGGCCGGACGCCCAGGCGTACACCAACCCGGCCAAGGCGCTGGCGGCCCAGCTGTCCGGCACCGTCCCGCTGGTGTGGGCGGCCGGGCCGATGACCGCCGCGGCAGCCGGTCGGTTCGCGGCCGTGCTGGCCGACCGGGCCGGGCTGCCGGCGCTGCCCGGGCGGCTGCCAGCGGTGCTCACCGCGCACCGCGGCATGTTCGTCGGACGGCTGGGCGCCGGGGCGGACCCGGACGACTTCTTCCGGGACCGGGTCGAGGAGCCCGAGACGCTCCAGCTCCAGGTGGTGCTGCTGCGACACACCCCCGGAGTGGAGGAGCTGAACGAGGCCGGCCACAGCGTGGCCCGGGCCCGCCGACTGGCCGATGCCCACGAGGTCCGGCTGACCGAGTACACCTCCTCCTTCGAGGACCCGTTGCAGGCGCTGGCCGAGCTGGTCGGGCTCACCGACTTCGCCGCCGTCTACCTGGGCCTGGCGAGCCAGGCCTCCGGCTGACGGACCGTCGGTCGGCCGCCTCGGGCCGCCTCGGGCCGCCCGGTCCCGCTCAGACGGCCGCCCGGGCGTTCCGGTCGCCCTCGCCCTCGTCCGCGGCCTCCCCGCCGGCGGCCGGATCGCCGTCCGGCGCGCCCTCGCCGAGCGGGAGCGTCACCCGGAAGCGGGTGTCGCCCGGCTCGGACTCCACCCGGAGGTCGCCGTGGTGCTTGTTGACCACGATCCGCCAGGAGATGTCGAGGCCGAGCCCGGTGCCCTCGCCGACCGGCTTGGTGGTGAAGAACGGCTCGAAGATCCGTTCCCGGATCTCCTCCGGCACGCCGGGCCCGGTGTCACGGAACTCGACCAGCACCTGTTCGTGGTCGCGCGCGGTGCGCACGGTCAGGGTGCCCGAGCCGGCCATCGCGGCGAGCGCGTTGTCGATCAGGTTCGTCCAGACCTGGTTCAGCTCCCCGGGGTAGGCCGGGATGCGCGGCAGCGTCAGGTCGTACTCGCGGACCACCGCCACCCCCGCCGGGATCTTGCCGGCGAGCATCAGCAGCGTGCTGTCCAGCAGCTCGTGCACGTCGACCACCCGGTGCGGCGCCCGGTCCAGCTGCGAGTACTGCTTGGCCGCGCCGACCAGCACCGAGATCCGGCTGGTGGAGTCCTCGATCTCGTTCATCAGCAGCTCGGTCTCGACCGTGTAGTGCAGCCAGCGCAGCGCGCCCTCCAGCTTGGCCGCGCCGACCGCGGCCTCGACCCGGTCGAGCCAGGCGGTGTCCAGGCCCGCCTGGACGAAGGTCGGCCCCAGCTGCCAGCCGTCGGTGACGCCCCGCCCGTCCAGCCAGTCGTCCACGGCGTCCTCGCGGTCCGCGGCCTCCAGCGGGGCGAGGCTGACGGCCTTGGCGGCCGCGGCCTGCTCCGCCGCATCCTCCTGGAGGGTGATCAGCTCCTCCATGCCCGCCAGCGGGTGCGAGCCGGTGGCGAGCGCGCCCAGCTTGTGCCGCATCCCGGCGACCCGCTCGCGCAGCGCCGCGGTGGCCCGCAGCGCGGCGGCCGCCGGGTTGTTGAGCTCGTGGGTCAGCCCCGCCGACAGCGACCCGAGGGCGAGCAGCCGCTCGCGCCGTCCGACCGCCTCCTGGGTCACCTGCGCGCCGAGCAGCAGCCCCTCCAGCAGGTGGACCGCCATCGGGAACCACTCCCGCATCAGCCGCGCGAACGTCTCGGAGGACAGCACGAAGAACCGCGACGGCACCGTGGCCCGCAGCGAACTGCTGTACACCTGCGGCAGCCGGTCGCTCAGGTACGCCCGGAACGCGCCCGCGTACACGCCGCGCTGGGAGGTCCGGGTCACCTCGATGTCGTCCGCGCCGACCCGCCGGGACAGCACGATCGAACCTTCCAGCAGGACGTAGAAGCAGGTCGCGGGGGCGCCCTCGGCGTACACCGGGCCGGTGGGGATCTCCTGCACCCGCCCCTCCCGGCACAGCCAGTCCAGCTGCTCGGGGGTCAGGTGCTCGAACAGGAACAGCGTGCGCAGCTCCTCGGGGCTGCAGCCGGGGGGTGTCGGGCTCACGGGTCTCACAGCCTCTCCAGGTACCGGTGCACCAGCATCACGGCCATCGCGCCCTCACCGACCGCCGACGCGACCCGCTTGGCCGACTCCGAGCGCGCGTCACCGGCCACGAACACCCCGGGGACGTTGGTCTCCAGGTGGTACGGGGCCCGGTCCAGCGGCCAGGACGCCGGCGGGCGGCCGCCCGGTGCCAGATCCGGCCCGGCCAGCACGAAGCCCCGGCCGTCGCGGGTCACCACGCCCTCCAGCCAGTCCGTCAGCGGCGCGGCGCCGATGAACACGAACAGCCACTGGGCGTCCACCCGCTCGGTGCGGCCGGTGGCGGTGTCCCGCAGGGTGATCTGCTTCAGGTGGTCCTCGCCGTGCGCCTCGACCACCTCGGTGCCGGCCCGCACCCGGATCACCGGCAGCTCGGCGATCTGCTGCACCAGGTAGTGCGACATCGACCGCGCCAGCGACTCCGCCCGGACCAGGACGGTCACCGAGCGGGCACCCCGGGCCAGGTACACGGCCGCCTGACCGGCCGAGTTCGCCCCGCCCACGATGTACACGTCCTTGCCCGCGCAGCCGGCCGCCTCGGTCAGCGCCGAGCCGTAGAACACCCCGCGGCCGGTCAGCCCGGCCACCCCCGGCGCGTCCAGCTGCCGGTAGCTGACCCCGGTCGCCAGGATCACCGTGTGCGCGGCGATCGCGGAACCGTCCGCGAACCGCACCGTCCGGGACGGCCCGTTCACCTCCAGCGCGGTCACCTCCCGGGCGGTCAGCATCTCGGCGCCGAACCGGGCGGCCTGGCGCCGGGCCCGCTCGGTCAGCTGCGCCCCCGAGACGCCGTCCGGGAAGCCCAGGTAGTTCTCGATCCGGGAGCTCTGGCCGGCCTGACCGCCGGTCGCGGTGCGCTCCACCAGCACCGTCCGCAGGCCCTCGGAGGCGCCGTAGACCGCCGCGCCGAGCCCGGCCGGGCCACCGCCGATCACGATCAGGTCGTAGAACTCCGCCGACGGGGTGGTGGCCAGGCCGACCCGGTTCGCCAGCTCCGTCCCGTCCGGCTCGACCAGGGCCTCGCCGTCCGGGGTGATCACCAGCGGCAGCCGCAGCCCGTCCTCGCCGGCGGCCGCGAGCAGCCGCTGCCCCTCGGGCTCGTCCGAGGGGTACCAGCGGTACGGCACCTGGTTGCGGGCGAGGAACTCCCGGACCTCGGAGGAGTGCGCCGACCAGCGGTGGCCGACCACCTTGGTCTCCGGCACCGGCCGGTGGTCGGAGGCGAGCCACGTCTCCAGCAGGTCGTCCACCACCGGGTAGAGCTTCTCCTCCGGCGGGTCCCACGGCTTGAGCAGGTAGTGGTCGAGGTCGACCACGTTGATCGCGTCGATCGCCGCGCCGGTGTCCGCGTACGCGGTCAGCAGCACCCGCCGCGCCCCGGGGTAGACGTCCATCGCCTGCTCCAGGAACTCGATGCCGTTCATCTGCGGCATCCGGTAGTCGGCCAGGATCACCGCCACCAGGTCGCCGCGCAGCTTCATCTCGTTCAGCGCGTCGAGCGCCGACGCCGCGGTCTCCGCCCGCACCACCCGGTGGCTGCCGCCGTAGCGGCGCCGCAGGTCGCGGGCGACCGCGCGGGACACCCCGGGATCGTCATCGACGGTGAGGATCACCGTCCTCGGCGCCTCGCCGGTCTCAGCCATGGCCGTCCTCGTCCTCGCGTCGTCCCCGCCGCTCCGGCGCCGTACCGGGTCGGCCCGGCACCCGCCGCCCCGAACCGATTCTCTGCCCGGACCACCCGATGCTGCCTCTCGGAGCGCGCGACCCCCGCCGGCCCCCGTCGCCGGTGCGCCGGCCGGCGGTGGACCGGGCGAGCAAGGGCCGCCCGTGATCGGGATAATGTGCGCTCGACAAGCCACGGCCGGACTGCCCCGGCCCAGTCGGAGGGACCCGACCACAGCATGAGTACCGAAGGCGGCACCAAGGCACTGGTCGCGGCGCTGTCCGCGAACCTGGCGATCGCGGCCGGCAAGTTCGTCGCCTTCGCCTTCTCCGGCTCCTCCTCGATGCTCGCCGAGGGCGTCCACTCGGTGGCCGACTCCGGGAACCAGGTGCTGCTGCTGATCGGCGGCAAGCGGGCCGCCCGCGAGGCCGACGCCGAGCACCCGTTCGGGTACGGGCGCGAGCGGTACGTCTACGCCTTCCTGGTCGCCGTGGTGCTGTTCAGCGTCGGTGGCCTGTTCGCCTGCTTCGAGGGCTACGAGAAGATCCACGACCCGCACGAGCTGGACAGCTGGTACTGGCCGGTGGGCGTGCTGGTGTTCGCCATCCTGATGGAGGGCTGGTCCTTCCTGACCGCCTACCGCGAGGCCGTCAAGGACAAGGGCACCCACGCCTGGACCGCCTACATCCGCCGCGCCAAGGCCCCCGAGCTGCCGGTGGTGCTGCTGGAGGACACCGGCGCGCTGATCGGCCTGGCGCTCGCGCTGCTCGGCGTCGGCCTGACCGTGATCACCGGGAACGGCGTCTGGGACGGCATCGGCACCCTGGCGATCGGCATCCTGCTGGTGGTGATCGCGATCGTGCTGGCCGTGGAGACCAAGTCCCTGCTGGTCGGCGAGTCCGCCCACCAGGAGGTGGTGGCCGAGATCCGGGACGCCCTGGTCGACCACGACTCGGTCACCGGCGTCATCCACATGCGCACCCTGCACGTCGGCCCCGAGGAACTGCTGGTGGCCGCCAAGATCGGGGTCAACGCCGAGGACAGCGCCGCCCAGATCGCCGAGGCCATCGACCTGGCCGAGGCCCGGGTCCGGCGGGCCGTTCCGATCGCCCGGGCGATCTACCTGGAGCCTGACATCTACAGCGCGGAGAAGGCCGCCGCCGGCCCCGATCCGGAGGCCACCCCCGGCGGTCCCGGCCCCGCGGCGCACTGAACCGGCTCCGGCCGGCCCGTGACCGGAACGGGTGTGTGCGCCCCGGCGCACCGCCCGGTCGGTGTAGATTCGTCGGCAGAGCCAAACGTCGCTGCTGATGGCGGTCGGGCCGCGCCGGCGCGCGGGTCGAGGGAGAGAGGTCCTCCGACGGATTGTGCCGCAGCAGAGGGCCACACCCGCGGCCGCTCTGCAGCTCAGCACACCCGTTCCCAGGCCCACCGCAGCGAGGAGCCCCCCGCATGTCGTCGAACCCCACCGGTGACTTCAAGGTCGCCGACCTCTCCCTGGCCCCGTTCGGCCGCAAGGAGATCCAGCTCGCCGAGCACGAGATGCCCGGCCTGATGTCGATCCGCAAGGAGTACGCGGCCTCCCAGCCGCTGGCCGGCGCCCGGATCACCGGCTCGCTGCACATGACCGTGCAGACCGCGGTGCTGATCGAGACGCTCACCGCGCTCGGTGCCGAGGTCCGCTGGTGCTCCTGCAACATCTTCTCCACCCAGGACCACGCCGCCGCCGCCATCGCGGTCGGCCCCGAGGGCACCCCGGAGAACCCGGCCGGCGTCCCGGTCTTCGCCTGGAAGGGCGAGACCCTGGAGGAGTACTGGTGGTGCACCGAGCAGGCGCTGACCTGGCCGAACGGCCAGACCCCGAACATGATCCTGGACGACGGCGGTGACGCCACCCTCCTGATCCACAAGGGCGTCGAGTTCGAGAAGGCCGGCGAGGCCCCGGACCCGTCCACCGCGGACAACGAGGAGTACCGCCTCATCCTCGAGGTGCTCAACCGCACCCTGACCGACTCGCCCGCCAAGTGGACCGAGATCGCCGCCACCATCAAGGGCGTGACGGAGGAGACCACCACCGGTGTCCACCGCCTGTACGAGATGCACCGCGACGGCAAGCTGCTGTTCCCGGCCATCAACGTCAACGACTCGGTGACCAAGTCGAAGTTCGACAACAAGTACGGCTGCCGCCACTCGCTGATCGACGGCATCAACCGCGCCACCGACGTCCTGATCGGCGGCAAGGTCGCCGTCGTGGCCGGCTACGGCGACGTGGGCAAGGGCTGCGCCGAGTCGCTGCGCGGCCAGGGCGCCCGGGTCATCGTCACCGAGATCGACCCGATCTGCGCGCTGCAGGCCGCGATGGACGGCTACCAGGTCGCCACCCTGGAGGACGTGGTGGAGAGCGCCGACATCTTCATCACCACGACCGGCAACAAGGACATCATCATGGCCTCCCACATGGCCCGGATGAAGCACCAGGCGATCGTCGGCAACATCGGCCACTTCGACAACGAGATCGACATGGCCGGCCTCGCCAAGCTCCCCGGCGTGGTGAAGACCGAGGTCAAGCCGCAGGTCCACGAGTGGCGCAAGGAGGACGGCCGCACCATCATCGTCCTCTCCGAGGGCCGCCTGCTGAACCTGGGCAACGCGACCGGCCACCCGTCGTTCGTGATGTCCAACTCCTTCGCGAACCAGACCATCGCGCAGATCGAGCTGTTCACCAAGACCGAGCAGTACCCGGTCGGCGTGTACGTGCTGCCCAAGCACCTGGACGAGAAGGTCGCCCGCCTCCACCTGGACGCGCTGGGCGTCAGGCTCACCACCCTGACCCAGGAGCAGGCCGACTACATCGGCGTCGCGGTCGAGGGCCCGTACAAGGCGGACCAGTACCGCTACTGATCCGTGCCCGACCGGTGGCCGGCACCCCCGCGCGGGGGTGCCGGCCACCGGCATGTCCGGCTGACGCCCGCCCGGGACGCCGGGCGGCGCTGCCCGCGTAGGCTTCGGGCCATGCCCAACGGCCGCTACTCGCTCCACGACACCCACGACCACGTCCTACTGGGCGAGGAACGGTTCAGCTGCGCCCCGGGCCCGGCGGGCTGGCGCTACGTGTCCAAGACCTACGGCCCGGACGGCGACACGCTCGGCACCACCGACCTCACCCTCGACTCCCGCAGCCGGCCGCTGCGGCTGGAGCTGCGCGCCGGCGGCTGGCAGGTGCGGGGCGGCGCGGTCGACGGGGTCGCCTGGGTCCGTACCGACGCCGCCGACCCCGGCGGCGCGCAGGCCGTCGAGGGCCACGACCGGGCGCACGCCTTCACCGGCAGCTCGCCCGCCTTCCTGATCGCCACCGCCCGGCTGCTGCGGCTCGCGCCCGGCGGCAACGCGCGGATCCGGCTGGTCCGGCTCACCGACCCGGTGCTCGCACCGCACACCGTCGACCAGGGCTGGCAGTTGGAGGCGGTCGAGACGCACGAGACCGACAGCGGGCCGCTGCTGGTGGAGCGCTACCAGGTCGCCGACCTCGCCACCGGCGAGCAGGCCGTGGTGCACCTGGCGGGCGACGTGGTGCTGGCCGCGCCCGGCATCGAGCTGGAGGAGCTGGAGTCGCCGCCCAACGCGTGGCCGGCGCAGTTCGGCGGCTGACGGCTGACGGCTGACGGCTGACGGCCGGCGGCCGGCGGGTGCGGGGCTCAGGCCGGGGGAGCGAAGCCGCCGGAGCTCGGCTCCTGGGCGGCGGGTGCCGTCCCGGGTGACTTCGTGAGCGCGGGTGCGGGGGCCGGTGCGGCTGCGGGTGCGGCTTCCGGCGCGGGGACGGGTGCGGCGGAGGCAGGCGGCGTGGGCGGCTGGTGCTGCTGTTGCTGCAGGTACGCCTGCGGCGGGAGCGGCTGCCCGGCGGGCGCGGCACCCCACGCAGCGGGACCGGTCGCGGCGGTGGCCCGGGCCCACTCCCGGCGCTGACGCTCGGTCAGCACCGCACCCAGGTACATCGCCGGCATCAGCCCGTACGGCGCCGGGCGCCCGATGTGCCCGGAGAGGTCGGCCGACAGTCGCTGCGCCATCCCGGCGGAGACCGCGGGGTCGAGCTGGTCGAGTCGGCCGAGGAACTGGCGGATCGCCAGCCAGAGCGACTCCGGGACGGCGGAGAGATCCATCGCCACCAGGTCGTTCCCCAGCATGTGCAGCACCTGCGGCGGCACCGGCGGGACGGCGCCGTGGCCGAGCGCCCCGGCCGGCAGCCGCTCCCGGACCACCAGGGTGCCCGCGAAGATGTCGCCGAGCCGCTTGCCCTCCGTGGAGATCAGCGAGGTGATCACCGCGGGAGCGCCGGCCAGCGAGAATTCGACCACCCCGACCAGACCGCGCACCAGCGCGTGGCGGAACCGCACCGGCCCGCCGTCGGTCCGCACCGCACGCAGTCCCAGCGCCAGCTTGCCGACCGAGCGGCCCTTGGAGAGCGTCTCGATCAGGATCGGCAGGACGGCCAAGTAGAACACGACGATCGACAGCATGATCGCGGCCATCGCGGCCTCGTCGGCGTCGCCCGCCACCGCTATGGCCACCATGGTGGTGACGATCCAGCCGACGAACTGGATCAGCGCGTCGATCATCCGGGCCAGCGCCCGGCTGGGCAGCTTCGCCGCCCGCAGCCCGAGGACGACCGCCTCACCTGTCACCAGGTCGCTCACAACACCCACCCGCTCGTTCGTGGCAGCCGGACGGCCCAGCCCCCGCAGTGCATCAGCGGCAAACAGTACGGGGGCGGTCGGTCGGCCGGAAGACTGGATCCCCGCCCCGACGATCAGTGCCGGTAGCGGCTGCCGGGCCGCCCGCCGCCTCTGGCAAGCTAGGCGCACCCGGGCCAGGGCGCGCCCCGCCCGCGGTGCCCCACCCGCCGTCACCCCGCAGCCCTGGAGCGAGCCGCATGGACCTGGACGTCTTCGTCGCCACTCACCAGGCCGAGTGGCAGCGTCTGGAGACCTTGAGCAGGCGGCGCCGACTCAGCGGCGAGGAGGCGGACGAGCTGATCGCCCTCTACCAGCGGGCCACCAGCCACCTCGCCCAGGTCCAGGCCACCGTCCCGGATCCGGTCCTCGAAGGCCGGCTGACCACCCTGGTCGCGCGCGGGCGCGGCGCCGTCACCGGCGCCCGCACCTCCTCCTGGCGCGACGTGGGCCGCTTCTTCGCGGTCAGCTTCCCCTCCGCCCTGTACCGGGCGCGGTACTGGTGGATACCGATTGCGCTGCTCTCGCTCGCCCTCACCGTGGTGATCGCCTGGTGGGTCGGCACCCACCCCGAGGTCCGGGACAGCATCGCCACCCCCGAGGCGTTCCAGGACCTCACCAAGCCCGGCGGCCAGGCCGAGGCCTATTACTCGGAGCACCCGGCGGGCGCCTTCGCCGCCCAGGTCTGGACGAACAACGCCTGGATCGCCGCCCAGTGCCTGGTCTACGGGGTCCTGCTCGGCATTCCGATCATCCCGGTCCTGATCAGCAACGTGGTCAACCTCGGCGTCGGCATCGGCCTGATGGCGGCCGCCGGCCGGCTCGACCTCTTCCTCGGCCTGCTCATCCCGCACGGCCTGCTCGAACTCACCGCGGTCTTCGTCGCCGCCGGAATGGGCCTGCGCCTGGGCTGGACGATCATCAGTCCCGGCCCGCGCACCCGCGCGACCGCGATCGCGGAGGAGGGCCGCGCCACCATCGGCATGGCGCTCGGCCTCACCGCCGTCCTGCTGGTCTCCGGCATCCTCGAAGCCTTCGTCACCCCGTCCGGCCTACCGACCTGGGCCCGGGTCGGCATCGGCGTCCTGGCGGAGGTCCTGTTCCTGGTCTACGCCCTGGTCCTGGGCCGACGGGTGGCCTCCCGCGGGGAGTTCGGCGACCTGGAGGAGTCGGACCTGGCCGACCTCCAGCCCGTCGCAGCCTGATCCCAGGAGCTGGTAGGGTCATGATCATCCCTCCGGAACCGTTGACGCGGCACCGGTCGGCTAGTAGATTTGAACGGTTGGGTCCCGCTGGACAACGGTGGGAGCCAGGCGTAGTGTCTACGACACCGCCAAGCCTGGGCATCACATCCACTCGGATGTTGGCCGGCAAAGCGAAAAACCCCCGAGTCTGAGCACTCAGAAGCTTTGATAAGCTTCTCTGCGAAGTCGAAGGAAATCCCCTCAGCGGGAATTCGGAGAAACGAAAGCCGGTAAAACGGCCGGGAAACATCTGATAAGCTGAGAACACGAAAGAACGAAGCGCCCGGAGGGCCCGCTGAAAGGCGGTCCGAAGGAAGTGTCCGTTCCTTGAGAACTCAACAGCGTGCCAAAAGTCAACGCCAGATATGTTGACATCCCCGGCCGGTCATCACTGACCGGTTGGAGATTCCTTTAAAGTAAGACACTAGCGAGGACGCAGTGCGCGGGACCGCCCTATT
>NZ_JBEOUL010000047.1:0-40305 GCF_040304075.1 Kitasatospora sp. NPDC094015
TTAATCTGGAGCGGTGACGACGAACCCGACCGGACGCGACATCGCCGACGCCCTGGCCCTGCTGCTGCGGCGCAGCACCCGCGCCCGCCTCCACACCCACCTCGCCGCAGGGCTGGGGGAGGCGGTCGACGGCCTCACCTATCCACTGATCAGCGGCCTCGACCGGACCGGCCCGTGCAGCGCGGCCCGGCTCGGCCCCGAGATCGGCCTCGACCGCACCACCGTGACCCGGCGGGCCGACCGCCTGGAGCGCGCCGGCCTGCTGGAACGCCGCCCCGACCCCGATGACGCGCGCGCCACCCTGCTGGCCCTCACCGACCGGGGGCATCTCGCCGTGGCCGCCGCGCGGCAGCGGCTGGCCGCCGCCATCGAGGACTCGCTCGCCTCCTGGCCGCCTGCCGACGCCCGCGACTTCGCGCGCCACCTGCGCAGGTTCGCCGCCGAGGGACCGTTCGCCGACGGACCCGGTCGGCCCTGATCGGCCCTGATCGGCCGTCGGCGGACGGTGGGGGCGCGGCCCTGGTGCCGAACCGGGTTGCCCAACTCCCTCCCCGGCGGAACCTGGTGAGTCCTCCCGCGACCGCCGCGCTACCGCAGGCTCGCGACCGCCGCGCGGAGTTCGTCGAAGGCCGCCCGGGTATGGGTCGCCAGCTCACCCGGATCCTCGTCGTGGGCCGGGTCCGCCCAGCGGGTGTAGCCGAGCTTGAAGGCGAGCACGCCGAGTTCGGCCGCCACCTGCGCGGTGGGGGCCGCGACCTCCCGCCGTCCCAGGGCCTCGGCCATCGCCGCGGCCATGCCGACGCTCTTCATCGCCTCGCGGCTGCGCAGCTCGTCGTTGGCCTCGATCGCCGCGCGCAGCAGCGGGCCCAGCGACCGGTTGAAGGAGGTCATCTCGCCCGAGGCGCGCTCCAGCCCGGCCGCGACCGCGTCCAGCGGGCTCGCCCCGGCCGGTGCCTCATCGATGCCCTCGGCGAGCAGGCGGCTCAGGGCGGTCTGCCCGGCGGTGAGGATCTCCCGCTTGTCCGCGAAGTGGCGGAAGAACGTGCTCCGGGTGAGCTCGGCGCGTTCGGCGATCTGAGCCACCGTCGTCTCGTCGTAGCCCTGCTCGGCGAACAGGGCGAGCGCGGCCACGACCAGGCGCTCGCGGGCGTCGGGCTTCCATCTCGGCATACCGCCATCCTAAGCGATGCGACAGATGTCGCATCACGGCGTACAGTGATGGGACACCTGTCGCATCACGCTCGGGAGCTTGCCATGCGCGTCTTCATCACCGGCGGAACGGGCCTCGTCGGCTCGGCCGTCGTCGCCGAACTCCTCTCCGCAGGCCACACGGTCACCGCCCTCGCCCGCTCCGACGCCTCCGCCGCCGCGGCGAAGGCCGCCGGCGCCGAGGTGCTCCGCGGCGCCCTCACCGACCTCGCGGTGCTGCGGGCCGGCGCGGAGCAGGCGGACGGCGTCATCCACCTCGCCTTCAGCAACGACTTCAGCTCGGCCGAGGCGCTCGCCCGCGGCATCGGCGAGGAGGCCGCCGCGCTGGCGACCCTGGGCGACGCCTTGGTCGGCACCGGCCGGCCGCTCGTCACCGTCTCGGGCACCCCGTACGTGCCCGGGCGCGTCTCCACCGAGGACGACCCGCTGCCGCTCGACGGGCCGGTCGGCGGACGCAGCCGGTCCGTGAACCGGGTGCTGGAGCTTGCCGACCAAGGCGTCCGCAGCTCGGCGGTCCGCCTGCCGCGCACGGTCCATGACCAGGGCCGGGGCGGGTTCGCCGGGCTGCTCACCGAGATCGCCCGCGGCACCGGCGTGGCCGGCTACCCCGGGGACGGCAGCCAGCGCTGGCCCGCCGTGCACGCGCGCGACGCCGCCGTGCTCTTCCGGCTGGCCCTGGAGCAGGCGCCGGGCGGCAGCGTCTGGCAGGCCGTCGGCGACGAGGGGGACGCCGTCCGCGACATCGCCGCGGTCATCGGCCGCCGCCTCGGGCTCCCCGCCGAATCGGTGCCGCAGGAGAGCTTCGGCCCGCTCGGCCCGATCTTCGCGATCGACCAGCCCGCCTCCGCCGCACGCACCCGCGCCGCCCTCGGCTGGCAGCCCACGCACCCCGGCCTGCTCGCCGACCTGGAGAACATCGAAGCGTGAGCCGCGCCAGGGGCCGGGCCGGCGCCGTCCGCACTGTCGGACCCGGCCCCTAGGGTGCCGGCATGACCAGTCCCGTGGACCTCACCCGCGCCCTCGCCGCCGTACCCGTCGCCCTGCCGCCCGGGCGCCTGGTCGGCGGCGACGACGGGCACCACGGCGGCGGCGGGGCGCCGGTGCTCTGGATCAGCGAGGCCCCCGCCCCCGCCGGGCTGTGGGCCCGGCTGCACCGCGCACACGCAGCGACGGGCCTGTGGCCGCTGCTGCTCGGAGCACTGGACGACGGGCCCGACGTCCGCCCGTGGCTCTCCGGCGAGCTGGACCCGGGGTACGCCTCGGACCCCGACCTGTACGACCCGGCGGCCCTGCTGCGCACCTGGTGGACCGGCGGCGGCGACAGCGAGGTGGAGTACGGGGACGAGCCCGAACTCGCCGCCGCCCTGGCCCCGTTCGGCCTCGGCCGGCCCGGACCGGCCCCCGCCGTCCGGGTGCCCGAGGGGGCGGCCGACCGCGCGGCCCGGGATCTGGCCGACGTCCTGGAGTCCGTCGGCGCCGGCCGCCGCCTCGGCCTGGTGCCGGCGGGCAGCGGCGCCGAGGCACTGGCGGTGTGCGGGTGGAGCGGCCCGGTGAACCACGAGGGGGACACCGGGAAGATCGCCGCCGTGCTCGCCGACTGGGAACGCCGCTTCGGTGCCCAGGTGGTCGACGTGGGCTTCGACACCCTGGGGTTGAGCGTCCCGCTGCCACCCACCACGGTCACCGAGGCCCTCCCGGTGGCCGCCGAGCACACCGCGCTCTGCCCGGACCTGGTGTTCCAGGGCGCCGGCACCCTCGTCGCCTACGCCGAGCAGCTGGTGGGCTCGCCCCGGTGGTCGTTCTGGTGGGACTGACGGAAGAGCGGCCCACCCGGCCGGTCCGGACCCCGGCCCGACCGGGCGGACTGCCCGGCATGACCACAGCTGATCATGACGTACCGACCTCGTGGGGCCGCATCGCCACCTGGCTGCTCACCCACACCCGGCCGCCCGTGGAGCCGGTCAGGCCGGCCGCCGACCGCGCGCGTCTGGCAGCCTTCGAGGAGCACCTCGGGCTGCTGCTGCCGCCGGATCTGACGGCGTGGTGGCTGCTGCCGGGTGTCGCCCAGGGCCACTGGATCCTGGACGAGTTCGCCGCGGTCGCACTGGACGAGGCGCTGGAGACGCACGCGATCTGGCTGCTGGTCGCCGAGCAGGAGGTCGAGCCGGTCGACACCCGCTACCTGCCCGCGTACATGCCGATCGGGCTGAGCCCGGGCGGCGACGGGCTGATCGTCGACCTGCGGCCCGGTGGCACCCACGGCGCGGTGCTGCGCCGGGACCACGAGACGTGCTCCCTGGAGGTGCCGCTCTGGCCCTCCGTCGCCGCCATGCTGGACGACCTCGCGAACGCGCTGGAGACGGGCGCGCCGGCCCTTCGGCACCACGCGGCCCTCGGCGGCAGCACGCCGCCCCACGCCGCCGCGATCGACGACAATCGCGGGCTCACCTGGCACCCGGCCGGCTGACGACCAGGGCTGCCTGGCCGGGCCCGGCCAGGACCCGGCTTGGGCATCGCCCGGGCCGCATCAGCTCCCCGCGAGGATGGTGGCCAGGCCGAACTCGAAGCGCTCGTCGAACGATTCGGGTGTCAGGTGCGGGGCCGTCGCGTGGAGCGCCGGGTGGGTCGCCGGGGAGATCGTGGCGGCGAGGACCTCGCTCCACGGGTGGTCGCCGGCGGCCTGCTCCTCCTGGACCAGGCCGAGCGTGAAGTAGCTGATCGTCCACGCCGTCCAGGCCGCCTCACGGGCGGCCGAACCGCGCGCGAGCAGTGCCTCGACCAGGAGTTCGGCGAACCGCAGGGTGTGCGGTTCGGCCGGGTAGGTGCCGACGACCAGGGCCGCGCCGTCGCGGTGCGCGAGCAGCGCGCGCCGGCACCGGCGGGCGAGTTCGCGGGCCCGTTCCTCGGGGTCGGGGGGCAGGTCGGTGAGCGGGATCTCGCCGAACACGGCGTCCGCCATGAGCTCCACCATCCGGCCCCTGCTCTTCACGTGCCACTGCACGGTGCTCATGCGCACGCCGAGCCGGTCGGCGACCGCCCGGGTGGACACCGCCTCCAGGCCCTTGTCGTCCAGTAGTTCCAACGCTGCGCGGGTCACTGCGGCCGGATCGAGCCGGTCGCCGCTTTGCCTCTTGGTCACCGACCGAGTTTACTGTGTCCACGCTTCTCGGTCAGTGACCGAGAAGTGGTGCTCGGGCCTGCCGCCCGGGCGTCGGCCCACGGAGAAGGTGGATCCCATGGAAGAGCAGCAGGTCGTCATCGCCGGAGGCGGACCGGTCGGCCTCTGGCTGGCGGCGGAACTCCGGCTGAACGGCGTCGGCGTCACCGTCCTCGAACAGCGCACCGAGGTCGACCAGCGCTCCAAGGCGCTCACCGTGCACCCGCGCACCGTCGAGGTACTGGCCTCGCGCGGCGTGCACCGGAGGTTCCTGGCGGAGTCGCTGAGGATTCCCACCGGTCACTTCGCCAACCTCCCCACCCGGCTGGACTTCTCGGTCCTGGACACCCCGCACCCGTACACCCTCTTCCTCCCGCAGGCCCGCACCGAGGAGCTGTTCGAGGAGTACGCCCTCGGCCTCGGCGCCACCGTCCGGCGCGGTCACCGGGTCACCGGGATCACCGAACAGCAGGACGGGGTCGTCGTGCGGGTCGAGGGGCCGACGGGCCCGTACGCCATCCGGGCCGGCCACCTCGCGGGCTGCGACGGCATCCGCAGCACCGTGCGCGAGGCCGCCGGGATCGGCTTCCCCGGCACGCCCTCGACCTACCTCGGCTGGCTCGGCGACGTCCGCCTGCGCGAGGTGCCGCCGCCCGGCTTCAGCCGCTTCGGCGAGCACGGCGGGCTGATGATCGTGCCGCTGCCGGACGGCCGCTGGCGGATCGTCGGCACCAGCCCCGACAGCGCGACCACCGCATGGCCCGGCGACCTCACGCTGGAGGAGCTGCGGCACAAGACCGTGGCCATCGCCGGGGACGACTTCGGCCTGCACGACCCGTCCTGGCTCTCCCGGTTCGGCAACGCCACGCGGCTGGCCGAGCGCTACCGCAGCGGCCGCGTCCTCCTTGCGGGCGACGCGGCCCACCAGCACTACCCGGCCGGCGGGGTCGGCATGAACGTGGGCATCCAGGACGCCTTCAACCTCGGCTGGAAGCTCGCCGCCACCGTCAACGGCTGGGCGGGCCCCGGGCTGCTGGACAGCTACCACACGGACCGTCACCCGGTCGGCCGGCAGCTGATGGAGCACAGCCGCGCCCAGACCCACCTGTTCCACGCCTTCACCCCCGAAGGCCTCGCCCTGCGCGCCCTGCTCGACCGCGTGCTGCTCGGCTCCTCCGAGGCCGGCGAGGTGCTGGCCGGCCGCCTCAGCGCGCTCGACGTCACCTACCCGGCCGGCGATCCCACCGCCCACCCGCTCACCGGCAGCCGCGCCCCCGGAACCACCTTCGCCGGCACCGACCTGTTCGGCCTGCTGCGCGCCGACGCCTACCTCCTGCTCGACCTCACCGCGCACCGCGCGCTGGCCGGCCGCGCGCAGCGCCACGTCGGCGTGCACCACGGCAGCCTCGACGTGCCGCGCACCGGCTGGCACGAGGTCCGCGCCGCGCTGGTCCGCCCCGACGGCCACCTCGCCACGGCATGGAACGAACCGGACGACACCGAGCTGGCCGCCGCCGTGGACGCCACGCTCACCACCACCCTCGGCGGCCGGACCCACCCATCAGGTACGCCGACCGCCGTACCGCTGCCCCGAGGCTGAGCCCGCCGGCCACCGCCTCCGCCGCCGCGGCGTCCGGGTCCACCTGCTCGACCGGCGCCCGCCGTTCGGTGCGGTGCTACTCGGGCGCGGAGACGTTGGTGGACAGCAGTCGGAGCAGGGTGCGGGCCTGGTCGAACTGGGAGGGGGTCAGGCCCATGGCGGAACCCATCGCGGCCGGGATGCCGCGGGCCCGGGTGTGCAGGTCGCGGCCCTGGTCGGTGAGGGTGACCAGGACGGTGCGCTCGTCGTCGGGGCGGCGCTCGCGGCGGACCAGGCCGGCGCCCTCCAGGCGCTTGATCAGCGGGGTGAGCGTCCCGTAGTCGAGGTGCAGCGCGGCGCCGATGTCCTTGATCGCGACGGTGTCGTCCTGCCACAGCACCAGCAGCACCAGGTACTGCGGGTAGGTCAGCCCGAGCGGTTCCAGAAACGGCCGGTAGCGGGCGGTCACCGCGCGCGAGGCGGCGTACAGGGCGAAGCAGAGCTGGTCGTCCACGAGTGGGGAGAACTCCTGCTCGGGGGCGCTCGCCTGGGCGTTCATCGGTTCGTACTCCTGGTGTCGCGGGCACCCGCGACGATCCGGATCCGCGCGGGTGCGCTCCCGAGCCTAGACCACCGATGGGGCGAGTTCAACGTCCACGATTACCTTGCGCACAATGTAATCGTGTCATAGTCTTCTGGCCGTGGGCATCGGGCCCACCCTGGAGTGAGGAGACCGTCATGTCCGACCACACCCCCGCAACCCCGGTGCTGGAGCCCGCCGCCGCGGAGTTCGCCGAGGCCACCTCGCAGCCGCCGTTCCTGTTCGAGCTCGCGCCGGCCGAAGGCCGCAAGCTGGTGGACGAGGTGCAGTCCGGCGAGATCGACAAGCCGACGGTGGACGAGGAGTGGGTGACCGTCGAGGGCGGTCCGACCGGCAGCGTGCGGGCGCGGATCGTGCGGCCCGCCGGCGCCACCGGAGTGCTCCCGGTGATCGTGTACATCCACGGCGCGGGCTGGGTGTTCGGCAACGCGCACACCCACGACCGGCTGGTGCGCGAACTGGCCGTCGGCGCCGGCGCCGCCGTGGTCTTCCCCGAGTACGACCTCTCCCCGGAACACCGCTACCCCGTCGCGATCGAGCAGAACTACACCGTCGCCCGGTGGATCGTCACCCACGGCGCCGACCACGCACTGGACGCCACCCGGATCGCCGTGGCCGGCGACTCGGTCGGCGGCAACATGACCGCCGCCCTCACCCTGATGGCCAAGGAGCGGGGCGACCTCCCGCTCGTCCAGCAGGTCCTGTTCTACCCCGTCACCGACGCCGCCTTCGACACCCCGTCCTACCGGCAGTTCGCCACCGGCTACTTCCTGCGGCGCGACGGCATGCAGTGGTTCTGGGACCAGTACACCACCGACCCCGCCGAGCGGGCCCAGGTCACCGCCTCCCCGCTGCGCGCCACCACCGAGCAGCTCACCGGCCTGCCGCCCGCCCTGGTCATCACCGCCGAGGCGGACGTGCTGCGCGACGAGGGCGAGGCCTACGCCGACAAGCTGCGCGCCGCCGGCGTGCCGGTGACCGCCACCCGCTACCAGGGCATCATCCACGACTTCGTGATGCTCGACGCGCTGCGCGGGACCGACGCCGCCGCGGCCGCCATCGCCCAGGCCACCACCGTCCTGCGTGCGGCGCTCCACGCGGGCTGACACCAGCACCCTCCGGGCCGGGGGAGCGCCGCCCGGCCCGGACGGCGCGACCCTGAGGCCCTGTCATGGACGGCTCCGGGTCGGTTCGGGGACGATCCCCGATGGCCGCTCGCGCACGGACCGGCAGGCTGGGTGCCGCGGCCGGAGAGACCGGCCGCGGGCACCGAACCGGGGGAACCTCAGGTATGAACTCCAAGCGCAATCGCACCCGTTGGTCGACGATCGCCGCCACCGGCGCGCTGCTGGTGGCGCTCACGGCGGGGGTCGCCACGCCGGCCCTGGCGAGCGGGTCCGGCGGTACCGGCGCGGTGGCCGCCGCGGCCGGCGGGTCGGCGGCGCGGGCCGGGCTGCCGCCGCTGGACCGCGCGGCGATCCGGCAGGCGGTGCCCGCACTGCCGAACGCCGATCTGACGGGCGCGCTGCTGCGGGTGACGGGCAGCGCCGGTCGCTACAGCACGAGTTGGGGCCAAGGGGACCTGGCGACCGGACGCCCGGTCGACGTCGACGGGCGGTTCCGGATCGGCAGCATCTCGAAGGTCTTCACGGCCACGGTGGTGCTCCAACTGGCCGCCGAGCACCGGGTCGACCTGGACACGCCGGTGCAGCACTACCTGCCGGGCGTGCTGCCGGCCGGGCTGGCGCCGGTGACGGTGGGGCAGCTGCTGAACCACACCAGCGGCCTGCCGAACGGCACCGGCGACGGCTGGGGCGACGGCTCCAACGCCTGGTTCGTCGAGCACCGGTTCCGGAGCATGACACCGCGCCAGGTGGTCGACTCGATGGCGGGCCAGGCGATGAGCTTCGAGCCGGGCACCGCGCAGGAGTACAACGGCATGAACACCTTCGTGGCCGGCCTGCTGATCGAGCAGGTCACCGGGCACAGGTACGCGCAGGAGGTGCGCAACCGGATCACCCGCCCGCTCGGCCTGCGGGACACCGATGTGCCGGCGGCGGACGATCCGTACCTCGCCCACCCGGCCGCCCGGGCCTACCTGAGCGTGCCGGACGGGAACGGCGGCACCCGGAGGGTGGACGTCACCGAGCAGAGCCCGTTCCCGTGGGCGGAGGGCGGCCTGATCTCCAGCGCGCCCGACCTGGACCACTTCGTGACGGCGCTGTTCGGTGGCCGGCTGCTGCCCGCCGCGCAGCAGAAGCTCCTGTTCACCGTGCCGGACGTGCCCAACCGCAGCAGCAGCCACTGCGCGGCCGGCCCGGTGCCGGGGCGGGCGTGCATGAGCATGGGGCTGGAGCACACCGTGCTCAACGGCGTGGACCTGTGGGGCAAGACCGGCACCCGCCCCGGGTACACCAGCGGGGTGTTCGCGACCCGCGACCTCGCCCGGACGATCGTCTACTCGTTCAACCCCACCGACGTCGGCGGTGCGGACATGCGGTACGTGCTGGCGCTGGCCGACGCCGTCCTCCCGCCGGCCACGCGCTGAGGCCCTCGCGCTCCGGGCGATATGCGGCCGATACGGTCGCCGCCTACGCTCTCGAACTTCCGTGCGGGCAGTGGCCCGTGCGGGCCGAGACGAGAGTGGAGCACGGTACCGGATGCACCAGCGAAGCAAGCGATCCGTCGCCCGGGCCGGGGTGTTGGCCCTGGCGATCGGTGGCACCGTGATGGCCGTACCGGCGAGCGCGCAGGCGGCGTCGTACAACGGGGCCTGCGGTTCGGGGTACAGCACGATCGACCACCGGGACCTGAACTCCGGCGGCACGGTCTACCTGACCTACAACCGCTCCAACGGCAACAACTGCGTGGTGACGGTCCGCAACAACCCGGGCCCCGCACTGCTGATGCTCGCCGGCCTGAAGAAGGCCGGCGCCTCCACCTGGGCGGACCTGGACGAGAAGTACTACACCAGCTACGCCGGCCCGGTGTACCTGCACGCGCCGAACTCCTGCATCGACTGGGAGGGCGGCATCGGGGAGAACGTCAGCGGCGGCTTCGACTCCCACTGCGGCTGATCCCCCGGCCCGGGCCTCGCGATCACGGGCGGTGCGCCCCGCGAGGCCCGGGCGCCGCGCTCGCGGGCCACGGCCCGCGCGCTGCGTCTGCGGGCCACGGCCCGGGCGGGGGGCTACGGGAGGATCGGGCCGATCGAGTACGAGGCCGAGTACGCCTGGCTGTTGCCGCACCAGGCCGTGGCCGTGCGGTCGCCGAGCTGCAGGCCGCTGGAGACGGTGATGCCGGACATGCACTTCGCGCTGACCGACCAAGCCCGGCGGGGTTCGAGGCCGGAACAGACCCCCACGCCGAACGGCCCGGACGTGTAGGCCACGCACTGGCCCGAGGTCGGGGCGGAGGGTGCGCCCTGGGCCTGGGCGACGGTCGGGACGGTGAGGGCTGCGGTACCGGCCAGCAGCGGGGTGATCAACAGGGCGGCGGTGCGACGCATCGGTGGTGGTCCTTCCGTGGCAGGGGCGGTGGCGGTTGCCGGATGTGCGAGTGGCGGGTGGATCCTGCGGGGAACCTGTGACTGCTGTCAACCATCGAGGCGCGGGAGTGGGCGAATACGAGCCACCGGAGGCGATGCCGGACGGCCGCGCCGGGACAGGCCGGTGCCCCCGCTGCGGCACCCGGGTGCGGGTCGCGGCCCACCGCGAGCAGCGGGGCCGCTGAGCGCGGTGCGCCGCCGCGCCGGCGTCAGCCGGGGGTCAGCGCCCGGTCAGGCGGTCGGGACATCCTGATGGCACGCCAGGGGTCCGGTGGCCCCTGGTAGGGAGAGGTGCCCGGAGCGGTTCATCGGGTGCCTGGCCGGCGACGGCCGAGCAGGGTCCCTCGGGGCCCGCGCAGGTTCGAATCCTGCCCTCTCCGCCCACCCGGCCGCAGGGTTCGGGCCGACCTCCCCCCGACCGTCCGCCGCCGTCACGGGCGGCGGTTCCCGCCGTCGTCCGGCCGGTGCGGTGGGTCCCGCTGCCCGGTGGGGGCCGGACGATCCGTGAAGGTCACCTCGACGTGCTGCTCGGGGCGGCGCTCCTCCTGCCGGGCGACCGCCGTCAGGACCTCCTCGTCAGGACCGGTCAGCGGTGGTTGCAGCAGGCTGCGCGGCCACAGCCGCCGGTGCAGCACCACGTTGGTCTCGGCCGCGTACAGGGTGATCTGCGCGGCCAGGTACAGCCAGGAGAGCAGGCCGATCACGGTCGCGAAGAATCCGTACACCGCGGTGGCGTGGCGCAACTGGTGGGTGACCAGGACGGCGCCGAACGCCTGCAGCAGGGTGAACAGCGGTCCGGCGAGCGCGCAACCCGGTAGCAGGGCGCGGACGGGCACGCCGGCGGGGGTGAGGATGCGCAGGCAGGCGAGGCACAGCGCGGAGTTGAGCACGGCCGAGAGCACCAGCGCGCCGGTGCGCGCGGGTAGGCCGGTCAGGGTGGTGCCGATCAGGGCGGCCGCGGCGGTGGCCAGCAGCAGGCCGGTGGCGAGGGTGGTGAACAGCAGGGCGCTGCGGGCCAGGCGGGGCCAGTAGCCGGGGCGGTCGGTGTTGCGGACGTTCCAGATCTCGGCCATGGCGTGCTGGAGGACCTGGGCGATCCCGAGTGCACCGTAGACCAGGCCGACCAGGCCGACGACCAGCGCGATCCCGCTGCCCTGGACCGAGTGGACGTTCTGGCGCAGCTGATCGCCGATGATCGGGAAGTCGGCGAGCGCGGAGTCCACCACGGCCCGCTGCGCGCCGGGGTGCCCGTGCAGCACGAAGCCGAGGACGGTGGAGAGCAGGAGCAGCAGCGGGATCAGTGCGACGAAGCCGTAGTAGGTGATCAGCGCGGCGAGCAGACCGCCGCGGTCGTCGCCGTACTTCCTCACCACACCGATCACGACGGCCGGTGGGGTGTGGCGCTGCTGGGCGCGGTCGATGCCGCGCACCGCGCGTTCGACGGGGTTCATGCCACGCCTCCTGCTCGGGGCGCGGGGCCGGGACGGTGGACAGCTCCGCGCCGTGCGTGTGCCCGTTCGGTGCCCGGTCTACCGTCCCGGCCTCTCCTTCAGCGGCCGGTGCCGGTGCCCTCGGGCCGCCCGGGCCACCAGAAGCGGTGGCCGGTGAGCAGGACGAGCGCCGGCACCAGGACCGTCCGCACCAGCAGGGTGTCCAGCAGCACGCCGATGCCGACGATGACGCCGATCTGGGTGAGCGTGATCAGCGGCAGCACGCCGAGGACGGCGAAGACGGCGGCCAGCAGGATGCCCGCACTGGTGATGACCCCGCCGGTGGAGGCCAGGGCGCGCAGTACGGCGCGGCGGGTGTCGTGCCCGGCGAGGGTGTCCTCGCGGGTGCGGGCGATCAGGAAGATGTTGTAGTCGACGCCGAGGGCGACCAGGAACAGGAAGGACAGCAGCGGGACGTTGCTGTCCAGCGCCGGGAAGTCGTAGACGGTGCGGAAGACGACCCGGGCGGCGCCGAGGGCGGCGAAGTAGGAGGCGATGACGGTGGCGACCAGCAGGACGGGCGCGAGCAGCGCGCGCAGCAGCGCCACGAGGACGAGCAGCACGATGGCGAGGACGAGCGGGACCACGACCCGGGTGTCGTGCGCGTTGGCGCGGGCGGTGTCGTACTCCTGTGCGGTGGCGCCGCCGACCAGGGCGTCCGCGCCGGGGACGGAACCGACCCGGTCGCGCAGTGCCCGGATGGTTCGGTCGGACTCCGCGGTGCCGGGCGCGGCGGTGAGGACGACGTCGGCGCGCGCGTAGCGCTCGGTGCGGTCGGTGGGGGTCACCGAGGCGACACCGGGTACCTGGCCGGCCGCCCCGGCGACCTGGTCGCCGGTGGTCGCGGTGGACAGCAGGGTCAGCGGGTCGGCGGCCCCGGCGGGTTGGACGGCGGCGAGGGTGCGCTGGCCGAGCACGGCCTCGGGCGTGGTGCGGAAGGAGTCGGCCCTGGCCAGTCCGGTGCGCAGCCCGAGCGCCCCGGAGGCGAGGAGCAGCAGGACGGCGGCGCCGGCGAGGGCCACCTGGGCGGGTCGGGCGGCGACCGCGGTGCCGATCCGGGCCCACAGGCCGCGCCGGTCGGCGGTGACCGGGTCGCCGACCCGGGGGACGAGCGGCCAGAACAGCCACCGTCCGGGGAGGACGAGCGCCGCGGGCAGGACGAGGAGGCCGAAGGCCATGGCGGTGAGGATGCCGACCGCGCCGGCGAAGCCGAGCCCGCGGTTGCCGGTCAGCTCGGCGGCCAGCAGGGTGAGCAGGCTCAGTACGACGGTGGTGCCGCTGGCCAGGACGGCGGGTGCGGTCCCGCGCCAGGCACGGGCCATGGCGGTGAACCGGTCGTCCGTCAGGTGCAGTTCGTCGCGGTAGCGGGAGACCAGCAGCAGTGCGTAGTCGGTGCCGGCGCCGAAGACCAGCACGGAGAGGATGCCGGCGGCCGAGGCGTCGACCTGGACGCCGGCATGGGGGGCGAGCACCCCGACCAGGACGGCCGCGAGCCGGTCGCCGGCGCCCACGACCAGGAGCGGGACGAGCCACAGGATCGGGCTGCGGTAGGTGATCAGCAGGAGCAGTGCGACCACCGAGGCGGTGGCGAGCAGCAGGTTCGTGTCCGCGCGCTGGAAGACCTTGCCGATGTCGGCGCGGACGGCGGGTGCACCGGTGACCTGCGCGCGCAGCGGCTCGGGCAGCCCGTCCGAGGCGGTCCGGCGGATCCGGTCGACGGCGGCGCTGTTGTCGGAGTCCCCGGCGCCGGTGGGCAGCAGGACGGCGACGGTGGCGACCGTGCCCCGCAGGCTCTCGGGCCGCGCGGCGCCGGGCGCGATGCCCAGCGCGCCGAGCGGTACCGCGCGTGCGGCGACGACGGCTTGCTGATCGGGGGTGAGCGCGCTGCCGTCGCGATTGCTGAAGACGACGATCGCGGGCGCCACCGCGCCGGACGGGAAGCTCTTCACGAGCTCGGCGACCCGCGCGGACTGCGAGGCGGCCGGCAGCCCCGTCCCGGTGGCCTCGGTGGTGGTGGCACCGGACGGGCCGAAGGAGAACGCCGCACCCAGGCCGACCAGGGTGAGGAGCAGGACCAGCCACGCCGTCGCCCGCGACCGCCCGGGTCGGGCGGCCCGGGCGGCGGCGGAGGGGGGTGCTGAGCGCGGCAGGCTGCCGGTGGGATTCGAGGTCACGGGGACACACGCTCTCATATCGTTAAGTAACTTAGCGAGTGTCACCGTGTCAGACTTGGCCTCATGGCGCAACAACATGGATCGGGTACGGGCCGCGGGTCGGACCCCGGCGGCGGCCCGCCCGCCGCCGCGGTGCCCGGGGGCGACACGTTGTCGCAGGCGCTGCGCGAGGTCCTCACGCTCACCCAGCTCAGCCGGGCCGCGCTGGCGGAGCGCCTGGGCATGCCGCTGACCAACGTCGAGGCGGTCGAGCACGTCGTCATGGCGAAGCGGGCCGGCGATCCGATCGGGCCGGTCGAGCTCTCCCGGCGGCTGGGGGTCACCAGCGCCGCCGGCACCCAGTCGGTGAATCGGCTCGTGGCCGAGGGGCACATGGTCCGGGAGCCGCACCCGCGCGACGGCCGCCGCCAGGTCCTCGACGTCACCGCCGGCGGGTACCAGCACGTCATGGGCGAACTCGCCCCCCTGCTCGGCCTGCTGTTCGGTGCCGCCGACGGGCTGGGCGAGGAGGACCGCGCCGGTGCGCTGCGCTACCTGGAGGCGGTGGCGTCCGCCTGTCGCGCCTACCTCGCCCGCGCCGACGCCGCGGGCCGGGACCGCCGGGGGTGACGCGCAGGCGGGCGCCGGAGGTCAGCGGGTCGGTCCGCGCCCGCCCCGGCGGAACCTGGCCGCGCTGAGGAGCACGGCGAGCAGGAACACCACGATCCCGATGGCGAGCAGGTACAGCAAGCCGTGGACGACGGCCCCGACCAGGCCCAGCACGATCGCCACGATGACCAGCAGCAGGATCCACGCCATGACGACTCCTCCTTGTCGACGATCCGGGTCGCTCCACGGTGCGAGGTCCACCGGCCGGGCAACCGGCATGACCCGCGCCTTCCCGGGAAGCCGTCGCCCACACGGCCGACCCGGCCGGGACCCGGCGAGCGCTCCGGCCGGGACTCGGTGAGCGCTCCGGTCGGGACTCGGTGAGCGCCTCGTCCCGACCGCCCGGATCACCGGAGTCAGGCTGCCGCGGGTGCGGCCTTCCGCAGGCCCCGGGCCGTCACCAGCTGGGCGGTGCCGTCGGTGAGGCGGTAGGAGAGGCCGACGACCGCGGTGCGGCCCAGCTCGACGGCGTCGGCGAGGGTCCGCGAGCGGTCCAGGAGCAGGTCGACGGTGTGCTCTATGTGCGTGTGGATGAAGTCGCTGTCCTCGGTGTGACCGGCCGCACGGGCGGCGAGCACGCTCGGGGTGACCCGCTCGATGACGTCCCGCACGTAGCCGGTGGCGGTGGTGCCGTCCTCGACGGCGGCGCGGGTGGCGGCGACGGCGCCGCAGGAGTCGTGCCCGAGGACGACCACCAGGGGGCTGCCGAGCACGCTCACCCCGTACTCGATGCTGCCCAGCACCTCCGGGCCCATCACGTGGCCGGCGGTGCGCACCACGAACAGGTCGCCCAGCCCCTGGTCGAAGATGATCTCGGCGGCCAGCCGGGAGTCCGAACAGCCGAAGAGCACCGCGAACGGGCTCTGCGACGGGGCGGTGGCGGCGCGGCGTGCGGCGTCCTGGTTCGGGTGCTGGGGCGCGCCGGCGGTGAACCGCTGGTTACCGGCCAGCAGCATGGCGAAGGCTTCATCGGGGGTCGGCAGCACTGTGTCGGTCATGGTCGCAGGCTACGGCCAGCCCGACCGCGCCGCGCAGCCGGGCCCGGCTCACCGCGTGTCCGGCCGGATCCGCAGCGGGCGGCCCCGGGGGCCATGCCATCACGTTGACTGTTGAATTGACATGTCCTGCGCCGAGCGAGCTGTCCATGCCCCCTGCCGGGCCGCTCCGTGCGGCCGTCCGCCGACCGCCGTCCGCCGGGTCGATCCGCACGCCCCGCCGATGTGCTGGCCGGAGCCGTTCCCGGGTGGCGCCCAGGGGGCCGGCATCTCGGGTCGCCCGTTCCGTTCCTGAACGAACTCCGATCGGCCGAATGGGTTTCCCCTCGTCAGGGACATGCCGCATAGCGTTCAAAAAGTGAACCGATGCACGCTCCTTGACAGCCCGTCAGCCCCGCTGGCTTCATGAGTCGCAGTACGGGTGCGCCGTACGGTTCGCCCTTCCCGCACCGGATCCCACCCGGCCGGCGCCGACGGATCCGACCTGCCCGCGTGCCCCCGGTCGCCTCCGGAAGGCGCAGATCGCTGCACAGTCCCCTGCGGGAGCGCTCCCACGCTGCCGCTCGGCCCGCCCCCACCGCATCCCGGGTGCGCCTGCCGCCCACCCGGCGATCGAAAGGACCCCCATGCCCGGATCCCGTTCCAGGCCGGCCCCCGGCGCCGCCGCACTCGCCGCGGTCGCGGCCGTCGTCGCCGCGCTCCTGATGGCCTCCTTGTCCCTGGTCGGCGCCTCGCCGGCGTTCGCGAGCACCACCCTCTGCGGCCGGACCGACAGCGTGCAGGTCGCGGGCGGAAAGTACGTCGTCCAGAACAACGAGTGGGGCGACTCGATCGAGCAGTGCATCGACGTGACCGACCAGGGCTTCAAGGTCACCAAGGGCAGGCACAACGTCTCCACCGGCGGCGCGCCCGCGGCGTACCCCTCGATCTACGCCGGGTGCCACTACGGCAACTGCTCCACCGGCAACGGCCTGCCCCTGCAGGTGTCGGCCTTCGGCAATCCGCGGACCAGCGTCGACTTCTCGACCGCCGACGGGCAGTGGGACGCCGCGTACGACCTGTGGTTCGACACCGGCGCCCACCCGTCGGGCCAGAACAACGGCGAGGAGATGATGATCTGGGCCAACCACTCCGGGCCGCCCTCACCGTTCGGCTCCAAGGTCGCCACCGTCCGGATCGAGGGCGCCGACTGGGACGTCTGGTACGGCCGTCAGAACAACGGCGTCGCCTGGAACACCGTCTCCTACGTCCGTCAGCAGCCCACCAACGCGATCACGGTGAACATCAGGGACTTCACCGACGACTCGATCGGGCGGGGTTACCTGTCGCCCGCGTGGTACATGACCAGCGTGCAGTTCGGCTTCGAGCCCTGGGTCGGGGGCCCCGGCCTGGCCGTGAACTCCTTCTCGTACGAGGCCAACGGCTCCGACGGCGGCGGCGGTACGCCCGGCACGGTCGCCGGCCGGCAGAGCGGCCGCTGCCTGGACCTCAAGGACTGGGGCACCGCCGACGGGACCCCGGTCCAGCTGTGGGACTGCGGCGCCGGCTGGAACCAGCAGTGGACCAGGACCGGCGGCACCCTGGTGAACCCGCAGTCGGGCAAGTGCCTCGACGTGGCCGGCGGCTCCACGGCCAACGGTGCCAAGGTCCAGCTCTGGTCGTGCAACGGCACCGGAGCCCAGCAGTGGCGGTTCGACGCGAACGGCACCGTCGTCAACCCCGCCTCGGCGAAGTGCCTGGACGCCGGTGGCTCCGGCAACGGCGCCCTGCTGCAGATCTGGGACTGCTACGGCGGCGGCACCCAGGACAACCAGGTCTGGACATCGAGGTAGCCCGCCCGTCCGGGGCGCCCCGCGGCGCCGACGACGTCGCGGGGCACCCGGCGACCCCCGCCCCACCGCCACCCCACCCGAGGAGTACCGACGTGAGGCACCACCACCTTCCCGCCCGCCGCGCCGCCGGCGTGCTGCTGGCCGCGGCCACCCTGATCGCCACGGCGGTCCCGACCTCCTCGGCCCTGGCCGCACCCGGCCCCGGTCCGGCGGCCGCCCCGGCCGAGCGCACGCCGCCGTACCTCAACGCCGTGCTGCCGACCCAGCAGCGGGTCCGCGACCTGCTCGGCCGGATGACCACGGCGGAGAAGATCGGCCAGATGACCCAGGCCGAGCGCGGCTCCGTCGACGCCGACCCCGCCCGGATCGCCGCCCTCGGCCTCGGCTCGCTGCTGTCGGGCGGCGGCTCCACCCCGACCCCCAACACCCCCACCGCCTGGGCCGACATGGTCGACGGCTACCAGCGGCAGGCGCTCACCACCCGCCTGCACATCCCGCTGCTGTACGGCATCGACTCCGTGCACGGGGACGGCAACCTCGTCGGCGCGACGATCTTCCCCCACAACATCGGCATGGGCGCCACCCGCGACCCGCAGCTCGTCGCCGAGGAGGAGCACGTCACCGCCACCGAGACCCGCGCCACCGGCCCGCAGTGGGTCTTCGCACCGTGCGTGTGCGTGGCCAGGGACGAGCGCTGGGGGCGGGCGTACGAGAGCTTCGGCGAAGACCCGCGCCTGGTGCAGGAGATGACGACCGCCGTCGACGGCTTCCAGGGCACCCGGACCACCGACCTGGCCCGACCCGACCGGGTGCTCGCCACCGTCAAGCACTTCGCGGGCGACGGCGACACCACCTACGGCACCTCCACCACGGGCGACTACACCATCGACCGCGGCGTCACCGTCACCAGCCACCGGCGCTTCGAGGCGGTCGACCTCGCGCCGTACGTCACGGCCGTCCAGCAGCACCACGTCGGCAGCATCATGCCGTCCTACTCGTCCGTGCAGTGGACCGACGTGCCGGGCAGCGCCCCGGTCAAGATGAGCGCCAGCAAGGAACTGCTCACCGACGTGCTGAAGCAGAAGATCGGCTTCGACGGGTTCCTGATCAGCGACTGGGACGCCATCACCGAACTGCCCGGCGACTTCGCCACCCAGGTCCGCACCTCGGTCAACGCCGGTATGGACATGTTCATGCAGCCGTACGACGCGCCGCAGTTCGAGCAGGCCCTCGCGGCCGAGGTCCAGGCCGGCCGGGTGCCGATGTCCCGGATCGACGACGCGGTGTCCCGCATCCTCCGGGCGAAGTTCCGACTCGGCCTGTTCGAGCACCCGTTCACGGACCGCAGCAACATCGGCAGCATCGGCTCGGCCGAGCACCGGGCGGTCGCCCGCCGCGCGGTCGCCGAATCCCAGGTCCTCCTGAAGAACGACCGGCACGCCCTGCCGCTGCGGCCCTCCCAGCGGATCTACGTCGCCGGCGTCAACGCCGACGACCTCGGCAACCAGGCCGGCGGGTGGACGGTGACCTGGCAGGGGCAGTCCGGCAACACCGCCTTCCCCGGCACCACCATCCTGCAGGGCATCCGCCGGGTCGCCGGCAACGTCGACTACAGCGCCGACGCCAGCGCGCCCACCGCCGGCCACGACGTGGGCATCGTGGTCGTCGGCGAGACCCCGTACGCGGAAGGGATCGGCGACGTCGGCGTCGGCGGCCACACCCTGGAACTCTCCGCCACCGACCGGGCGAACATCGACCGGGTCTGCTCCGCGATCACCACCTGCGTCGTCCTCGACGTCGCGGGCCGCCCCCAGATCATCACCGGTCAACTGGCCCAGGCCGACGCCTTCGTGATGTCCTGGCTTCCGGGCAGCGAAGGCGACGGGGTCGCCGACGTGCTGTTCGGCAAGCGCCCCTTCACCGGGAAACTCCCCGTCACCTGGCCGCGCAGCGAGGCCCAGGAGCCGATCAACATCGGCGACGCGCAGTACGACCCGCTGTTCCCGTACGGCTTCGGCCTGACCACCAAGCGCTGACCACCGAGCGGCGGGGCCGAGGCCTCGCAGGCCCCGCCGCCCGGTGGCGTCCGGACCTACCGCCGGGCGAACGGCGCACGAGCCAACTGCGGCAGCCTTGTGGGAGGATGCCGGCCATGACCTGCATCCGAAGGGCCCGTGCCGCGTAGAACACCGGCCTCACTCCGGTCGCGCGCACGCGGCCGGGGCCGACCCTGGATCAGGTACCGCGACGTCCCAGGTCTGTCGGGAGCGGCGAACGCCGCCGTCCGGGTACTCGAGCGGGAGCGATGGTCCCCGGGCATCGTGGCCGTGGCGCTGAGCGTCTGGTCCGCGCGCGTCCACGGCACCGAACGCCGGTGGAGGCAGTGGGAGGCCGAGCACACCTGCCCCTGCTGCGGCGGGGGCTGGGCCCGGGACACACTGCAGGACGCTCTGTCCACGCTTCCGCCGAGAGCCGCCGCCGAACTCCGGGCGCAGGTGGAGCACCTGGACGCGGTGCTCCTCCGGCGAACACATCACGAACCGACGGCCGCCCCGGAGCTGGCCTGGTGGCATCGCAGGTGCTGACCGTACGGAAGTCGCCGCTCGGAACCGATTGGCGTCCGGCCCGGCTCGTACGCACCCTGACCGGTGTGCTGCTGGGCGGACGACCCGGTGCAACTCCGCGAGCAGACCCACCCGCCCGGCGGGACGGGCCCCTACCGGGGGGCAGGGGCCCACGGCGCCGCGGGCGGAGGAGCGCCGTGCCCTCCGCCCGCGGGCCAGGTGCTACTTCAGGTGCCGGGTGAAGAACTGCGCCGCCACGTCGCCCGCGAACTGCGGGACGCCGCGGTGCCCGCCCATGTTGGCGTGCAGTGACTTCTCCTTGGAGCCGAACGCGTCGAACAGTTCCAGGGAGGCCTGCCGGTCGTTGCCCTCGTCGTCCCACTGCAGCAGGACGTGCAGCGGGACGGTGACCCCGCGCGCCTCCTCGACGATGGCGCGCGGCACGAAGCTCCCCGCGAACAGGGCGGCCGCCACGATGCGCGGATCGACCGCCGCCAGCCGGACGCCGATGGAGATCACCCCGCCCGAGTACCCGACGGGGCCGCCGATCTCCGGCAGCGACAGCAGCGCGTCCATCGCGGCCTGCCACTCCGGGACCGACTTCTCGACGAGCGGGAGGACGAGCGCGTCGATGATCTCCTCGCTCACCGGCTCGCCGGCCGTCATCACCCGCCGGAGCTCGGCGCGGGCCTGATCCAGGACGGGCCAACGCGGCCGGTCACCGCTGCCGGGGAGTTCGATGGTGGCCGAGGCGAAGCCGTCCGCGGCGGCCTGCCGGGCCCGCCCCGCCAGCCGGGGGTACATGGTGCCCAGTCCGAGCGCGGGGTGGCCGAGCAGGATCAGCGGCACCGGTGCGGACGCGGAGGCGGACGCCGGCGTCCACAGGATGCCGGGGATGTCGCCGAGGGTGAATGCGCGCTCGACGACGCCGTCGTCGAGACGCTGCTCAGAAGTGAAGTGCATGGTCGTGCCTTTCGGGAGTGCACGTGGAACGGCGCTCCCGGACGACCTATCGCCCGACCGTGACCCCGGAGGGGAGCACCCATGTCGATACTGCGTTCACGGGTACCACCTCCTCGTTCTCTCGCACGGCCTCCGGAAAGGTAGCAGCGCCCGGCCCCGTCCGCCAACCGGATTTCCGCACACGGTCCGCGGCCGCCCGGAAGGGTCCGTGAGGTGTCGTCAACTCCGCCGGCACAGAAGACCCGTGCGCCAGGTAACAGCTCTGTCCCGGTGATCGCGAGCGCGTCGGCCGCGCGCCGGGGGCGCCGCGATCCGGGCCACGCCTGGTCGGCGGGGGAGTGCGGGCCGGGTCGGTCGGCCGGCTGCGCGAGGTGTTTCCGGCCGTACATGTCACAGGCTTGTCCTGGGACCGACCCGCGCGGAACGGTTCGACGTGGCCGGTGGTCCTCCTCCTCGGAAACCCGCTCGCACCGAGCATCAGGCACCGTCACCCACCCCGGAGGAAACACCGTGCGCGTCAGCAAGCTCACCTTCGCCGCCCTGGCCGCCGTCGCCGCCCTCTCGCTCACCGCCTGCCAGGACGACGACTCCGGCACCGCCCAGGGCGCCGCGACCGCCGCCCCGACGACGGGCACCGGCACCGTCCCCGGCAGCGCCCCGGCCTCGGGCACCCCGGCGACGAGCGGATCGGCTTCGAGCGGACCGGGGAAGGCCACCCCGCCGTCCACCGCCGCACCGGCCGCCTCCACCGGGGGCGGGAAGAGCGCCAAGTGCCGCACCACGGACCTGACCGTCACCGCCGCTGATCGCACCATCACCGGCGACGCCGACCGCACCGTCGTGGTCGAGCTGAAGAACCACAGCTCCGCCGACTGCACGCTGGCCGGGTACGCGGGCGTCGACCTGAAGACCTCCGCGGGCACGCTGTCCGCGCAGCGCTCCGGCGAGCCGGTCGTGGCGGGCGTCGTGAAGGCCGGTAAGTCGACGTACTTCGGGATCAGCTACCCGGCCAACACCTCGGGCGGCTCCGGCGTCCGGATCACCGGCCTGGTGGTGACCCCGCCGGACGAGACCCACCCGATCACCCTGCCCTGGCCGGGCGCCGGCTCGCTGCCCGTCACGGACGGCGCCGGCTCCCCGGTGAAGATCGGCCCGGTGGGGAGCGCCGGCCAGGGCGAGTGACCCCCTGCGCGCCCGCGCATCGCCCTTGTCGGCCGGAGCGCCCCTCGCCGCGCTATCCGAGCAGGCCCGCGTAGGCGGCCATGACGATCTCCATGCCGCGGTTGTCCTCGTGGTGGTCCCGGTCGATCATCCGGTTCATCACGTAGGCCACCGTCATGCGCGCATCAGGGTCGCTCACCACCAGCGAGCCGCCCCAGCCGCCCCAGCCGAACGTGGTGCCGAACTTTCCGAATCCCGTCGTCCAGCACATCGGCGTCCCCAGCACGCGGTCCTCACCCCGGAACACCTCCTCCCACGCGGGCTCGCACCCCTTGGGGGAGAGCAGCCGCACACCGCCCGCCGACCCCCGGTTCGCCAGCACCGACTGCACCAGGGCGACCGAGCGGGCGTTGCCGAAGCCGTTCACGGCGGGGAGCTGCGCGCGGCGCCAGGCCGGGGAGTTGGCGTCCTTGACGCGGATCGCGGGACCGGTGTGCTCCCGGCGGGTGCCGTCCGGTCCCGGCGGCGCGTCGGCGGTGTACTCGTCGGTCAGCGACGGCGGCGGGACGAGCGGTGCGACGCGGTGGTCGTGCTCGGCGGCGAGGCCGAGGTGGAAGTCCGCCCCCAGCGGTCCCGCCACCTCCTCGGCGAAGAACCGGCCGAGGCTGCGGCCGGTGACGCGGCGGACGATCTCCCCCACAAGGAAGCCGAAGGTGAGCGCGTGGTAGCCGGCGGCCGTTCCCGGCTCCCACACGGGGGCCTGCGCGGCCAGCCCCGCCACCACGCCCTCCCGGTCGTACAGCTCCTCCACCGTCGTCGGCCCGGGAAGATCCGGCAGGCCGGCGGTGTGCGAGAGCACGTGCCGCACCAGCACGCCCTCCTTCCCGGCGGCGGCGAACTCGGGCCAGTAGGCGGCGACCGGGGCGGCGAGATCGAGATCTCCCCGGTCGGCCAGGATCAGCGCGCACAGGGCGGTCATGGTCTTGGACACCGAGTTCACGCCGGTGAGGGTGTCCCGCTCCCAGCCGACCGAGCGGTCCGCGTCGACGTACCCGCCCCAGAGGTCGACCACCGGTTCGCCGTCGAGGCGGACGGCCACCGAGGCGCCGACGTCGTCCTGGCCGAGCAGCGCCGCGAGGGCTTCCCGGACCGCCTCGAACCGCGGCTCGCAAACTCCTTCAACATCAGTCATGGTGTAAGCCTCGGGGAGCGCGGAGGCCTCGGACCCGACACTTCCCGCACCGGTTCGGTCGGGTCGGGCACGATCGGATCCTCTCGACTTCAGGGTGGCGGCCCGGCAGTCGGCCGGCCCGGGACGAGGGAAGGACGGACAGGCGTGCTGGAGCGGCTGAACCAGGCGCTGGACCACCTGGAGGACTGCCTCGACCGGGAGGTCGACCTGGCCGAGGTGGCCCGGATCGCCGCGGTGTCGGAGTACCACTTCCGACGGCTGTTCTCCGCGCTCGCCGGGATGCCGCTCCCGGTCTACCTGCGGCGGCGGCGGATGACGCTCGCCGGGGCCGAGGTGCTGGCCGGCGAGCTGACGCTGCTCGACATCGCGGTGCGGTACGGGTACGGCTCGGGCGAGGCGTTCGCCCGGGCGTTCCGGTCGGTGCACGGCATCGGACCGGGCGAGGCCCGCCGTACGGGGGCGGTGCTCACGGCGCAGCCGCGGATGTCCTTCCGCGTGGTCGTCGAAGGCCGGACGGCCATGCGGTACCGGATCGTGGAGAAGGAGCCGTTCCGGATCGTCGGCAGGAAGGCCCGGCTCCCGCTCGTGCACGAGGGACCGAACGAGGGCGCCGAGGCGCACCTGGCCGGCCTCGACCAGCAGGCGATCGCCCGGATGAAGGAGCTGGCCGGGCAGGAGCCGACGGGGATCCTGTCGGCGGTGGTGTACCTGACCGACAGCCGGGAGGAGGGCGCCGAGGCGGACTACTGGATCGGCGCGGTGACCGGCCCCGGCGCGACCGCCGAAGGGCTCGACACCCTCGACGTGCCGGCCGGCACCTGGGCGGTCTTCGACAACCGCGGTCCCTATCCGAGCGCCCTCCAGGAGCTGTGGCGCGACGTGTTCACGCAGTGGTTCCCTTCGAACCCGTACACCAGCCGGACCGGCCCGGAGCTGCTGCGGACACGGCCGGTGGAGGTCGGAGCCGAGACCGACTCCCAGCTGTGGATCCCGGTCGAGCGAGCCGGCGGGGCACCGGCGCGGGCACATCGGCACCGGGCCCCGCGGTCCTGACCCCGGCGCCGAGCCGCCGAGCCGGCGTCAGAGCGCGCCGGTCGCCGCGACCTCCCCGGTCAGCCCGGCGCGGGCCAGCACCCGGACGAGGGCGGGCCGGTCCAGCGGATCGTCGTAGCGGTTGGTCCGCCCCAGCCCTTCCAACAGCCGGCGCGGCTCCAGCCGGTACGCCTCCGCGTCGGCCAGCAGGCTCTCGGCCCCGGGGCCGTCCGGGGTGTCCTGGTGGTTCCTCAGTTCGGCCAGCACCTCGCCGCGGTCGATGAAGTAACTCATGCCGCAGTCCAGGCCGTCGTCGGCGAGGCCGTCCGGGTACGGCGCGCGGGCCCAGGCCCCCTGCTCGTACCAGTAGACGCAGCCGACCTCGCGCCCCTCGATCCGGTCGCGCAGCGTCTCGTACGGCAGCCAGTCAGGGCCGCCCGCCAGCACGTCGATCGCCGGCTCGAACCATTTGACCTCGCTCGCCTCGTCCTCGCCGTAGAGCACGAACCGGCCCTCGCCCTCCCGGGACAGCACCCACCAGGTGCAGCCGCTGTCGTCCCAGTGGAGGCCCTCGTCGTCGAGCCAGCGGCCGGTCCGGAACCGCGGCGGGTGCTCCTCGTAGGCGGTGGTCGCCTCGAGGGCGGCGAGCAGCGCCCAGCGCGCCCACAGCTCCTCGGCCGGTGGAAGGTCCTGCGGCTGTCCCGGCCGGTGAACGGTCATGTGGGCCCCCGATGGTGCGTTCTGATGGTGATCGCGGCAAACGATACGGTCCGCGACCGACACGAGCCTTCACCGAGCCCTGCCGGGTGGCGGCCGGTGCGTCGGTGCCGGCTGGTTGGATACACGGCATGGCGGAGGAACTGCGTGCGGACGGTAGTGGTGCTGAACTCGGCGAGGTGGACCGGCGGTTGGCGGATCCGGCGTTCCTGGTGAACTCGTTCTCCAGCCGGGTGGTGGGGCTGCTCCATCAGGCCGAGGCGCCGGCCGCCCGGCTGGCGGCGGCGGTGTACCGGCAGTCGGTCGACCTGCACCGCCAGGCCGGGGCGGCCGTCCGCCGGCAGGTGCTGGCCCTGGACGCCGCCCGGTTCGGTGACCGTGCGCTGGCGGCGCGGATCACGGCGGTCGCGGTACCGGGGGAGCCGGCCGCGCCTCGGGCCGTGACCTGGGCCACCGGTGCCGGGGTCGATCACCGGTTCTGGCCGCCGCAGGAGGGCCACGACGGCCCGAGCGTCGGCGCCCACCACGCCGGCCACGTGACGGCGGTGGCGACCGCGGTCCTGGACGGTCGGCCGCTCGCCGTCAGCGGCAGCGAGGACGGCACGGTCCGATGCTGGGACCTGTCCACCGGGGAACCCGTCGGCCGGCCGCTCACCGAGCCGGACGGCTGGGTGACGGCGCTCGCGATCGGCACGGCAGCCGGGCGCCGCGTCGCCGTGAGCGGGAGCCACGACGGGACGGTACAGGTCCGGGACCTGGCCACCGGCCGCACGGTCGGCACGCCGGGGACGTGCGGTACCGGCCCGGTGCCGGCGGTGGTGACGGCGGTCCTGGCCGGTCGGCCGGTCGCCGTCGCGGGCGGCGAGGACGGCTCGGTGCGGTGCTGGGACCTGACCACCGGCGAGCCGGTCGGCGAGCCCCTCACCGGGTACACCGACCGGGTGACCACGGTGGCGACGGCCGAGTTCGAGGGCCGACCCGTCGTGGTCACCGGGAGCCACGACGGTACGCTCCGCGTCCGGGACCTTGCGAGCGGCCGTGCGGTGGGCGGACCGCTGCCGGCCGACCGGGTGGAAGCGGTGGCGACGGCGGTCCTGGCCGGTCGGCCGGTCGCCGTCGCCGGCGGCGAGGACGGCACGGTCCGATGCTGGGACCTGAGCACGGGCGAGCCGGTCAGCGAGCCCCTGACCGGCCACGACGGCCGGATCCGTGCCTTGGCGACAACCGTCCTGGACGGCCGGCCGGTCGCCGTCAGCGGTGGCGACGACGGGACGGTGCGGGTCTGGGACCTGTCCGGAGGGCGGCAGCTCGGGCGGGAGTCGGTCTTCCCCTGCGGGATCCTCCGGCTGGCCACCGGGCCGGGCGGCCGGGTGGTGGCGGCCTTCGGCCACAACCTGGCGGTGCTGGCCCGGCCCTCGCCCTAGCCGCCGGCTGCTCAGGTCTCCCACCGGACGCCCAGGTGGCGGGATCTTGGCGGGTTCGGGCGTTCCCGCCACTCGTGGGGCGGCGTGGGGGGATCGGAGGATGGACCTCTCGCCGGTCAGGTCCCGCCGCCCGGACCTTGGCCCGTCCGGCCGACACGAGAGGTCCCCGCATGCCCGCCCTCGCTCCCCCTCCTCCTGCCGGTGCCGCAGTCATCCGCGCGGCCACCACGACCGACCTGCCGGCGATCGCCCGGCTGTGCGCGGCCCACGCCGCCTTCGAGCGCGCCGACCCCGTGCCCGACGATCTCGCCACCCGCCTGGAACCGCTGCTGTTCTCGGCAGACCCCAGGGCGTGGTGCCTCGTCGTCGACCACGGGGGCGAGGTGGTCGGCTACGCCACGTTCTCCCGCGAGTTCTCCACCTGGCGGGCGAGCGAGCACGCCCATCTGGACTGCCTGTTCGTCACCGAGGCGCACCGCGGCCACGGGTGGGGACGGGCCCTGCTCGACGCCGTACGGGAGGCGGCCGCAGCCCACGGCGTCACGGAGGTCCAGTGGCAGACCCCCGAGTGGAACACCGACGCCATCCGCTTCTACCGGCGTGCCGGGGCCCGGGGCCGCCCCAAGGTCAGGTTCTTCCTCCCCACCCACCCCGCGACGGCCGCCCGGGCCGCACCTCCCACCGGCAACGGGTAGACCGTGACCTGGTGCTCCGGCGCCCGCGGCTCAGCCCGCGGCCGGCGCGGCCGGCGCGGCCGTGGCGCCTGGGCGTGGGGCGGCCCGGCAGATGCTGCACGGGTGCCAGTGCGGCGGCCACCAGGGCTGGTCGGGCCCGGTGCTCCGGTGCGGAGCGACGGTCATGTCGGCGGTGTCCCGACCGCACAGGGTGACGGAACCGCAGGCGCCCGCTGCGTCCGCCGCTGCGGCGTGCGCCTGGCGCACCGGGTCCGGCGGGTCGGCAGGCCTGCGGTCGGGCCCGAGGAGCCGCACGTTCGCGGGATGGTCCAGTTCCAGCACGACGAGGATGTCCATCCCCTCACGGTGGCTGCCGGACGGCTCGGCCGCACGCGCACGTGCCATTCGGTCCAGCCGGGCCGCCGCCGGCACGGGCGCAGGCCCCGCGAGCGGTGGCGCTCCGGCCGCGCACCCGGGGCGCCACCGCCGGGGCCGGCGGTCGGCGGTCGGTGCCCGCCCATCGCACCGTGCTCGGGTACCGGTCAGCGGCCGAACAGCCTGCGCAGGCCGCGGCGTTCGGGCTTGTCCTGCGGGGTCGACCGGGCCGGGCGGGTGGCCGCGGCGGGGTCGGGTTCCGACTCGGCCAGGACGTCCACCACGGCGGTCAGGAAGCCGGACAGATCGGATGCCGGGCCGGGGCCCAGGTTGAGGTGGCTGCCGTCCGCCCATTCGCCGAGCACCGTGTACGTCTCCCCGGTGAACGGGTTCACCGCCAGCTCCAGGGTGAAGTACCGGCAGTGGTCGGCGCCGCCCGGCTGGACGACGGCGGTGAAGTACGCCTCCGCCGGTGCGGCGGGCCGCGGCAGCTCGACCACCAGCAACCGGTGCGGGCCCAGCAGGAACAGGTTCGCCCGCAGGCCGTCGCTCGGCAGCCGGTCCGCAGCGGGGAGTCGCTCGCCGAAATCCTTCCAGAGGGAGACCAGACCGGGGACGAAATCGTACTCGGGGTCGGCGTCGAGCATCCGCGGCCCGGGGTCCCGGGCGAGGTCGGCGAGCACCCTGTGCGCGAAGCGGTAGTGGTGCGGCCGGGGGTCGTTGTTCGCGAGGTCCATGCGCGGAAGTATGCCGATCACACCGGGACGGTGGGAATTACCTTTCACGGTGTCAGTTCCTGGACGGACGGGTGCGGGCGCAGCTCGGCGGCCGGCGGGACGGTGCCCCCGATCGCGTACGGCACCCGTGAACTC
Organism: Kitasatospora sp. NPDC094015; assembly: GCF_040304075.1. Taxonomy (NCBI): domain Bacteria; kingdom Bacillati; phylum Actinomycetota; class Actinomycetes; order Kitasatosporales; family Streptomycetaceae; genus Kitasatospora; species Kitasatospora sp. NPDC094015. Next base: position 28,207 of record NZ_JBEOUL010000047.1, read on the forward strand.
ACCGCCGGCTACCGGCCGGTGGCGACCCGCGGTGGTCGGTGTGCAGGTGGGCGCGTACTCCTTGCAGGCCGAACAGGACGAGCAGTTCCACCGCGCCGCCGTCGGCGCTGCCCAGCCAGTGGGGCAGGGACGTGTCGAACTCGGCCGCCTCACCGGGCGGCAGCGTCAGGTCCCGGTCGCCGATCACGAGTCGCAGGCGTCCGTCGAGCACGTAGAGCCACTCGACACCTTCGTGACTCTGCGGGGTCGGTGCGAGCGGTCGCGGCACGGCGGGGATGACCATCTTGAACGCGTGCACCCCGCCCGGCCGCCGGGACAAGGGGACGAACGTCATCCCGAACCGTCCGATCGGCCGGGGATGGATCCGCGGGTCGCCGGTGCGCGGGGCACCGACGAGGTCGTCCAACGGGACCTCGAAGATGCGGGCCAGCGGGAGCAGCAACTCCAGGCTCGGCCGGCGCTTGCCGCTCTCCAGTCGGGACAGGGTGCTCTGCGACACGCCCGTCGTCGCCGCGAGGTCGGCGAGGGTGATGCCGCGGGCCTGGCGCGGCGCGCGCAGACGCGGTCCCAGCGCGTCGAGTACGTCGTCGTCCGTCGTGCGATCCATCGGACCATCTTGCCGAAACCGCAAGATTCCGTGCCGGTCCGTGGGCGCGTCGCAAGACTGGCGGCTCACCGACACGAGGAGTCCTGATGAGCACCACCGATGCTGCCGCCTTCTGGGACGGCGTTTACGGCGCCCGCCCGGCGGCCGACGGCCCCCGGCCGAACGCCCGCCTCACCGAGAACGTGACGGGCCTGCCGCCGGGCGACGTACTGGATCTGGGATGCGGCGACGGCGGCGACGCGCTCTGGCTCGCCGGCCGGAGCTGGAACGTCACCGCCGTCGACATCTCGGCCGTGGCGGTCGGGCGGCTCACCGCCCTCGCCCGCTCCCACGGCCTGGGCGACCGCATCACCGCGGCACGGCACGATCTGCACGGCACGATCTGCACGGCTCCTTCCCGCCCGGTGAGTTCGACCTGATCTGCGCCCACTACCTGCAGACCCCGGCCGAGCTGGACCGGCCGGCCGTCCTGCGCGCGGCCGCCAGGGCAGTGCGGCCGGGCGGTCGGCTGCTGGTCGTCGACCACGGCTCGGTCGCGCCGTGGTCCTGGAACCAGGATCCCGACCTCTCCTACCCCGGCCCGCAGAAGGTCGCCGCGGATCTCGAGCTGGACCCGCGGACCTGGACGGTCGAGCGGGCCGACGCACCCCGCCGGATCGCGACCGGACCGGACGGGCGGACCGCCGAGGTCACCGACCACGTCCTGCTCGTCCGCCGCACCGCCTGACCGGGTGGCCGGCGCCCCGCACCCGACCACAGGAGGAAGTCCCCGATGCCCGGAACCACCCGTCACCACGATCGCCACGACACCCCGCCGCCCTGGACCGGGGCCGAGGAGGCCGCCGTCCTGCGTGGTTTCCTCGACCACCTGCGGGCCTCGATCGCCGCGAAGGTCGACGGCGTCCCCGAGCCGCAGGTGCGAACGGCCGGGGTGCCGTCGGGCACCAACCTGCTCGGCCTGCTCAACCACCTGACGTCCGTGGAGCGTTCGCTGTTCCTCGGCGAGGACGTCGCCGACTGGCGGGCGACGTTCGACGCCGCCCCGACGGACAGCGTGGCCGACGTCCTCGCCCGCTACCGGGACACCGTCGAACGCGCGAACGAGGTCCTCGACGGATGCACCGACCTGGGGGCGCCGGTGCCCCGGCGGCGGCCGGACCGTCCCGCCCCGAGCATCCGCTGGGCGCTCACCCACATGATCGAGGAGACCGGCCGGCACGCCGGCCACGCGGACATCCTGCGCGAACTCCTCGACGGCACGACCGGCCGCTGATCCGCACATTCTTCCTGGCCCCGCGGTGCTCGCGTTCAGGACGGGTCGCGGGAGGTGGCCCGCGTCTTGCCCGCGGCACCGGCCCGGGAGATCCCGTCGACCGCGACACAGATGCCGAACACCCGGTCGTGGCCGGTCCAGCCGTTGACCCGGCCCCGGTTGTTGCTGATCTGCACCCGCCTCCTGGCGGGGTCGAGCGACGACACCAGGTGCAGGTACACGGTGCCGGCGACCCGGGCGAGGACGATGTCGCCGACCTCGAGCTTCGAGGGGTCGGCGGGGGAGACCACCACCAGCTGCCGACTGCGGATCAGCGGGACCATCGAGGAACCGCTCGGCCGGAACTCCACGGTGGCCCCGGCGCCAACCCTGGCGGCCACTGCGTCCAATGCACCCATCCGGCGATCGTCGCAGATCCGGCCGGTGCGGCCCACGGCTTTCTCGCCGGTACGTCAGGTGGTCGACGGCGGTTCTCCGGAAGCCGCCGAGCCCGGCGGCAGCGTACGTCGCGACCGCGGGGCGGACGGGGACACCTCGGTGCCCGGCCCGGTCGCCGTCCGGGGGGACAGGACCGCGGCGATCAGTTCCCGGCGGCTGCTCACGCCGAACCGGGAGAAGACGGCCGTCAGATGCTCCTGGACGGTGTAGGCGGACACGTGGAGCCGGCCGACGATGTCCCGGGTGGAGCAGCCCTGCAGCACCAGCGCGGTGACCCGGCTCTGCGCCGGGGTGAGGCCGTGCGCGGCCAGCAGCAGCGAACCGACCTCGGCGGCGGGTGCCGGCTCGACGACCACGCCGATCTGGGCGCCCGCGCGGCCCCGCAGCTGGGTGGCGTGCAGGGCAAGCCACTGCCCGTCGGCGGTCCGGATCCGGACGGAGCCGGTAGGCGGTTCCGCGTCCGGGGGCGTGTCGTCCGGCCGGGCCAGCCGGGCCGCCACCGCGTGGACGGCCATCGGCAGCCCCGCGACGTCGGGCCCCGGGAGGCGGGCGAGCCATCGCTCGGCGTCCGGGCTGATCGAGACGGGCGTCAGGTCCTGGTCGAGGACGACGATGCCGGGAGCACCCGCTGTCCCGGGGCCCTCAGCGATCAGCGTCCGGTGGACGACGGTGCGGCGCAGGCCCTCGGCCAGGTGCGGGGCGACCTTGCGCAGCACGGCGAGGTCGGTTCCGGAGAACCCGGCGTCGGCGTCCGCCCGGTGCAGGCACAGGACGCCCCAGCACTCCTGCCCCGCGACCAGCGCGGCCCGGAGCTCGTCACCGAGTCCCAGGCCGGCCATGATCTCGCGGTAGCGGGCGCTGGCGGACCGCTGCCCCCGGGTCGCCCGGTCCAGCGTCATCACCGGCTCCGGTCCGTGGGCGAGCGCGGCGAACTTGTTGACGTCCGCACGGCCGAATTCGTTGTCCAGGAAGAGCTCCGCGGCGCCGGCCAGCGGCTCCTGCGTGGTGACCGAGGTGAACAGCAGGGTCGCCGGGTCGACGGCGGCGAAGAACGCGGCCTCGACCGGCAGGATGCCGGGCAGGCGGCGCATCACCTCGTCGGTGAGCCCGGCCAGGTCCAGATCGGCGTAGCAGCTGTCGATCAGCCGCTCGACGTGGCGCTCCTGGACGACCGTGGCCATGACTACCAGGCTACGCCGGTGCCAACTCCGGTACGAGCCCGAGCCGGCGCAGCAGGCCGAGCTCGTCCAGCCGCCCCCAGCGTTCCACGATCCGGCCGTCCCGCACGCGAAAGACGTTGATCCCTTTGAGCGCGACCGTGTGCCCGTCGCCCGCGACGCCCATCAACTCCCCGTGCCGGGTGCCGGAGGCGGTGAAGATCTCGACGACCAGGTCGCCCTCGCCGACCAGGAAGCCCTGATCGGAATGCCAGTCGGGACAGGCCTGACGGAACAGGGCGGCCGCGCCGCGCATGCCCTCCCGGTCGGGTCCGGCGCCGAGGGGCGGGTCGTGGTCGACGAAGTCCTCCGCCAGGTAGGTGTCGACGGCTGACAGGTCGCCCCGGGTGAACAGCGCGTCGATGAATGCGGTCACTGTCTGCTTGTTCTGTTCGATGGTGTCCATGCGACCAGCCTCGGCGGATCCGGTCCCGTCCGGTACCCCAGTTTCCTGGGGTACCGCGCTCGAGGGTGCCCGGCCCGTCCTGCGGGTTCCCCCGGGGGTTGCGACACCGGAGGGGGGATCCGGTGTCGCACCCGTCAGCGCCGGGTCACGGGGTGTCGTCCCCGAGTCCGCGGTCGGGCGCGCTCATGTCGCCGGTCCTGGGGGTGCCGTCGGCGAGGCCGTACCGCAGGTAGACCGTGCCCTGCGGGCCGGCCGCCGGGGGTTCGAGGAGGGAGAGGTTCGTGGGCACCGCGCCGCCGTCGAACACCTTCTTCCCTACGCCGAGCGTGATCGGGTGCAACCAGAGGTCGAGACGGTCGAAGAGCTTGTCGCGCAGGAGGGTCTGCACCAGGTCCAGGCTCCCGACGACCTTCACGTTCTCGTGCCGGTCCCGGACCTCGCGCACCGCGGCCGGGAGGTCGGGGCCGAGCTGCGTGGATCCGGCCCACGGGAGGTCGGGGTTGCCGCGGGAAGCCACGTACTTGGGGACGCGGTTGAAGAGCTCGGCGATCTCGCCGTCCTTCTGGTGCGGCCAGTAGGCGGCGAAGATGTCGTAGGTCCGCCGGCCGAGCAGGAGGGCGTCGGTGCCCTCGTACGCGGCGACGATCCGGGCTCCGGTGGACTCGTCGATCAGGGGTGCCTGCCAGCCGCCGTACGGGAACCCGACCGGGTCCTCGTCGGGTCCGCCGGGCGCCTGTCCGACGAGGTCGAGGGTGGCGAACAGCTCGATATGGATGAGGCCCATTGTCTGTACTCCCGATACGTGGTCGTCCTGGTCGTCCTGGTCGAGATGTAGACCCGTCGGGGCCGGAACGCCCCTCGGCGCGCCGACACCCGGTACGGGTACCCCCGACCGCCTCGCACACCCCGGGCCGCTGGAGCCTCCGGCTGTCCGGCTCACCGCACACCGGGCCCCGGCCGACGCCCTCGACCCGTACGGCGGCTCGTACCGTCGGCCCTCTTGTCATCCTGCCGTTCGGCCGCCACGCTCGGAACCCTCGGAGCCACGCCGGACTCGACACCGTGGGGGACCAGTGGACGACACCACCCGCCCGAACCGGCGAGGCGCGCTCGGCTGCTTGCTCGCCATCCTCGTCCTGGTCGCCGTCATCGCCTTCCTCGTATGGGCCTGGCACCAGCCGGGCGGGAACACTCCCAGCTACTGGCACTGAGCCCGACGTCCGCCGACCGGTCCGCCGGCCGGCCGACGTGCGTCGCGGTGGTCGCGGGCTCACTCCCGAACGTGCTCCGACCAGTCACCCCAGAAGCGATAGGCACGGCCGTCACCGAGGTACTCGCCACCGCCGGGAACAACATCCCCGTGGTACGGATACTGGGCTGTCACCGCCGCCAGCAGGAATTCCAGGAAGCCGCCCTCGAACAGGTCCCATTCCCGCATCGAGTGGAACTTGGCGGCGACCGGCCAGCGGTCCGGGTCCGGGCCCCGCATCAGCCAGAAGAACTGGTCCGAACTGTAGTTGTTGCCCCACTTCAGCAGCCCGCCCTCGGCCGGGAACAGCGGGTACGGGCACTCGTCGTGGTCCCCGTCCCGGTAGGCCTGGGCCAGCATGGCGCAGTATCCGTAGGGCTCCGTCGTGAAGTACAGGAACCCCTCGAAGCCGAGCGGCTGCCCGATCTTGGGACTGGGCGCCGCCGAAGGTGTGTAGATGTGCAGCTCGTCCCTGATGCTGGCCATCCCGTACCGGTCGGCGAACGCCCGGTAGTCCGCGGGTAGTTGGAATCCGAGCGCCTCGGGCGCCCGTTCCCAGGGGACCGGGACCACACCGCCCTCGGGCGGCGGCCCGATCACCGCGCCGAGCCGGTCCAGCATCTCCGCAATGCCCACGTCCGCTCCCCATCAACCGCCTGCCTCGACGGAGGCTATCCGTCACCGCTGACACCGAGGACGGTAGGCCGCTACCGGCGGTCTCCAGGGCGCATCGGTGTTTCGCCCGCGGTCGCGGTCGCAGCCGCGGACCGGTCGACCGCAGGGGCGCCTCAACGCCCGGTGCTGCGCCGCGGAGTCCCGACGACCGTCGGCATGACCCACCCCTGGCCGCGCTCACACCAAGCGGGTGGCCCCGTTACCCCAGCAACGGGGTACGGGGCCACCACGAGCTGCCGAGCGTCAGCAGTGAGGCACGCCGGGCACGGCGTGGAACGCTCCGGCGCCGTCGACGAACGGCGCGAAGGTCCAGGCCGAACCGACCCCGGTGGTCTGGCCGTTCTGGTAGACGAACGTGGTGTGGTACCAGACGTCGCCGGCGGTGCCGACGTAGTCGCCGGCCACCCAGCAGTCGGCCCAGACGAAGTCGCCGTTCGACAGGAGCGTGTTGGTCGGGTAGTTCTGGGTGGCGTCGCCGAAGACACGCGCGTGGTAGCTGGTGTTCAGCTTGATCCACTGCGGGGCGGAGCCGTGGTTGTTCGGGTTGGGGTCGGCGGACGCCTGCGAGGTCACGCCGAGGGCGGCCGCCCCGGCCAGGGCGAGCGCGGAGAGCGCCTTGATCGTACGGTTCATGACGGTGGTTCCCCCGTGTCGTCTCGGTCCTCCGTATGGGACCGGTCGGGATGAGCAAACCGCAGCGCGGTCGGGCGGTCCAAGCAGCAATCCGGACAGGATCCCGTTCCCGCGATCCGACCGGGGCGGGCTGAGGGAAGTGGCTGCTCCGCGCGCCGCCGGCGGGCGGCAAGCCCGGCGGCGGCCAGTGGGCCCCTGGGGCGTACGGTGAAGGCGGGGGCAGGTCAGGGTGTGGCGCCCTGACCCTGGGGACGCCGCGCCGGCGGCCGATAACGAGCGCTCCCGCAGCTCGACTTACTGTTCCGGAGCCGGCCGCTCCCGATCGCTTTGCCCGCCCGAGGGAGCAGCTGTTGCAAAGCTTGACCCGGCCCCCGCTGCTACCTGGGAGCGGCCGGCCGCACCCTGGTCACCAGGTGGGCCCGCGGTTGACTGGCAGTGGGCCGTCGTCGAGATCCTGCGGCTCGCAGGCAGTCCCTACGGCACCCATGCGCTCACGAACCGGCTTGCCCATCCGAACCATCCGGCCTTCGTAGCTACGGGGCCCGATCGCAGGCAAGCCGCCAGAAGTGGTCGGCAAAGGATCTCGGCGCACCCGTGAGGCTCCTGGCGTGTCACATCGTCAGCCTTGACCCATCGCCCATGAAGGGCCGTCCGGGGGTAGCGGAGAATGCAGTGCATCCCCGAGCTGCACCAGAGGTCCTGCCTTCATGCGCGGCACGCGACAAGACCACCCGCCCGAGCTGCTGCAATCGAACCCATGCCCGCCGCGATCGGCACGACAACGCCTGGCCAGGTCACCTGGCGGGAGCCGGCCGTTGACCGTGTTCGCGGTTCACTCCCGAAGGTTCTTCGACCAGTCACCCCGAGGGCGATAGACACGGCCATCACCGACCTGCTTGATCCCGCCGGGAACAACGTCCCCATGGTACGGATACTGTTCCGTCACCGCCGCCAGCAGGAACTCCAGGAAGCCACCCTCGAACAGGTCCCACTCCAGCATCGAGTCGAATTTGGCAGCGACCGGCCACCGGTCGGGGTCCGGGCCCCGCATCAGCCAGAAGAAGTGGTCGGAGTTGTAGTTGTTGGCCCATTTCAGCAGCCCGCCCTCGGCCGGGAACAGCGGATACGGGCACTCGTCGCAGTCCCCGTCCCGGTATGCCTGGGCCAGCATGGCGCAGTATCCGTAGGGGTCCGTCGTGAAGTACAGGAATCCCTCGAAGCCGGATGGCTGCCCGATCTTGGGACTGGGCGCCGCCGATGGTGTGTAGATGTGCAGCTCGTCGCTGATGCTGACCATCCCGTACCGGTCGGCGAACGCCCGGTAGTCCGAGGGCAGCTGGAAGCCGATCGCCGCGGGTGCGAGCTCCCACGGAACCGGGACCACCCCGTCCGCAGGCGGCGGCCCGATCACCACGCTGAGTCGATCCAGCGTCTCCTCGATGTCCATGCCCACTCCCGTCGGTCGCCCATTCCCGCCGGAGGCTATCTGTCTGCGGTGACACCGCAGGTGGTAGGGCCCAGGTCGGCGGTGTCCTGGTGCCCGAACCGTGCGGAAGGCTCCATTTCGATGCTCACCCGGCCGAGACAGCAGACTCGAACTCACGATCGCCAAGATCGATTGAGCAAAAGCTACTCAGACCTGTTGCTGTCAGGCGGGCATCAGGGCCCGGTCAGTGGCTCGGGGCATCCTGAGAACACGACAGGGAGCCGGCAGCTCCCCGTCAGGGAGAGGTGCCCGGAGCGGTTCATCGGGTGCCTGGCCAGCGATGGCCGAGCAGGGTCCCCTGGGGCCCGCGCAGGTTCGAATCCTGCCCTCTCCGCCTGTGATCTTCCCCGGGCGACGATCACCCGGCAGCCGCGGCCGCGTCGGGGCGGCCCACGGTGTCCTTGACGCCGTCGCGCGGGGGAGCCATCGCCGTCATGGCGGCGCCCGCGAGCAAGGCGGCGCTGAGCCCGTACTCGATCGCCGTCACCCACCGCTGATGACCGCCCCGACGCCGGCCGCGCTCGGCCTGCGCCGAACCGCAGAGCGTCGATCGGCGGTCCGCGGCGCCAAGGGCCAGGGCCACGCAGCCGAGCGCTCCGAATGCGGCCCGGCCCTGCCGACGGCACCGGGCCGGGAACACGCCGCCCGGGAGCGGCCCGGCCGCCCCGTCACGGTCGATGCCGGCGCCGGGTGCGTGCGACGAAGTGCGAGGATGACCCGGTGCCCCGAGTCGAACGTGTGTCAGCCGCCACCGGCTTCGCGAGGGCGGTGTTCCACGACCTGCTGTCCGCAGCCCCGCAACCCCTTCCGCCGATGGCGTGGCCCCGGGCGTTGCGATGGCTGCCGCACACCCTCGTCCTGCTGGCCGCAGGCGCCCTCTGCGCCACGGGCGCGGACGCGACCGCCCGCGGGCTGGCGATCCTCCACGCCGCCACCCTGGTCCTCGGGCTGCACCGACCGGTTCCCGCCTGGTGGCTGTCGGTCGCGATCGCGGTCGGCCTGACAATAAGTCACCCACCTTCCCCGGAGAACGAGTTGTGGGCCTGGGTCGTGCTGAGCGGCTCCGTCTTCCTGCTCGTACTGCGCAACCGGCACGGTTCCGCGGTGGCGGCTGCCCTGATCAGTGCGCTGGCGGCGTTCGGTCTGCACCTGGCGGGCATCGGTACGTCCTGGCCGGTCCAGTACACCGGCGTGCTGCTCGCGGTCGCCGTGCTGCTCGGCGCGGTCCTGCGAGGCCGGCGGGTGGACCGGGAGAAGCTGGCCGAGCAGCAGGCCGCCACCGCGCGGGAACGCGCCCACCGGACCCTCCTGGAGGAACGGGCCCGGATTGCAAGGGAGTTGCACGATGTCGTCGCCCACCACATGTCCCTCGCTGCCATCCAGGCGGATGCCGCCCCGCACCGGGTCCAGGACCCGCCCGAGGAGTTGGTCGACGCGTTCCGCGCCATCCGGGGCAGCGCACTCGAAGCCCTCACCGAACTGCGGCACGTCCTCGGTGTGCTGCGCATCGAGTCCGCCGCCCCGGCCGACCCGTCGCCCCAGCCGACCCTCGACCGGATCGACGACCTGTTCGCCGATGTCCGCGCGGCCGGCACACCGGTGACGGCACGGGTCACCGGGCGCAGTGGCCCGCTGCCGCCGAGCCTCGAACTGTCCGCGTTCCGGATCGTCCAGGAAGCGCTCAGCAACGTGCTGCGCCACGCCCCGGGCGCGAAGGCCGAGGTCGAGATCGTCCACACGGACGCCGCGCCGCGCCTGCGGATACTCAACGGCCCGCCGGGGCGCGGTGCCGTCCCGCCGGCCGGCGAGGCAGGTGGCGGCCACGGCGTGCTCGGCATGCGGGAGCGCGCCGCGATCCTCGGCGGGGAGCTCACGGCGGGCCCGACGCCGGACGGCGGGTACGAGGTCGCGGCTCTGCTGCCGGCCGCGGCGGTGCGGTCCACGGTCGGCTGATCCCTCGCGGGCGGCCGATCCGCCGGGGTCACCGGACGCCCTAGGGTGGCCGGATGACCGACGTGATACCCGCGCCGACGCCCCCGCCCCGTACCAGGGTGCTCCTCGCCGACGACCAGGCCATGATCCGCGAGGCCTTCTCGATCCTGCTCGGAACCCACCGCGACCTCGAGGTCGTCGGAGCGGCGTCGAACGGGACCGACGCCGTGACGCTGGCCGAGGAACTGCGGCCGGACGTGGTCGTGATGGACGTTCGGATGCCCGGGCTCGACGGCATCGAGGCGACCCGCCGGATCACGGGGACCCCTGGACTCGACACCAGGATCCTGGTGCTGACCACCTTCGACCTCGACGAGTACGTGTACGCGGCGCTGCGCGCCGGCGCGGCCGGCTTCCTGCTCAAGGACGCCTCGGGTGTCCAACTCGCCGAAGCCGTCCGGGTCGTGGCCGCCGGAGAGGCACTGCTGTCGCCGAACCTCACCAGACGGCTGATCGCGGAGTTCGCCCGCCTGGAGGGCGCACCCCGCCCGCCCGCGCAGGCCCGGGTCGACCGCCTCACCGAACGCGAGACCGAGGTGCTCACCCTGGTCGCCCAGGGCCGGTCCAACGCGGAGATCGCCGCCGTGCTCGTCGTCGCCGAACAGACCGTCAAGACCCACGTCGGCCGCATCCTGCACAAGCTGCAGCTGCGTGACCGCACCCAGGCAGCGGTCTTCGCGTACGAGAGCGGGCTGGTCACCCCCGGCGGGGCCCACGGATAGCGCCCGGCGCGTCGTACCGCGTCATACCTGAGAGCCACGCCGCGAGGTGGCTCCGCAGCGGGACGTGGGGCACGCGCGGCGGTCCATAGGTTTCTCCAGCAGAACGACGAACCCGCTGGAGGAAACAGTGATGGACCCGGTTACGGACCCGGCCACCGGGACGAGCGCGCCCACGGAGCCCCGCCGAGGGCGGCGCGGGGCGGCGGGCCGGCTGATCCGCGCGGCGTCGGCCGTGCTCGCCACCTTGCTGGCGTTTCTGACGGGTGCGATCGTGCTCGGCGCGTACATCCCGGCCATCCCCAAGGCCGGAGTGATCGGCCCGGTGCTCGCCGGGCAGTATCCGTTCCTGGTCGCGCTGCTCGGGCTGGTCGGCGTCCTGCTGTCACTGCCCGCCGCACGCGGCGGGCCGGTGCGCTGGGGACGCACGGTGGCTCTCGTCACCGCGACGAGCACGGTCGCGGCCCTGACGATCGCCGGGGTCCAGGTCCGTGCGGCCACCCGGGCGGGGGCCGACATCTCCTGGAGCGAGGTGTTCACCGAACTCTCCTACCCCGACGACGAACCCGACGACCGGCAGACGTACGCCGCCCCGGGCGGCCGGCCGCTCGCCGTCGACGCGTACCTGCCGGACGCGTACCTGCCGGACGCGGCCGCCGACCGGACCGCTCCGGCCGTCGTGCTGGCCCACGCGGGCGGCTTCCACACCTTCGACCGGAGCGACCTGCGGGGCACGGCCCGCTGGCTGGCCGAGCACGGCGTCGCCGCGTTCGCCGTCGACTACCGGCTGGCCACCCCCACCGCACCGACCTGGGACCAGGCCCCGCAGGACCTGGTCTGCGCGCTCGGCTGGCTGCGCGGCAACGCCGACCGCTACCACGTCGACCCCGGGCGGATCGCGATCGGCGGCATGTCGGCGGGCGGCACCCTTGCCCTGGACGCCGCCTACCGGCTGGCCAACGGCACCATCACCTCAAGCTGCGGCACCACCCCGGCGCCCCCCGCCGCCGCGGTCGGCTTCTACCCGGGCCCGGACGTCACCGAGATGTGGCAGCGGGACGTGGCCGGTACCCGCGAGGCGGCGACCCTGTTCACCGGCGGCTCCCCGGAGCAGTACCCCGACCGCTACCGCGAGGTTTCGCCGTCGGCCGCCGTCCGCCCCGGCCTGATGCGCACCCTCCTGGTGGTGGGCGACCGCGACCGCAGCACCCCGCCCGCGGGAGTCCGCCGGTTCGCCGACTCGTTGCGGGCCGAGCGGGTCGACGTCCGGCTGGAGGTGCTGCCGTTCGCCGACCACGCCTTCGACGACGCGTACGGCAGCATCACCTCGGCGACCGGCCGCCGGATCCTGCTGGACTTCCTCACCGCCTCCTGACGATGGCGGCAAGCGGCTGATGCGCCATG
>NZ_JBEOUL010000048.1:0-39796 GCF_040304075.1 Kitasatospora sp. NPDC094015
TTCTGCATCGCGGTCGCGGTCCGCGAGATGGGGATGACCCCGGACGAGGCGGTGCACGCGGCTCCCGGGGCGCCCTCGGCACGCTCAGAGCCCGAGCTTGCGCCCCGCCTCGGCGGCCTGCTCGACCCAGCGCCCTTCGTCCGCCCGCTGGCGGGCGTACAGGATCCCCAGACCGAACGCCACCTCGCCCCGATCCGCGGTGGTGGCCAGGTCGGCGAGCGCCTGCTCGCCCATCACCCCGTCCTGGTGGGCGCCGAGCGGTTTCTGGACCTTCTTCATCCGGCGGACGGTCCTGTCGGCGGGCCGGCCGGCGTACCCGGCGACCCCCTCGGCCGCGTACCGGGCGCGCTTGGCGGCCTTCCGCGCCCGGTGCAGTTCCTTGTCGCGCCGGGACCCCGGTTCCAGCGCGAGCGCGTCCCGCAGGCGGCGGACAGTGCGCCGGCGCTGCTTGCGCAGCATCCGGCGGGCCTCGGAGCGGCCCCGGCGGGCGCGCCCGTTCAGCGGCGGGTCGGCGACGAACCGCTCCAGGGCGTCCAGCAGCGCGAAGTAGCGCCCGCCGTCCATGACCCGCAGCACCTCGCGGTGCGCCTCCCGGTAGCGCTTCCGGTACCCGTCCCGGATCGCCGCGCCGACCTCCGCCGGATGGCCGGCCTGCGGCAGCGCGGCGGCCTGCTCGCCCAGGCGCTCGGCGAGCACCTCGGCGTCCCGGGCACCGCCCAGGACCCGGCCGAACCGGCGCAGTTCCCGGTCGAGGTGGTCGGCGGCGGGCCGGTCCAGGATCCGCCGGTGCGCGGCCATCGCGCTGCGCAGCCGCCGGACGGTGACCCGCAGCTGGTGCACCGCGTCCGGTTCGTCCAGCCGTACGGCCGGATCGAGCCGCAGCAGTGCCGCGTACCGGGTGCGTAGGCCGACGGTGAGGGCCTCGCCGATCGAGGACGGCGGGTCGTCGGAGCCGGCCCCGTCGTACCGGGCCGCCGCCTCCGTCGGGCCGCCGGCGGCCAGCCGGTCGGCCAGGGCGCGGCCGAGCTTGGACCCGGCGGCGGAGCGCTGCAGCCCCCGGACCAGCAGCCGTGCCTCGATCTCCTCCAGCAGGCCGGGGTCGCCCCCGGCGAGTTCCACCTCGGTTTCGATCCAGGTGGTGGCCGCCTCCGGGGCGGGGTCGTCGCCCACGGCGGGGCCGCCCAGGGGCTGGGCGGAGACGGTGTCGCGGGCCAGCTCGGCCAGCGTGCGGCCCTTCTTGTCGACCAGTTCGGTCAGGTCGCGCCTGGTCCGCAGGTGCGCCACCGGCACCACCGGCTCGCCCCGGGCAAAGGCGCGGGTCCGCGCCAGCAACTCGGCCGGTGGCCGCCGGTCGTCGCCGGCACCGAGCGGCAGCCGGGTCTCGGTCCGGGCGTCCTGCGACCCCGGCGTCTTCAGGTGCCAGCCGGGGTCGTGGCCGCCCGTCCGCCGGCGCAGCGTGATGCCCCGCCGAAGCAGGCGCAGGTCGGCGGTGTCGTAGTACACGGCGTCCAGCTTCTCCGCCGGCCCCGACCGCAGCCGGGCCACCCGTGGCAGCCCCTCGGTCGACAGCGGGCGGTCGATGGCTCCGTCGTACTTGCGTTCGATCTCCACGTGCGCAGTCGCCATACGGCTCGTCTGCCCGGCCCCGTCCGATCGAACCGACCACCCGGGCCGTACCGATCACCCGGGCCGTACCGGTGATCCGGGCCGACCGACCGGCGGCGCGGCGGCCCCTGGCGGACCATGGAGGCAGGGCGTCGGCCACCGGGCGCCGACCAGGACGGAAGCAGGTGCGCCGTGCACGGCGGTGCGGACGGACAGCTCGGCCCGGTGCTCGCGAGCCTGCTGGAGGCGTCCCACCGGGCCGGCCCGCGCGACGTGCCCGGCCTCCTCTGGCGGGCCGCCCGCCGACTCGGCCTGACCCACGTCTGGATCTACCTCGCGGACGTCCAGCAGGAACAGCTGGTCGCGCTCCCCGCCCCCGAGGCCGGCCGGGAGGTGCTGCCCGGTGCCCCGCACGGGCAGGGCGTCCTGGACATCGACCGCTCGCTCGCCGGCCGCGCCTACCGCACCGAGAAACTCCAGCTGGGCTCGGGCGCGGACGGGACCGCCGCCGGTCCGGGCGAGCGGACCGGCGAGGAGGAGGGCGCCGAGGTCGGCTGGCTGCCGCTGATCGACGGCATCGGACGGATCGGGGTGCTGCGGGTGGCCGCCCCCGTCCTGGACGGCCCCGCGCTGGCCCGCTGCCGGGCGCTCGCCTCGGTCGCCGCGGTCATGATCGCCACCAAGGCCCCGTTCAGCGACGTCCTGGTGCAGACCATGCGCAGCCGCCCGATGACCCTGCAGGCCGAGCTGCTCTGGGCCTTCGTCCCGCCGCGGACCATCGGCACCCGCGCCGTGACCTCCAGCGCGGTGCTGGAGCCGGCCTACGACGTCGGCGGCGACGCCTTCGACCACAACCTCTCCGGCCACAGCCTGCACCTGACCCTGGTCGACGCGATGGGGCACGACCTCGCCTCCGGCGGCTGCAGCGCGGTCGCCCTGGCGGCCTGCCGCTCCACCCGCCGCGCCGGCGGCACCCTCCCGGACATCGCCGAGGCGATCGACACCAGCCTCGCCCGGTGGATCCCCGACCGGATGCTGACCTGCGTGGTCGGCGACCTCGACACCGGCACCGGCCGCTTGCAGTGGATCAACTGCGGCCACCCCGCCCCGCTGCTGGTGCGCGACCGCCACATCGTCGACGGAGCCCTGGACCGTCACCCGCACCCGCCGTTGGGCCTGCCGCCGGGGCTGCACCGGCCCCGCCCGCCGGTGCACACCGCGCAGCTGGAGCCCGGCGACCAGATCCTGATCCACTCCGACGGTGTGCTGGAGCCGAGCCGTGGCGGCGGCGAGCTGTTCGGCGAGGATCGGCTGGCGGCCACCGTCTCCCGGGCCATGGCGGACGGCCTGCCCGCACCGGAGGCGCTGCGCCGGCTGATGCAGGCGATCCTGGCCCACCAAGGCGCGCGGCTGCGGGACGACGCGACCATCATGCTGGTGGAGTGGCACCCGGGGCGGTGACCCCGGGTGGCGAGCCTCGCCGTGGCCCCCGCTCAGAGCGCGCGCAGCGCCGGCAGCAGCTCCTTGCCGGCCCAGTCCAGGAACGGCTGCTGGCTCGCGCCGCCGACCTGGATCAGCGCGACCTCGGTGAACCCGGCCTCGGCGTAGGCCCGCACGGCGTCCACGAACTCCGCCGCGTCGTCGCCGCACGGCATGGCGGAAGCCACGTCCTGCGGGGTGACGAACCGGCTCGCGGCGGCGAACGAGGCCGGTCCGGGCAGCTCGGAGTTGACCTTCCAGCCGCCGCCGAACCAGCGGAACTGCTCGTGCGCCCGGGTCACGGCCGCCTCCCGGTCCGGGTCGTAGCAGACCGGCAGCTGCCCCACCCGGGGCTTGCCGGCCCCGCCGTGCCGGTCGAAGGCGTCCAGCAGGGAACGGTCAGGTTCGACGGCGATCACCAGGTCGGCGTGCTCGCCGGCGAGCCGGCAGGACTGCTCGCCGGAGACGGCGATCCCGATCGGCGGCGCCTGCTCGGGCAGGTCCCACAGGCGCGCGGACTCCACCTGGAAGTGCCGGCCGCGGTGGTTGACGTAGCCACCGCCGAACAGCGCCCGAATGATGCCGACCGCCTCGTCCAGCATCTCCTGCCGCACGTCGGCCGGCGGCCAACCACCACCCACCACATGCTCGTTGAGGTTCTCCCCGGAGCCGAGGCCGAGCCGGAACCGGCCCTCGGACAGCAACTGGACGGTCGCCGCCTTCTGGGCCACCACCGCCGGGTGGTAGCGCACGGTCGGGCAGGTCACGTACGTCATCAGCGGGATCCGCTCGGTGGCCTGCGCCGCCGCGCCCAGCACGCTCCACACGTACGACGCGTGGCCCTGCTCGTCCAGCCAGGGGAAGTAGTGGTCGGAGGCGACGGAGAAGTCGAAGCCGACCTCCTCCGCCCGCACCACGTCCGCCACCAGCTGCCGCGGGCCGGCCTGCTCGGTCATCATCGTGTACCCGATACCAACCATGCCGGGCGCCTGCCCGACGCCCGCCGGCGGAAACGGCCCACGAGCGGGTGCCGGGACCGGGCGCGGTCGCGACCGGCGGCCCCGGGCCGTAGCGTCGGGGTCGGACCCCGGACGCGAGGAGGGCGGGCCGATGGCGCCGACGGCGATGTTCGACGTGGACGGGACCTTGCTCGACACGAACTACCTGCACACGACGGCCTGGGTGGAGGCGCTGGCGCAGTACGGACACCACCCGGCGACGGCCCGGATCCACGCGGCGATCGGCATGGGCGGCGACCAGTTGCTCGACCGGCTGCTCGGCGCCGACCGCGACCGTTCCGCGGACGAGGCGATCAGCGCCGCCCAGAAGGCCCTGTACGCGCGGTTCTGGCCGGGCCTGCGAGCCTTCGACGGCGCCGGTGACCTGCTGCGGGCGGTCGCCGCCAAGGGGTGGACGGTGGTGCTGGCAAGCTCCGCCTCCGGCCGCGACCTGGCGGTGATGCGGCGCGTGCTGGACGCCGACGAGGCGATCGCGGCGGTGACCGGCGCGGACGACGTGGCGGCCAGCAAACCCGCCCCCGACCTGGTCCGGGCCGGACTGGAGAAGGCCGGCGCCGAGCCCGGGGACGCGGTGTTCGTCGGGGACACGCTCTGGGACATCGAGGCCGCCGCGAAGGCCGGGGTGCCCTGCATCGCCGTGCTCTCGGGCGGCTGGAGCGAGCGCGATCTGCGCGCCGCCGGGGCGCTGGAGGTGCACCAGGACGTCGCTGCCGTGCTGGGACGCCTGGACGACAGCGCCCTCGGGCAGCCCGGCGCGCTGCCCGGGCACGGGCGGGCGGCGGCCGGGAACGGGTGACCCGAGCCCCGTGGTGGCCGGGTGACGGCGCGTCATATCGGCCGCGGTGAGCCTTTGCTGAGCCTCAAGCCTGCCCTAACGGAGCCTTAAGTCCGTTGGCCTGCAGGCATTTTGGCTGGTCAGAGCGGTTGTGCGCGGGCCGTGAACATTGTCGTGGCGCTGGCCGGTGCGTAGCATGTGGGCCCCTTGAGAGCGCTCTCGCGCGCTGGTTCCCCACCACCGAAGGGAAGTCCCTCCGATGACACCGCGCCACCACCGCCCGCTGTCCCGCCGCAAGTTGTTCGCCGCGACCGCCGTCGCCGCCCTCTCCGTCGCCGCCGCGACCAGGTGGGTCGAATCGAGCGCCCTCGCCTCCACGGCCGCCACCCTGCCGCTCGACCTGGTCAACACCACCGGGAACGCGACCGTCTACGCCTACGTACTGGGCCGCGACCCCGCGGCGGGCGGTGCCTGGGCGTTCATCCAGGCGGACGGGAGCACCCTCCACCACCCGCCGTCCCCGGCCAACGACCAGACCCCGCTGGGTGTGGACTGCGCGATCGCCCTCAACGGCCCCGGGGCCGGCCCGCGCCGGATCACCCTGCCCCGCCTGGACAGCGGGCGGATCTACTTCTCGGTCGGCGCCCGGCTCACCTTCCTGATGAACCGCGGCGGCGGCCTCGCGCTGCCATCCGTCAGCAACCCGAGCGACCCCAACGCCGGTGTCCGGCACGACTTCTGCGAGTTCACCTACAACACCGACCAGCTCTACGCCAACATCACCTTCGTCGACATGGTCGGCCTGCCGATCTCGTTCCGGCTGGACACCGCCCAGGGCACCCAGACGGTGCGCGGCCTCCCGTCGGACGGCCTGGCCCGGGTGGCCGCCGCGCTGCGGGCCCAGTCGGCCGCCGACGGCAGCGACTGGAGCCGGCTGATCGTCCAGCGCGACGGCGCCGACCTGCGGATCCTCAGCCCCAACCTGGCGATCCGGGGCAACAACGCGCTGTTCGCCGGGTACTTCGACGACTACGTCGACCAGGTGTGGAACGCCTACCGGAGCAAGGACCTGCGGATCGACACCCAGTTCACCTGGGGCACCTTCACCGGCCGGGTGTCGGGCGACACGCTCACCTTCCCCGGCGCGGGCAGCTTCGCCAAGCCGTCCACCCTGGCCGTCTTCTCCTGCAGCGACGCGCCCTTCACCACCGGCAACGACCTGATGGGCAACCTCAGCGCGCGGCTGGCCGCCGCCTTCAACCGGACCACCCTGCTCGACAACCCCCATCAGCCGGACGGCGAGAACCCCGCCGCGTTCTACACCCGGGCCCGCACCAACCACTACGCCCGGATCCTGCACAGCACGACACCGGACGGGCTCGGGTACGCGTTCCCGTACGACGACGTGCACCCGGCGGGCGTGGACTTCGAGGGCAAGGTGCAGTCGGGCAGTCCGAACCTGTTCACCATCACCGTGGGCGGTACGGCCGGTGGCTCCGGGCCGGGTACGCCCACTCCGACGGCCACCGCCACCGTCCCGCCCGGCGGCGGCACCAGCGCCTTCGCGAGCATCCAGGCCGAGGCGTTCAGCGCGCAGTCCGGCGGACGGGCCGAGGCCTGCTCCGACAGCGGCGGCGGCAGCGACATGGGCTGGCTGGCGAATGGCGTCTGGCTGAAGTACGCGGCCGTCGACTTCGGCGGCGCGGGGGCCACCCGGTTCAGCGCCCGGGTCGCGTCGGGCGCAGCAGCCGGCGTCAGCGGCCTGGTCCAGGTCCGGCTCGGCAGCCCCACCGCCACGCCGGTCGGCAGCTTCGCCGTCGCCTCGACCGGCGGCTGGCAGACCTGGCGCACTGTCCCCGCCGACATCGCCCGCACCACCGGCGTGCACGACGTCTACCTGACCTTCGACAGCGGCCAGGGCGCCGACTTCGTGAACCTCAACTGGTTCACCTTCGCCTGACGGCGCGAGCCACCACCCGCGGCCGGGCCCACCGAACGGCGTGGGCCCGGCCGTTGGCGTCAGGCGGCGGGCGCTGCGGGGGCGAAAGGGCCGTCCAGGGCGGCCCACTGCAGGAGCATGATGGTCTTGCCGTCGGTGATCCGTCCGTCGCGGGTCATGGCGAGGGCGTTGGCGAAGGGCAGTTCGAGCACCACTGCCCAGGCGGTGCCGGTGGACCCTGCCGACACGCAGCGGCCCGGTGAGAGCATGGGGCTCTCCCGCCGGTCGCCTCCATGCGCCTTCACGTTTCCGCCGGTCACTCAGGCGGGTGCGCGGATTTCTAGGAGGGTGGCAGGAACGCACGGGTCGGTGCTTTGTCGCAGGCTTGGTGAATCGCGGGTCACGGGCGACCAGCACTGGGGGCTAAGGTCACAAGGGGAGTCAGCCGGCGCCGCGGTCGAAGGCTGTTCGTATTGAGATCTAGGGTTGTGTGCCGTCGCGGGTCTGGACACGCAGGGAGCGCCGGCGGACGCTTTCGATCATGGAGTCTGCTGAGGTGCTGCCCGAGGAAGTGCTGTCCGCGATCGAGCGGCGCGCTGACGCCGCCACTCCGGGGCCGTGGGTCGGCTGGTTGGAGAGCCGACACGGAGTCGGCGGCACAAGTTTCATTCGGCTCCGAGCCGACGCGGACGGGGACGACGAGATCTACCTGACTCGCGCCACGGGCGGCTGCGCGGTGGTCGGGGCCGACGCCCAGACCGACGCGGATATCGAGTTCATCGCTGGCGCGCGCCAAGACGTGCCGCGCCTGGTGAACGAGATAAGGCGGCTGCGGGCGGTGGTGGATGGGGCACCTCCGGCCGACTGACAGGTGCGCCGATGCGTCTCGGCCGTCATGGCGGGCGGAGCGCGGCGGCAGCCAAAAGGACTCCGTCCGCGAAGCGAGGCCGCGCTGCCGGGCGACCTGCACCCGCCCGCGCGGCGTGCGGCACCCACCCCGACATCCACGGCCTGGGCAAACTCCGCTACGTCGTCGAACAGACCTTCGCCCTGCTCCACCAGTTCAAACGACTCGCCACCCGCTGGGAACGACGCCTCGACCTCCACGAAGCCTTCATCTCACTCGGCTGCACGCTCATCTGCTGGCGCCGTCTCAAGAAGGCCACGGCGTGACCGTGTGACGAGCTCGAGGGCGGTGAGGTGGCCCGCAACGTCTTGTGGCAGGCCCGGCTACTCCGTGACGGATTCCGAAATCTCGCGCCACTTGGCATCCGATTCGGCGAGGGCACTGGCCCCAGCGGCGGCGTACTGGACGGCGTCCTTGCCGATGAGGAGGCGCTGGGGTGCGTCGTCGCGGTCCACCAGGTCGTTGATGACCTGGGCGACCTTGGCGGGGATCGCGGGTTCCCGGCCGGATGCCTGGCGGAGCATGTCGGCGAAGGCGCCGACGGTGGGCTGGTAGGGCTCGCTGATCGGCGGGATGTCCATGGACGACCCGGCCCAGTCGGTGCGCATGCCGCCCGGCTCGATGGAGGTGACCTTGATACCGAGCGGGGCGACTTCCTGGGCGAGGCCGACGGAGAAGGCGCTCACCGCCCACTTCGACGCCTGGTAGGCGGTGAGGCCGGGGCCGGCGAGGCGGCTGCCGAGGGAGGAGATCTGGAAGATGTGCCCGGAGCCCTGCTCGCGCAGGGTGGGCAGGACGGCCTTGGTGACGTAGACGGTGCCGTAGAAGAGGGTGTCAACCTGGCGTCGGAAGTCCTCCAGGGATACGTCCTCGACGGCGGCGAGGTCGGCGTAGCCGGCGTTGTTCACGACGACGTCGTAACGGCCGAATGCCCTCAGCCCCTCTTGGACCGTCTTCTGTACGGCGTCGACGTCGGTGACGTCGAGCGGCAGGGTGAGGATCCTGTCGCCGTAGCGTGCGGCGAGGTCGTCGAGCTTGGCGGTGTTCCGGGCGGTGGCGACGACCCGATCGCCTGCTTCCAGGGCGTTCTCGACGATGGCGCGGCCCAGGCCGCGGGAGCTTCCGGTGACGAACCAGACCTTGGACATGAGGATGCTCGATTCCTGTCGGCGGCACCGGCGCGAGTCCCGCGCAGGCCGCTCGGATACGGACCCGCTGTTTCAGACCAGCGGTCTGTTATTGCCTTTCCAAGGTAAGGCACCGTCGGTCTGATGTCAAAAGACTGCTGGTCTGTAATATGGGCGCATGAGTACCTTCCAGCGCGCTCGCAGTGAGGAGCAGCGGGAATCCCGTCGCCGGGACATCCTCGCCATCGCTGCCGCCATGCTCGACGAGATGCCGGTCGCCACGGTCAGCCTGAACGAGCTGAGCCGACGCGTCGGGCTCGCCAAGTCGAACGTACTGCGGTACTTCGAATCCCGCGAGGCTGTCCTGTTGGAGCTGCTCGACCACGCCTGGAAGGAATGGTCGGCCGACCTTCCGGACCTGCTGACCGTCGGCATCGGCGCCGGAGACCCTGTGAACGTGCGCGGCGAGCAGTTCGCCGCGGCCGTCACCGCCTCACTGGCCGAACGACATGTGCTGTGCGACCTGCTCAGCGCGCAGGCCGGGGTGCTGGAACACAACGTGTCGCCCGAGGTGGCCGCCCGCTACAAGAAGGCCGCTGTCGCGAACGTCGGCGACCTCGCCGCACTCGCACGCGTCCACCTGCCGGAGCTGGGCGATCGGGCAGACCACCTGGCCGCTTCCACCGTGATGGTGATCGGCGCGGTGTGGACGCATGCCCGCCCCTCGCAGGCGATGCTCGCCGCGTACGAAGCCGATCCCACCCTCGCCGGACTCAAGATGAACTTCGCCGCGTCACTTCGCCAGATGCTGGCCACCCTCGTTGCGGGCACCCTCGCCCGCCCGTCGGCCTGACCGCGCCGCCCCCGCCCACACCTCACCATCTGGAGCAATCGTGCGCGTCATCATCTTCGGAGCATCCGGCATGGTCGGGCACGGCGCACTGCGTGCCAGCCTCCGCGACGACACCGTCACCGAAGTCCTCGCCGTCGTCCGCGGCTCTCTCCCGCTGGCCCACGCCAAGCTGCGGCAGATCATCCATACGGACTTCACCGACTACACCGCACTCCAGGACCAGTTGAAGGGCCTGGACGCCTGCTTCTTCTGCCTCGGCGTCTCCGCGGTCGGACGCAAAGAAGAGGAGTACGCGCACGTCACCTACGACTACACACTCGCCGCCGCCCGAGCCCTGCACGCCGCGAGCCCCGAGCTGACGTTCGTCTACGTCTCCGGCGAAGGCACCGACAGCACAGGAAAGAGCCGCCAGATGTGGGCCCGCGTCAAAGGCCGCACCGAGAACGAACTTCTCGACATGCCGATGACCGCGTACATGTTCCGTCCCGGCTACATCCAGCCCGTCGACGGCGCCACCTCCCGCACTCCGCTCTACCGCATCGTGTACCGCGCGACCGGGGTCCTGTACCCCCTCCTGCGACGCGCCTTCCCCCGGTACGTCACCAACACCGACGCCATCGGACGCGCCATGCTCGCCGTCGCCCGACAGAACGGCGCGGGCCCCACGGTGCTGCGCAACCCCGACATCAACCGGCTCGCTTCCGCCTGACCGCCACCCCCTGCCCTCGGAACGGTGGATGCGCCGACGACCGCCCAGCGGGTGCGACACGGGCTGGTCCGGGCACGAAGATCGTGCTACGAGTTCGAAGTACTCGCCGCCGTAGAGAACAGGGCGTGGTGCGTGCAGTCGGGAGCAACAGTCAAGAGTTGTGGATCGGGTCGTCTGCGTCGGTGACGCTGTCGTCGGGGCCGAGGAGGTAGGTACCCCGCGCGATGCCTCCCAGGATGCTGTCGGCGGTCGCTTCTGCGGTCAGGTGACTGGAATCCAGGACGTGGGTCTCGTAGACGCCCAGGTTGCTGAACTGGCCGTGCAACGATCGGATCGGTTCGGGGTCGGTCAGAGCGTCGCCGGTGCGGCCGGCTGCTCGTTCCAGCGTGGTCTGCTGGTTCGGCCGAAGGATGACGTAGCTCAGCGCCACGGCCTGCTCCTTGGCCGCGGCGCGGAAGAGGTCGATGAACCAGGGGCCGGCGATGCCGTCGTAAACCACGTGGTAGCCGCCGCTGGCGTAGCCGAACGCCGCCGAGACCAGTACTTGCAGGACCACCTGGTTCTGCCGATGGGCTTCGGGCAGGTAGGGCGGGATCCAGCCCTGCTTGATGTAGCGCCAGAAATCGTCGCTGTGCAGATGAACGCTGGGGGTCAGGCGATCGGCGAGCAGCGCCGCCACGGTGCTCTTGCCGGCTCCGGGCGGCCCGGTCAGGATGATCACCTGGCCGCGAACGGGGGTGGTCTGCTCGAAGGTCGGCGGGTTCATGCCGCCACCGTGGCACGTTCGACCAGCACACCGCTCTCGAATTTGGCTCCCGCGCGAACAAGGGGCACCAGGTGGCGCCGGTGATCGCATGCAAGCGGGTCTGTGCGGACTCGACGAGCTCGAACACCATGGCGAGCGCGGCGGCCGGGCTGCCCGCGCGGCGGGTGACCTTGGTCCGGAGCTTGACCGTCGAGAAGGTGACTCGGCGGTCGTTCATCCGGCGAGCGGTAACCTCGACCGGCCCGGCGGCGGTGACCACGGTGCGCGGCCGGTGGTGGCCGTTGCGGACCACGAGGCGGTGGCCGCGCTCGTCGGTCTTCGCTGCCGTCCCCGCGTCATGCCGGTCCGGTGCGGGACAGCCTTTAGGGTGCAGACATGGCTGTCATGGAGGTCCGCAACGATTCAAAGGGTTGGCTGGTCATGTGGCTTGAGCCACTGGGCGAGGATCGGTGGCTCAGGCCGGACGAGACGTTCCGGGTCCGATCCGACTACAACGGCGACGAGCTGGCCTTCTCCATAACCTTCTGGGTCGATGACAACGACCGGTCGGCGGGGATCGAAAACGTCGCCGTCTGGATCGAGAACGGCGATTGCTACGCGGAAGTCGTCGACACGGCGGGCAACCTCATCGAGTGCGGCCACCAGAGGCCTGCGGAAGTCGACAGGCGCTGGCAGGCCGCGCGCGACGAGGCGCAAAGGCCCGCAGCAGAGCAGCGGGCGGGAGAGCGGGCGGCCGGATGAACGAGCCGTAGCGGGCCGATGGGACGCTGCACTCGGCGGCGTCCCATCGCGACCTGGAGGGCGTGCACTACGGTCGAATGACGGACTGACGGCGCGGAGGAGGACCAGGTGACGCAACAACCCCACAACCCTGAGGCTGCGGCGCTCGCGCGGATGATGTTCGAGGTGGGGTCGCTACAGCGGCGGCTGACGCACCCGCCCAAACCGTTGGCCGGGCCCGAAGCCTGGCGAAGGGGATCGCGGCTGCACGCCCGACGTGCAACGGCCTGAGCTGCGGGAGCGCGGCCGGTCACCCCGGCCGGCTGACGGCCCGCCAGCAGGCGGCGGCGATCTCGTCCAGCTGTGCGTCGGTCAGCTCCGCCTCGCCGGCGGCGAGGCGGATCGCGGGGCTGAGGGCGAGTTCGTAGAGCACCTCCAGCGGCAGTGCGAGCAGCTGGGCGGCGATGTCGGGTGAGGCCACCTGGGCCAGCAGCGGGTCGTCCTGATCGGCCAGGGCGGCCTCGTGCGCGCGGGCCCGGTACGGGGAGTGCTCGACCTGCAGCAGGAACCTGGCGTGCTCGGGGTTGGCCCGCAGGTGGCGGTAGCAGGACAGCCACAGGTCGCGGAACCACTGCTCGGCGGGGGCGTTCGGGTCCGCATCCGTCGTGACCGCGAGGTTCAGCTCGGACTTCGTCTCGCAGTACGCGGCCAGCACCAGCTCGTCCTTCGACGCGTAGTGCGTGTAGGCAGTACCGGCGGCCACGCCGGCCTGGGCCGCGACCGCGCTCATCGAGGCGCCGTGGAAGCCGTTGCGGGCGACGAGCGTGCGCAGCGCGGCGCGGACGGCCGCCGCGCGGTCCTTGGGTGCCGCCATCAGACGTGACTGGGGGAGTGCAGGTCGAGCGCGATGCCGGTCTCGCGCTCGGAGACCTCCCACAGCTTCGCGATCGCGCGGTCCATCCCGAGCCGGCGCAGGATCGGCCTGCGGACCGGGGCGCCGTTGTTGACGAACCGCGGCCCGTAGAACTCCCCGCCCCGGGCGGACGGATCCGCGGCCGCGCGCAGCTGCGGCAGCGCCCCGTCCTCGGCGGACATGCCGGTCCGGCGCGCCATCAGGTGGGCGAACCGCTGCGAGGCGCCGCCGCCCGAGCCGTGGACGCTGACCGTCTGCAGGTCGGTGTCGGACAGGCCGGGGTGCGCGATCAGGCTCGCCGTGGGCGCGCCTGCTCGCTCCAGCTCGCGCTGCAGCCCGATCCCGAAGTGGAAGTTGGCGAGCTTCGCCTGCCCGTACGCGCGCCACGGGCCGTAGCGGCCCTCCAGGTGCGGGTTGCGCACGTCGACCGGCCGGCCCAGGTGGTGGGCGGTGCTGGTCACCGTCACGACCCGGGAACCCGGTGCGCGGAGCAGCGCCGGCAGCAGCAGTGCGGTGAACGTCCAGTGGCCCAGGTGGTCGACGCCGAGCTGCATCTCGAATCCGTCCACCGTCCTCGCCTCGGCGATGGCCATCACGCCCGCGTTGTTGACCAGCAGGTCGACGCGGTCGTGCGCGGCCAGGATCCGGCCCGCCGCCTCCCGGGTCGAGGCCTGCGAGGACAGGTCCAGCGCCACCAGTTCCAGGGAGGCGTCCGGCACGCGGGCGCGGATCTCCTCGACCGCATCGGCGGCCTTCGCCTGGTTGCGCACGGCCATCACCACGTGCGCACCGCGCGCGGCGAGCTCGCGCGCGGTGACGAGTCCAAGGCCGCCGTTGGCGCCCGTGACGACGGCCGTCCGGCCCTGCTGGTCGGGAATGTCCGCTGCGGTCCAGCTCACCCTGCACCTCCGAATGAATGTTCATTCAGTCTTGCACGCGGGCGGCCGAACCGGAAGCCCCGGACCACGGCCGAGGGCAGGCCCTTCCGGGTGACCCGAGGCATGGCCGGCCCCGTTCGCGGGGATCCACGTCGTTATGCCGGAGCGCCAGGTCACCGAAGTCGAGGGCCGCCGACTGGTCCTGTCCCATCTCGACAAGGTCCTCTGGCCGGTCACCGGCTGGACCAAGGGCGAGGCGCTCTACTACTACGCGCAGGTCGCCCCGGCGATGCTGCCGCACCTGCTGCGCCGCCCCGCCACCTTCCTGCGCTTCCCCTCCGGCATCGGCGAGCAGGGCTTCTTCGCCAAGAACCCGCCGCCCGGCCTGCCCGACTGGGTGTCCACCGTGACCGTCCCGACCCACGAGGGCCCCAAGGACCGGGTCACCGTCGACGACCTCGCCACCCTGATGACCGTCGGCAACGGGTACGCGTTGGAACTGCACGTCCCGCAGTGGACGGCCGACACCGGCCCGAGCCACCACGACCGGCTGGTGGTCGACCTCGACCCGGGCCCCGGCGCCGACCTGGTGGACTGCTGCCGGGTCGCCCTGCTGATCCGCGAACGGCTGGCCGCCGACGGCCTGCGGGCCCACGCCAAGACCTCCGGCAGCAAGGGCCTGCACCTGTACGCGGCGCTGCGCCCGGCCCCGGCCAAGGCGGTCGGCGCGTACGCCAAGGCGCTGGCGGAGCGGCTCGCCGCCGACCACCCCGACCGGGTGGTGGCCCGGATGACCAAGGCGCTGCGGCGCGAGCGGGTGTTCGTCGACTGGTCGCAGAACGCGACGGCCAAGACCACCGCCGCCCCGTACACCCTGCGGGCGACCCCGGTGCCCGGTGTCTCCGCACCGGTGAGCTGGGCCGAGATCGAGGCCTGCACCAGCGCCGAGGAGCTGTCCTTCACCCCCGACCAGGTGCTCGCCCGGGTCGCCGAGCACGGTGACCTGCTGGCACCCCTGATCGACCAGGCCGACCCGCTGCCGTGAGCGCGTAGGACCCGCTGCCCCGAACGCGTACGAGGTGGTGATCCGCGGCGTGGGTCGGGGCCGTTCCGCTGGGCGGAGCACCCCACCGCCGAAGGAGCAGCAGACATGCCGACCCCAGGATTCGCCCCGGGCACGCTGGACGAGGACGGGACGCCCGTCTGGATCACCGATCTGTCGCCGGAGGACCCGAACCACACCGTGCACGTGGTCCGCGGTCTGAGCCCGACCGAGGCGCTGATGGCGCTCGGCGCCAAGCCGGGGCTGATCGTCCCGTGCGAGCTGCCCGCGGAGCGCCCCGACGAGTGGACCTCGCTCGCCCGGGCGGCCACCGGGGCGCACGACAGCGGCGCGGTGCTGCTGGCCGGCCGGATCGGCGAGTGGACCTTCGTCCACGACGACTCCGGGCTGACCTGCTACGACGAGGACGGCGAACCGCCGGCCGCGGTGCTGTCGGCCGCCGGCGGCACCGCCGCCAGCAGCACCTTCACCGTCAACGCCGACACCAGCCTCGCCTACGCGGTCGACGGGGAACTGCGCTTCTTCGTCACCGAGGAACTCGATCCGGTGCAGGACACCGAGAGCATCCCCGCCGGTCTGCGCGCGGCGGTCGAGGCGGCCGGAGTGTTCGAGGAGGACGGCCTCGACGAGGGCGAGCCGGACGGCGGGATCAACCTGCGGGTGCTCTGCGCGCTCGCCGGGCTGGACCGCACGCTGGAGGACCTGCGCCGGATCCCGCTCTGGGCCGCTCCGCTCGGCTGACTCGGCCGACTGTGCCCCGCGCCACCGCACCGGCGGTGGCGCGGGGCGCGTACCTCAGGCGGCCGGTTCGGCGATCAGCGCGGTGGCGATCCGGCGGAAGCCCACCCGGCCGTAGATCCGCGCCACGTCCTCGTCGCCGGCGGAGAGGAACACCGTCCCCGCGCCGCGCGCCCGGGCGTCGGCCACCAGGCAGGCGGTGACGGCCAGTCCCAGCCCCTGCCGGCGGGCGGTCGGCAGGGTGCCGATGCCGACCAGTTCGGTCACCTCGCCGACCGGCTGGTGCATGCCGGAGCAGACGGCGGTGCCGTCGGGCGCGAACGCGGCGGCGGTCACGGTGAGCCCGGCCCGCATCCGGTCGGCGATCCTGGTCAGTGCCGGGTCGCCGGTCAACTTCTCGGCCAGCGCGGCCAGTTCGGTGGCGCCGGCGGTGCCGACCGTGGTGCCGGGCTCGGCGAAGGCCAGTCGGGGGACGGCGATCGCGCCGGCCAGTTCGGGCGCGTCGGGGTCGAGCAGCCGGACGTCGGGGCGGGTGGGCAGCTCGGGTGCGGCCGGGTCGAGCACCATCAGCGGGTACGCCTGCACCGTCAGCCCGGTCGCCTCGACCGCGGCCCGCAGGCCGGGCGCGTTCTCGGCCACCCACTCGAAGGCCTCCGGCAGGCCCAGTTCGCGCTGCCGGGCGCGGACCCGCTCGACGTCGGCGGCGGTCGCCGCCGGCCCGTCGTGGTCGACGGCGGGCCGCCCGTAGAACGGCCAGCCGCTGCCGGTCTGCACGAACAGGGTGAGCGGTCCGAAGTCCTCGGCGCGGGCCGAGGACCGGGGGACGGCGTCGTAGTAGCGCTCGATCCGGTCGAGCAGGCGGGCGGTGTCGGGATCCGTGTCAGTGAAGTGCACAGCGCATCCAAACAGGCTGACGCCCTGTCCGCCAGAGGTTTTACGCCAGCCAAGCCCAGCCCCGACCAGCCCCGCCCAGCCCCGCCCGGCCCCGTCCGGCCAGGATCGGCCCCGCTCACCCCCGCCGCGGCCGCCCCGGCATCCGGCCCCGCCGGTGCAGCGCCCGGTGCGCGCGCCGGTTGACCAGGGTCAGCCCGATCAGGCCGATGCCGAGGCCGACCGCGGCCGCACCGCCGAGGGCGGTCCACCGCGCGGTGTCGCCCCCGCCGGTCCGGGCCAGGTCGGCGCCGCCGGTGCCCGCCCTGGTCGGGGTGCCCGCGGCGGCCGGCACCGGCCGGGCCGGGTTGCTGGTGGTGGCGCTCACCGCGGCCACCGGAGCACCCGCCGCGCTCACCGCGGCCGAGGACGGCGGCGCCGGGAAGTCCGGCAGCACGGTGGTGACCGCGAACTCCGCCCGGTCGTCGGCGGCGGAGGCGTCCGCGGGGCCGGACAGCACGGCACTGCCGGTGCGCCGGTCGAACAGCTCGAGCGGCTCCACCCGGAAGGTGAACTCCTCGGTCCCGGCGGGCGTCAGGACGCGGCTCGGGGCGCAGCCGTACGACGGGGTCGGGCCGGTGAGCGGTGCGCAGCCGGTGGGCCACTCGCTCACCCGGAGCCCCTCCGGGAAGGTGACGGTCAGCAGGCGCCGGCTCTGCGGGTCCTGGCCCGGGGCGGCGGGGGTGTCGCCGGCGTTGCGGACCGCGAAGGTGACCGCGGTGGTGGTGCCCGCGACGGCCCGCAGGTCGGTGGCGACCGCCGCGAGGTCGCCGGTCGCGGCCGCCTCGACGGTGGCGGACGCCGTGGCCGCGCCGTACGCGGCCTGCTGGGGGGCCGGTTCGGTGGTCAGGGTGAGGGCCGGGCCCGTGCCCGGGTGGCTGCCGGCCGGCCCGGAGCCCGCGGCGGGCCGGCCGGCGGAGGTCTCGACCCGATACTCGAACAGGCCGGTGGCGGGCTGCCCGCCGGCCACCGGGCGCAGCACCACCGGGGTGGCCGGCCGCAGCGCCTCGCCGGGGTGCACCACGACGTCGTCGAATCGGCACACCACCACGGTGTCGGGGGCCTGCGGGTAGCGGCAGTTGCTGTGGTTGCCGTCGACCGTGGACGCCGTCCGGGCGTCGAAGCTGAGCACCACCCCGGTGGCGTCCCGGTTGCCCCGGTTGAGCAGGCCGGTCTCGACCGGCGTCGGCCCGCCGAGCCGGATCCGTTCCGGGAGCAGCCGGGCGGCCAGGTCGGGGCCGTCGGCGATCCGGACGGTGGTGCGCGCCGGGCCGGGGTGCGCGCTCTCGTCCGCGCCGGGGACCGTCACCTGGTACCCGATCTCCCCGGTGCTGCCCGCCGCCGCGCCGGGCAGCGCGCGGACGCCCAGCCGCAGGGTGGCGGTGGCGCCGATCGCGAGCGGCGAGCAGCTGGCCCGGAGCCGTTCGGCGTCGGTGAAGCGGCAGCGCTCGGGCAGTTGGAGTTCGGCGACCCCGGCCAGGGCGCGCGCGTCGACCGCGACCTCCGGGCTGCCGGGCAGCGCCCGGCCGTCGCCGCTGCGGACGGTCAGCGCGAGCTGGTGGACGGCGGTGCCGCCCGGGGGCACCTGCTGCTGCGCCGGGCTCGGGTACGCCACCTCGAACGTGCCGCGCGGCTCGGCGGCCGCCGCCCGCACCGCCGCCCCCGGCACCAGCAGGGCCACCGCCGCCGCCATCGTCGTCAGCCCGGCCGCCGTCAGTACCCCGCGAACCCGCCACCCGGCCACATCCGGCTCCCCCGGTCGCACGCATGATCCAAAGATGCCTGATCCAAGCACCCCGGAAGCGCCCGCGCCAACTCGCCCGGCGCGCCGGATCGAGCGCCCCCGCACGGCCGGTCGGTGGGGCCGCGGCCGGTGAGCGTGCGCGGGTTCAGATCCCGGCGGCGTTGCGCGCGGCGGCGTTGCGCAGTGCGAGGAAGGTCCGGCCGTGCGAGGTCCAGCGCTCGGTCTCGGTGAACCCGGCCCGGGCGGCCCGCCGTGCGGTGGCGTCGGCGCCCAGTCGGGCCCAGCCGAAGGGCGGGCCGAGCCGGCCGTCCGGGCCCTCGACCCGGACGGTGACCCGCTCGTCCACCGGCCGGGGCTCGACCTCGACGAGCAGCCGCCCGCCCGGGGCGAGCAGGCGGGCGGCCCGGCGCAGCAGCGCGTCCGGATCGCCGCCGATGCCGAGGTTGCCGTCTGCGAGCAGGGCGGTGGGCCAGCGGCCCTCACCGGGGAGCCGGTCGAAGACCGAGCGGCAGAGCGCGAGCGCGCCGAGCCCTTGGGTGCGGGTGACGGCGGCCCGGGTGATGTCGACCCCGAGCGCCGGTATGCCGAGGGCCAGCAGTTCGGCGACCAGCCGGCCGGGCCCGCAGCCGATGTCCAGCACCGGGCCGGCCGGGCCCAGGCAGCGCAGCAGCAGGCTGTGGTCGGCGCCGGTCGCCGGGCCGCACCAGCGGTCGACCTCCAGCTCCTGCCGGACGCCGTCCGAGCGGCGCAGCCACAGCGGGCCGCGGCCGGTGCGCATCGCCTCGGCGAACGGGTCCTCGGCCCAGGGCAGCGTGGCGGTGGTCATCGGCGGCCCGCCGGCGCCGTGGCACGGACGGCCTGCCAGCGGGCGGCGAACCGCCCGCCGGGTGCCAGCGCCGCCACCCGCTCGGCGTCGTCCACCGTGTCCACGTCCACCAGTTCGGGCAGCCGGTGCACGGTCAGCCCTTCGGCGGCCAGCCGGGCGAGCAGCCGTTCGCCGGTCCGCGCGGTCGACATCTCGACGCCGAGCAGCAGCCGGCGGGCGAGCGCGGGCTCGGGGCGGGCCAGGCCCAGCGCCCAGAAGCCGCCGTCCGCCGCGGGTCCGTACCAGGCGTCCGCCCCGCCCCGGCGGGCCGCGGCGAGCGGTTCGGCCAGGGTGGCGGCGGCCAGCTGCGGGGTGTCCATGCCGACCAGCAGCGCCGGGGCGTGCGGGTCGGCGAGCGCGAAGGCGGCGGCCAGCCGGGCGTCCAGCCCACCGGCGCACTGCGCCGCGACCTCCCAGCCGGGCGGCAGCCACCGGCCCGGGGCGCCGTCCAGCACCAGCAGCCGCCGGCCGGCCGGTACCTGCGACAGCGTCGCGAGAGTGTCGGCGAGGGCCGCCTCGGCGAGTTCGGCGGCCTGCTCGGGCGTGCACGCGGGCGTCAGCCGGGTCTTCACCCGGCCGGGGACGGGCTCCTTGGCGATCACCAGCAGGGTCGGCGGCGGCGCGGCCAGCACGGCCCGCATGTCCTGGACGGCCTGGCGGGTGCCGCGCAGCGTCCCGGTGACCTTGGACCGGCCGGTCCGGGGCAGGTAGTCCACCGGTCGTTCGGCGATCCGCATCCCGGCGGCGGAGGCGGCCAGCACCATCTCCAGCGGGTAGCCGGAGCGCCGGTCGCCGAGACCGAGGGCGAGCAGCCGTTCGCGCCGGGCCGCCCGCATCGGGCCGAGGTCGTGCAGCGGCGCACCGGTGCGGGCCCGCAGCCGGCGGGCCAGTTCGGCGTTGGCGAGCCGGGCGTGCGCCGGCCAGGCGCCGCGCGCGGTCGGCCGGCGGCGGCCGAGCACCAGATCGGCCTCGCCGGCCAGCAACGGGCCGGTCACCCGGGGGAGCTGGGCCGGATCGAGCGAGCCGTCGCAGTCCAGGAAGCAGACCACCTCGGCGGTGGCGGCCAGCAGCCCGGCGTGGCAGGCGGCGCCGAAGCCGCGGCGGG
Source organism: Kitasatospora sp. NPDC094015 (assembly GCF_040304075.1). Taxonomy (NCBI): domain Bacteria; kingdom Bacillati; phylum Actinomycetota; class Actinomycetes; order Kitasatosporales; family Streptomycetaceae; genus Kitasatospora; species Kitasatospora sp. NPDC094015. The sequence goes on from NZ_JBEOUL010000048.1 coordinate 20,136, forward strand.
GCTCGTGCACCACGGTCGCGCCGAGCGAGCGGGCCAGCTCGGCGGAGCCGTCCGAGGAGCCGTTGTCGACCACGACGGCACGCCAGCCGGACGGGATCCGGCCGAGCACCCAGGGCAGCGCGGCCGCCTCGTCGAGGCAGGGCAGCACCACGTCGACCGGCGCGGGGGCGGGCCGGGAGAAGGTCAGGGAAGGACTGGTCACCGGGCCAAACTACCCAGGGGAATGCGGACAAAAGCCGCATCGGCTCCTTACGGAAGTCGTACGGGACGTGGGCTCCGGCGGCGGCCGTCCGGCGGCCTCCTATCCTCGAAGCGTGATCGAGTCCCTCTCCTGCGGCCGCGTCCTCGTGGTCGACGACGACCCCACCGTCGCCGAGGTCGTCTCCGGCTACCTGCACCGCGCGGGCTACCTGGTCGACCGCGCCTCCGACGGCTTCCAGGCGCTGGCCCGCGCCACCGAGCACCGGCCTGACCTGGTGGTGCTGGACCTGATGCTGCCCGGCCTGGACGGGCTGGAGGTCTGCCGGCGGCTGCGCGCCACCGAGGCCGGCGCCGACCTGCCGGTGGTGATGCTCACCGCCAGGGGCGAGGAGGCCGACCGCATCGCCGGCCTGGAGCTCGGCGCCGACGACTACGTCACCAAGCCGTTCAGCCCGCGCGAGCTGGTGCTGCGGGTGCAGTCCGTGCTGCGCCGGGCCAGGGCCGCCGCGCCCGCCGCCGAGCAGCTGAGCGCCGGTGACCTCCGGCTGGACCAGCAGGCCCGGCGCGCCTACCGGTCCGATCGCGAACTCGCGCTCACGCTGCGGGAGTTCGACCTGCTGGCGTTCCTGGTCCGGCACCCCGGCAAGGCGTTCGGCCGGGAGGAGCTGATGCAGCGGGTCTGGGGCTGGGAGTTCGGCGACCAGTCCACCGTCACCGTCCACGTCCGCCGGTTGCGCGAGAAGATCGAGGACGACCCGGCCGCCCCGGTGCTGATCAGCACCGTCTGGGGCGTCGGCTACCGCTTCGACCCGGCGAAGGGCTGAACCACCGTGAACGACCTGCTGCTGATCGCCCTGCTCTCGGGGGCCGGCGCCGGCTGCGCGGGCCTGCTGGGCTGGCCCGTGGTGCGGCTGCTGCGCCGCCGCTCGCTCGCGCTCTCGCTGCTGACGGTGGCCGCGGTGACGGTGCTCGCCATGACGGCCGGGACGCTGACCGTCGCCCAGGCGATGTTCCTCTCGCACCACGACCTCGGCGTGGTGATAGCGGTGACCCTGATGGCCGCGGCCGTCTCGCTGTTCACCGCCGCCCTGCTCGGCCGCCAGGTGGTGGCCGGCAGCCGGGCGCTCGCCGAGGCCGCCCGCACGGTCGGCAGCGACGCCGGCTTCACCGCGCCGCGCCATCCGCTCGGATCCGAACTGGCTGCGCTGAGCGCCGAGTTGGCGGCCACCAGTGCCAGGCTGGCGGAGTCCAGGCAGCGCGAGCAGGCGCTCGAGCACTCGCGCCGGGAGCTGATCGCCTGGATCTCGCACGACCTGCGGACCCCGCTGGCGGGCCTGCGGGCGATGGCCGAGGCGCTGGAGGACGGCGTCGCCGACGACCCGGCCCGCTACCTGGCGCAGATCCGGGCCGAGGTGGAGCGGCTCACCGGGATGGTGGACGATCTCTTCGAGCTGTCCCGGATCCAGGCCGGCGCGCTGGCCCTGACGCCCACCCGGGTCTCGGTCTACGACCTGGTCGGCGACGCCATCGCCGGTGCCGATCCGCTGGCCAGGGAGCGCGGGGTGCGGTTGGAGGGCGGTCTGGTGGCCGCCGAGCCGGTCCGGGTGGACGGCCGGGAGATCACCCGGGTGCTGGCCAACCTGCTGGTGAACGCGATCCGTTCGACCCCCGCGGACGGCGTGGTGGCGGTCGCCGCCCGCCGGGAGGCGGACGAGGTGCTGGTCTCGGTCACCGACGGCTGCGGCGGCATCCCGGAGCCCGACCTGCCGCGGGTCTTCGAGACCGGCTGGCGCGGCGGCAGCGCCCGCACCCCGAGGGCGGCCGGGGCCGGCGCGAGCGGCCCGCACCACGGCGACACCGGGGCGGGCCTGGGGCTGGCGATCGTGCGCGGCATCGTGGAGGCCCACGCGGGCCGGGCCAGCGTCCGCAACGTCACCGGCGGTTGCTGCTTCGAGATCGCGCTGCCCGCGGCCGCCGTCGCGGGCTGAGCCCGGAGGCTGTCGCCGGCCGGGGCGCCGAGGACGGGCGTCAGAACTGGAGCGCCCAGCGGTCGAGGTACCCGGTGGCGCCGAGGGTCTCGTCGGTGACCCGCAGCCGCCAGCGGCCGGTGGCGGTCTCGGCCGAGGCGTTCACGGTGAACACCCGGCCCAGGTCGGTGCTCCAGTCGTCCTCGTCGAAGTCCCGGAGCAGGTAGGAGCGGCCGCTCGAGGCGCGCAGCTCGACCCGCAGGTTGCCGATCCACGGGTGCTTGATGTCCACCTCCACCTCCAGCGCGGCCGGGGCGCGGCCCGGGACCCCGGTGACGGTGATCGGCGACTCGACGGTGGCCTCGTCCGGCACCGGCAGGTCCGTGGTGTTCTCGAACCGCGGCCCGGGCGGGACGGCGGGCGCGGCGCCGGAGTGCAGCAGCCGGTTCGGTGTACCGGTGCCCGGATCGGTCACGACGCCGCCGGTGGCGTCGGCGACCAGGGCGGCGGACACCTGGGCGGGGGTGGCGGTCGGGTGGTCGGCCAGGTAGAGCGCGACGGCGCCGGTCACGTGCGGGGCGGCCATCGAGGTGCCGGAGAGGGTGGCGGTGTCCTGGTCGTCCCAGAAGTACGCCGAGGGGATGTTCACGCCCGGGGCGAACAGGTCGACCAGCGGGCCGTAGTTGGAGAAGTCGGCCCGGGTGTCGGTGCGGTCGGTGGCGCCTACGGTGATCGCGGTGGGCACCCGGGCGGGGGAGTGGCCCGAGGCGTCGGCGCCGTCGTTGCCGGCCGCGGCGACGTAGGTGATCCCCGAGGCGATCGAGTTGCGCACGGCGGTGTCGAGCGCGTCGTCCGGATCGCCGCCCAGGCTCAGGTTGGCGACGGCGGGCCTGTGCGCGTTGCGGGTCACCCAGTCGATCCCCGCCACCACCTGCTCGGTGGTGCCGTAGCCGGCGTCGTCGAGCACCCGGACCGAGACGATCCGCGCCTTGTCGGCCACCCCGAAGCTTGCACCGGCGACGGTCGCCGCCACATGGGTGCCGTGCCCGTAGCCGTCGTCGGCCTCGGTGTCGCCGTCGATCGCGTCGTAGCCGTACGAGGCCCGGCCGCCGAACTCCTGATGGCTGATCAGCACGCCGGTGTCGATGATGTACGCGGTCACACCGGCGCCGCCGCCGTTCTGGTAGGTGTACCGGAAGTCGAGCGGCGGCCGGCGCTGGTCGATCCGGTCCAGGCCCCAGGACGGCGGGTTGGTCCGGGTGGTGTCGGCCCGCACCCGCCGGTTCTGCACCACCTCGGCGACGGCCGGGTCGGCGGCGAGCTGCCTGGCCGCGCGCTCGGTGAGTTCGATCGCGTAGCCGTCCAGTGCCGCCGTGTAGGTCTGCCGCAGGGTGCCGCCGAACTTCCCGGCCAGTGCCGCTCCGCGCTCCCGACTCGCCTTCACCGCGGCCGGTTTGAGGATCACCAGGTAGCTGCCCGGGATGCTGCCGGGCGCCCCGGCCCCGTGCACCGCGGCCTCGGGCGGCGCCGTCGCGGCGGCGGGTGCCGCGCCCGCCACGCCGAGCAGGAGGGTCACCGTGGCGGCGAGTGCGGCCGCGGTGCACCGGTGCCGAAGGCGTCCCATCCGGACGGCCCCCTTCCGCCGAGCGCTCCGCACCCGGTGTCAGCTGACGTGAACGAGCTTGCGCTGTCCACAGACTGACGTATCGTGAGGTCGCTGACAAGGGGGTGGTCCGGCGGTCAGGCGACCGCTCCGGAGGTCCACTCCTGGAGCCGGGAGACCAGGTCGTCCCACACCCCGGTGACCAGCAGGAGGCCGACCCCGACCAGCATCGCGCCACCGAGTCGCATCACCCACACGTAGTGCCGCTTCACCCGCCCGAAGGCGGACAGCGCCCGGCGGAATGCCAGCGCGGTCACCACGAAGGGCAGGCCGAGCCCCAGGCAGTAGACCGCCATCAGCAGCGCGCCCCGGCCCGCGCTCGCCTGGCTCCACGCCAGGCCCTGCACGGCGGCGAGGGTCGGGCCGATGCAGGGCGTCCAGCCGATGCCGAACACGAAGCCGAGCAGCGGGGCCCCGGCCAGCCCGACCGCGGGCCGGCGGTGGGTGCGCAGCTCCCGTTGCGAGAGCCCCGGCAGCAGCCCCAGGAACGCCAGGCCCATCAGGACGGTCACCGCGCCCAGGACGGTGGTGATGATCCGCCGGTGGTCCAGCAGGGTCGCGCCGAAGTAGCCGAACAGCGCGCCGCCGGAGACGAACACGGCGGTGAAGCCCAGCACGAACAGCAGCGAGCCGACCAGCATCCGGCCCCGGCGCCGGTCGGTGGCGTCGGCCAGGTCGGCGGCGGAGAAGCCGGTGACGTAGCTGAGGTAGCCGGGCACCAGCGGCAGCACGCAGGGCGAGAAGAAGGAGACCAGCCCGCCGGCGAGGGCGACGGGCACGGCCAGCAGCAGACTGCCCCGGGTCAGGGTGGCGCTGCCGTCGAAGGCGAGCAGGGCGGTGTTCACGAGGTCTCCGCGAGTGGTCGAGGGCGTGCGGGGGGATTCAAAAGTGCGCGGGGACGGCGGGCGGAGCCCCGGACCGTCCCCGCGCCCCGGGCCGGTCAGCCGGCGGCGCTGACCCCGGGACCGTCGACCGTCAGGACCACCGGATGGTCCAGCACGGGCATCAGACAGCCCTTCGCCTCGCCGCACGCCGCGTAGCTGACGTACACGGTCGCGCTGCCCCGCCCGGAGGCGCGCAGCTTCAAGGTGGCGTGCACCGGGCCGTCCGGGTAGACCGGCACGGGGGTGTCCGACCCGGCCAGGGTGATCCGGCGGACCTCGGCCCGGACGGCGAGCGGCTCCGGCGCGGCGAGCACGCCGTCGACCCGGACCGCGGTCGGCCGGCCCACCCCGTCGACCCCGTCCGCCGGCAGGTCGGTGCTGTAGAGGTGGAACCCGCTCTCGTCGGGGGCGAGATCGAGGTCCAGCGTGCCGCCGGCCGCGCTCCAGTCGTGCGCGGTGAGGGTGACGGTCACCCCGCTGTCGTCGAAGCGGACCGTGGGCGATCCGGCTGCCGCCGGCGCCGAGGAGCAGCCGGCCGCCAGCACGCCCAGCGCCGCCAGCGCGGCGGCGCCGGTGCGCCGCCGGGCGCTCACGCGGCCCACTGCTTCAGGAAGCCGGTGAAGCCCGAGGCGGTCAGCGCGGGCAGCGCGCCGGTGTTGGTGTCCGTGCGCACCTTCCCGTCCGGCGTGACCACGATCAGCACCGGCATCTTGTAGCTGCCCTGCGAGTCGTAGGTGCGCAGCAGGTTGAAGTTGGTGGTGCTGTGGTCACCGATGTCGATCTGCACGAAGTGGTACGAGGAGTTGAGCGCGCCCTGCACCTTGGCGTCCCCGAGGACCTTGTCCAGCGCCTTGCAGTTGCCGCACCAGGAGGCGCCGAAGTCGAGCAGCACGTTGCGCCCGTCCGCCTTCGCCTGCTTGAGCGCGGCGGCCACCGCGGCCGGTGAATCGGCGGTCGCCGAGTAACCGAACGAGGTCGGGTTGGCCGCCGGGGCCGCCGCGCCACCCGCCTTCGGGGCTGCGGACGCGGACGCCTTCGCGCCCGCCGCCGGGCTGCTCGCCGAGGGACGTGCCGAACTCGGGGCGGCGGGCGGCGCGCTGGACGGTGTGGCGGACGGCGTGGCCGTCTCCGGGGGCGCGGTGACGATGTTGATCGGCTCCGGCAGGGCGGGGGCCTCGGCGGCGGCGGCAACCGCGGAGGAGGTCGCCTCGGTGCCGGGGTCGGCCGGGCCGCAGGCCGTCAGACCGGCGGCGGTGGCGACGGAGAGCGCGATCAGCAGGGCGGGGGAGCGACGCACGGTGGTTCCTTCGGGATGCGGAGGGTCGGACGGGAGACGGAGGTCGGTCGGGGCGGGGCCCCGGTGGTCAGTCGGAGAAGTCCTGGGTGAGCCAGACCGCGCCGGAGCCGTCGCGCAGGACCGCGATGCCGACGTGGGTGAACTTCGGGCTCAGGATGTTGCGCCGGTGGCCGTCGTCCGGCGGGCGCTCGGCGAGCATGTCCTGGGTCAGCCGGACGGCCATGGCGGCGCTCGCGGAGCCGGCGGCGACCGGGCCGCCGGTGCCGATGTTCTCGCCGGCGGCGCCCCAGCGGACGCCGGCCGCGTTCTCCCGCGCACCGAGCGCGGCCTCGCCGGCGCACTGGTGGGACAGCCCGCAGCCGCCCGACATCACCTGGCTGTGCGCGGTCGCGCTCCCGGTGAGTCCCGTCGTCAGGGTGTAGGCGGTCAGCCCCTGGTCGGCGCGCGCCTTGTTGATCACCGCCAGGACCTGCTGGACGGCGTCCCCGTCGGCGGGGGCGGCAGCCGCGGCCGGCTGCGCCGCGGTCGCCCGCTTCGAGGCGGCGGGTGCGGCGGCCGTCGCGGAGGTGGCGGCGGCCACGGGGGAGGACGGCGCCGCCGGGGCGGGCTGCGCCGCGGTGCTCGCCCCGCCGGTGGCGGCCGGATCGGCGGCCGGCCCGCTCGGGTCGATCCCTCCGGCGGAGGGGGCGCCGCTCGCGGCGGCGGATGCCGGTACGGCGGTCGGTGCGGCGGCGAGTTCGGCCGCCGCACCGCCGCTGCCGTCCGGCCGTTCGGCGACCGCGACCGCCAGGCTGCCGGCGGCGAGCACCAGCACCCCCGCCACGACCGCCCGCGGCAGGCGGGCCGACCGGCGCGGGGACCGGTGCGACCGGGCGGGGCTGGGGCGCGGCAGGGCGCGCTGAGGAGAGCTCATGGGGGCGTACCTTCGGGTCGGGAACCAGGCCCCGGACGGCAGGCCGCGTGCCGCGGCCGCCGGGGCGGGAACTTCCGTACCGGCCGGGCCCCCGTCGAGGTGGTGCCCGGTCTGCGGAAGGCAGGCCCGTACGCCGCTCGCGAGGCGATCCGTACGGCGGGACGCCCGGGTCTGCGCTTGCCCTGACGGGCGGTCCGGAACGTGCCTGCGACAGCGAGCATAGGCAGGTCGAAGCGGTCCGGAACCGGTCCGCGCCGATCTTTAGACTCGGCTAAGGAAGCCCGCATCCTCCGCTTCGCCGGCGGCGTCCGCCCGGCCGCGCGGCCCGGCGGGCGGGTGGCTCAGAGCGCGCTCTCGCGGACCGAGGACTGGGCCCGCGGGGTGACCGTCGAGGTGATCTGCGAGCGGTGGTCGGCGCTGGTGAAGACGACCTGGAGGGTGCGGGCGTCGCCCTGCGAGGTCTGCGTGGTGAAGCCCGGCGCCGGCAGCGCGGAGATCAGGCAGACGGCGCTCTCCCCGTACCGCACCGACACCTGCCCGCCGGTCGACTTCACCGTGTACACCCCGGGGCCGCCCGGGCAGCCCCCGGTCCGGTCCCCGCCCGGGGTGCCGGCCGGCGCCGGGGCGGCTTTGGAACGGGAGGCGGACGCCGTCGGGCCGGGTGTCCGGCCGGTCGTGGCACCGGCGGTGGCGCCGGCCGGCGGCGAGGCGGACGCCGAGGGGCTGGGCGCGGCCGAGGTCGGCCCGCCCGGCGCACCCGACTCGGCGGACCCCACCGCCGAGGACCCCGGCGGAGACCCGTCGAGCTGCGCCGACCCCGCGTGCACGGTCGGCGGCACGTCCGTGGTGGAGTCGATCACGAAACCGATCGACAGGAAGACCGCCGTCACGGCGAAGGCCGTGCAGAGCAGCCAGAGCAGCAGGGGACGGACGAGACGGGGCACGGAGCACATCATCCCTGATCCGCTACGGTGTCCCGCATGGCAAGCGTCCTTGTCGTCGAAGACGAACCCGGCATACGCGCCGAACTGATCGCCCTGCTCACCGCGCACGGCCACGTCGTGCGCAGCGCGGCCGACGGATTCGGCGCTCTGCGCGAGGTGACCCAGGCGCACCTGGACGCGATCGTCCTCGACCTGGGCCTGCCCGACCTGGACGGCGCCGACGCGCTGCGCATGATCCGCGGGATCTCCCAGGTGCCCGTGGTGGTGGCCACCGCCCGTGACGACGACGCGGAGATCATCGCGCTGCTCGACGCCGGCGCCGACGACTACCTGGTGAAACCGTTCTCCGGCGGCCAGCTGGCGGCCCGGCTGGGCGCCGTGCTGCGCCGCTCCGCCGGCGCCTCCGGCTTCCCCGCCGGCGCCCCCGGCACGGCCACCGCCTCCTCCTCCTCCTCCTCGGACGCGCCGCCGGCCCGGATCACGGTCGGTGGCCTGGAGATCGACCCGCGCGGCCGGGTGGCCCACCTCGACGGGGCCGAACTCCAGCTCACCCGGCGCGAGTTCGACCTGCTCGCCTACCTCGCCCGGTACGCCGACCAGGTCGTCCCCAAGCGGCAGATCCTGCTGGAGGTGTGGCGCGAGCCGTACGTCGACGACCAGACCATCGACGTCCACCTGTCCGCGCTGCGCCGCAAGCTGGGCGAGCGCGGCGCCCGGCCCCGGTATCTGCAGACGGTGCGCGGGGTCGGGATCAAACTGGTGACCCCCCGGTGAGACGCTCGCTCGCGGGCGTGGCGCTGGCCGTCACCTCGATGGTGGCGCTGGCCTTCCTGATCCCGCTCGGCGTGCTGGTCTCCGCGCAGGCCCGCCAGCAGAGCACCACCGCGGCCCAGCAGCGCGCCGCCGCGCTGGCCCCGGTGCTCGCGCTCACCACCGACGCCGCCGACCTCGGCCAGGCCGTCTCCGGCCTCGACCCGGGCGACGGGCTCGGGGTGCACCTGCCTGACGGACGGCTGATCGGCGCCGGCCACGCCCCCGCCGACCTGCTCGCCCGGGCCGCCGGCCAGGGCGAGTCGATCGCCCAGGACGTCCCCGGCGGCTGGCTCTACCTCCAGCCCGTGGTGCTGGCCGGCGACCGCACCGCCGTGGTCGAGGACTTCGTACCCGAGGCCGACCTCAGCCGGGGCGTGGCCGCCTCCTGGGCGGTGATGTCCGTCCTCGCGGTCGGCCTGATCGCCGGCTCGGTGCTGGTCGCGGACCGGCTGGGCGCCCAGGTGGTGCGCTCCTCGCGGACCCTGTCGCGGGCCTCGCACGCGCTGGGCGCCGGCGACCTGGAGACCAGGGTGGAGCCGCTCGGGCCACCCGAACTGCGGGCCGCCGGGCAGGCGTTCAACGCGATGGCGGACCGGATGGTCCGGCTGCTGGCCACCGAACGGGAGCTGGTCGCCGACCTCTCGCACCGGCTGCGCACCCCGCTCACCGCGCTGCACCTGGCCACCGACCGGATGGCGCCGGGGCCGGACGCCGAACGGCTCACCACGGCCGTCGCGCAGCTGGAGGAGGAGCTCGACTCGATCATCACCGCGGCCCGCACCCCGCTCGCCACCGGCCCGATGGGCCGGGCCTTCGACCCGGCGCCCGAGCGGACGCCGGTCCCTGCCTCGGTGCCGCGGCAGCGGACCGAGGCGGCCGACGCGATCCGCCACCGGGCCGGGTTCTGGGCCGCGCTGGCCGCCGCGCAGGACCGCTCCTGCGAGCTGGAGGTCACCTGCGAGGCCACCCCGGTGGACCTCTCGGCGGACGACCTGACGGCGGTGGTCGACTCGCTGCTCGGCAACGTCTTCCGGCACACCCCGCCGGGCACCGCCTTCGCCGTCCGGGTCGCCCGCACCGCGCAGAGCGTGCTGGTCACGGTCGAGGACGCCGGCCCCGGCATCTCCGACCCGGACGGTGCGCTGGCCCGCGGCACCAGCAGCGGATCCACCGGGCTCGGCCTGGACATCGCCCGCCGTGCCACCACCGCCACCGGCGGCGCCCTGCGGATCGACCGCGGCCCGCTCGGCGGCGCCCGGATCATCCTGACCCTCGGCCTGGCATCCGCCGAGACCGGCAGCGGTCGCCGCCGGCGCCGTACCCCGAGGGCCGCGCGCGACTGAACCGGAAGCCCGACTTCCGTGATTGGCACAAGAACTGACGGTCCGATTGTCCTGTGCGGCGGTCCGTCCGGCCCGTTAGAGTCATGATCATGAAGACCACGGAACACCCCGAGACCTCGTCCGCAGCGCCCGCTCAGCCCGTGCTCACCCGGAAGGGCGACGCCGAGACCTGCGCCGACCCGAGCAGCGTGATGTCGCTGCTGGCCGACTCGGACGGCACCGGCGGCGCCTTCACCAGCTACCGGTCGAGCTTCGCCAAGGACGCGGTCGGCGCACCCGCGCACTTCCACACCCGGGCCTGGGAGCTGTTCTTCGTGCTCGGGGGCTCGCTGCAGGTGCTGCTCGGCGAGGAGGTGACCGTGCTGCACGAGGGCGACTTCCTGGCCGTCCCGCCGCACACGCCGCACGCCTTCGCGGCCGCTCCCGGCTGCGAGGCCGACGTGCTCTTCGTGTTCACCCCGGGCATGGCCCGCTTCGACTACCTGCGGCTGCTGGGCCGGGTGATGCGTGGGGAGGCGGACCCGAAGGAGATCGCCGAGTCCGCCGAGCGGTTCGACAACCACTACGTCGACAGCCCGGTGTGGCGGGCCGCCCTGGAGGCGTCCGCGTGATCGATCCCGCCGCGCCGGTCCGGGTGGCCCGCCCCTCGCGCGACCTGGCCGCCGCCGAACGCTTCTACGTCGACGGCCTCGGGCTGCGCGTGCTGTGGCGCACCACCGAGCGGGTGCCGGGCGAGCACGACCTGCTGATGGTCGGCCCGCCCGGCGGGGCCTGGCACTTCGAGCTCACCCGCGACCCGGAGCGCCCGCTGGATCCCACCCCGACGGTGGACGACCTGTTCGTCGTCTACCTCGGCGCTCCGGTCGAGCCGGCGCTGGTGGAGCGGCTGGTCGCCCACGGCGGCACCCGTACGGCGGCCCACAACCCGTACTGGGACGAGCACGGCGTGACGGTCGCCGATCCGGACGGCTACCGCCTGGTGCTCTGCTCACGCACCTGGCAGCCCTGAGCCGGGGCGGCGGGGGCGGCCGCGGGGTTGCCTAGGGTGACCGGAGTCGGGCGGAGGTCAGCCCACGCCGAGCGCCCCGCCCGCGCCCCGCAGCGGCGCGGTCGCGAACTCGGCCATCCCCGCCGCGAACCCGACCTTCGGCCGCCAGTCCAGCTCGGTGCGCAGCCGGGTCGAGTCGGCCGTCACGTGCCGCACGTCCCCCAGCCGGTACTGCCCGCAGACCACCGGCTCCGGGCCGCCGTACGCCGCCGCCAGCGCCCGGGCCATCCCGCCCACCGTGTGCACCTCGCCGCTGCCCACGTTGTACGCCCGCGCGCTGCCCGCCGGGCGGCCGGCCACCGCCGTCAGCGCGGCCAGGTTCGCCGCGGCCACGTCCGCCACGTGCACGAAGTCCCGCCGCTGGCCGCCGTCCTCCAGGACCAGCGGCGCCTCGCCCCGGGCCAGCGCCGAGCGGAACAGCGAGGCCACCCCCGCGTACGGGGTGTCGCGCGGCATCCCCGGCCCGTACACGTTGTGGTAGCGCAGCGTCAGCACCCGGCCCCCGCAGGCCCGGGCCCAGGCGCCGGCCAGCAGCTCCTGGGACAGCTTGGTGACGGCGTACACGTTCCGCGGGTCCGGCGCCGCGTCCTCGGTGACCAGCCCCGGTGCCAGCGGCGCCCCGCACCGCGGACAGGGCGGCTCGAACCGGCCCGCGTCCAGGTCGGCGACCAGCCGGGGCCCCGGCGCCACCACGCCGTGCTCCGCGCACAGGTAGCGCCCCTCCCCGTAGACCACCATCGACCCCGCCAGCACCAGGTTGCGCACCCCGGCCCCGGCCATCGCCGACAGCAGCACCGCCGTGCCCAGGTCGTTGCAGCCCACGTACTCGGGCGCGTCCGCCAGATCCAGCCCGAGCCCCACCATCGCGGCCTGGTGGCAGACCGCGTCCACGCCCCGCAGCGCCGCCGCCACCACCGCACCGTCCCGGACGTCACCGTGGTGGAACTCCACATCCGCCGGCAGCTCGGGCACCCGGCCGTCCGGGTGGACGGCCGGCAGCAGCGCGTCCAGCACCCGCACCCGGTGCCCGGCGGCCGCCAGCCGCGCCGCGATCGCCGACCCGATGAACCCGGCACCGCCGGTGAGCAGAATCTCCATGCCCCGACGCTAGAGCCCCCGCGCGCCGCCGGGCCGCGCCCCCGCCGCACCGTCAGAACTCCGTAAGGCCCGGCCCGGTGCTCCCGGGGAGCCGCCGTACCGCCCGCCGCGCCCCGCCGCGCCGCGGTCCCGTAGGCTCGGGGGATGCGAGCGATCAACGATCTCGACCGCAGGCTGTTCAACCGCGTCGCGCTGAGCCGGCTGCGCGGCGCCCACCCGGTGCTGCCCCGGCTGACCAGAGCCGCCGACCACGGCGTGCTCTGGCTCGGCACCGCCGCCGTGCTGGCCGCCACCGGCCACCGGACCGCCCGCCGCGCCGCGCTGCGCGGCGCCGGCGCGCTCGCCCTCGCCTCGCTCACCGCCAACGTGCTGGCCAAGGGCGCCAGCCGGCGCCCGCGCCCGGTCATCGACCAGGTCCCGGCCGTCCGCCGGCTGCTGGTCCAGCCGCGGACCACCTCCTTCCCCTCCGGCCACTCCGCCTCGGCCGCGGCGTTCGCCACCGCGGTCGCGATCGAGTCCCCGCTGCTCGGCCTGGCGGTGGCGCCGGTCGCCGCCGGCGTGATGGCCTCCCGGGTCTACGTCGGCGTCCACTACCCCGGCGACGTACTGGCCGGCGCGGCGCTCGGCGCCGGCCTGGCCGCACTCACCCTGCGCTGGTGGCCGCCGCGCGCGATGCGGCCCGCCACCGCCGCCCCGCCCGGCATCGAGGCACCCGCCCTGCCGGGCGGCCGCGGGCTGAGCGTGGTGGTCAACCCGAGCGCCGGCGCCGACGACCCCGAGACCACCCTCGCGCAGCTGCGCAAGCTGCTGCCCGAGGCCGACCTGCGGCTCTGCGGCCCCGAGGACGACCTCGCCGAGCTGATGGCGCAGGCCGCGGCCGAGGCCACCCGGGCCGGCGGCGCCCTCGGCGTCTGCGGCGGCGACGGCACCGTCAACCTGGCCGCCACCACCGCCGTCGGGGCCGGCCTGCCGCTCGCGGTCTTCCCCGGCGGCACCCTCAACCACTTCGCCGTCGACCTCGGCAGCCACGACCTGCGGTCCACCGCCGAGGCCGTGGAGGCCGGCAGCGCGGCCGGCGTCGACCTCGGCCGGGCCAGCGGCGGCGACACCGACCGCCCGTTCCTCAACACCTTCAGCATCGGCGTCTACCCCGACCTGGTCCGGATGCGCGAGCGGCACGAGCACCGGCTCGGCAAGTGGCCGGCCCTCGGCCTCGCCCTGATCCGGGTGCTGCGCACCGCCGAGCCGATGGCGCTCAGCGTCTCCGGGGTGCCCCGCCGGCTCTGGCTGCTGTTCGCCGGCAACGGCCCGTACGACCCGCCCGGCTTCGCCCCCAGCCACCGCAGCAGCCTGGACGACGGCAAGCTCGACATCCGCGCCGTCGACGGCACCTCGCCGTTCGCCCGCACCCGGCTGATCGCCGCCTTCCTGCTGGGCACCCTCGGCAGCTCCCGGGTCTACCACGAGGTCCGGCTCTCCGCGCTGGACCTGACGGACCTTCGCGGCGTGGCGCACTTCAGCGTGGACGGCGAGGTGGTCGACGCCCCCGACCGGCTGCTGCTGCACAAGGCGCCCCGCGCGCTGACCGTCTACCGCCCGCAGGCCCCGGCCGTCCCGTGACCGGGTCCCGGACCGGAGGATGATGGACGGGTGCCCGAAGGAGACTCCGTCTACCGCGCCACCGCCGAACTGCACGCGGCGCTGGCCGGCCGGCTGCTGACCGCCGCCGACCTGCGGGTGCCCGCGCACGCCACCGCCGACCTCACCGGCCGGCAGGTGCTGGAGGTGGTGCCGCGCGGCAAGCACCTGCTCACCCGGATCGAGGGCGGCCTCACCCTCCACACCCACCTGCGGATGGACGGCCGTTGGGCGGTCTACCGCACCGGCGAGCGCTGGCACGGCGGCCCCGCCTTCCAGATCCGGGCCGTGCTCGGCAACGAGCAGCACACCGCCGTCGGCTACCGCCTGCCGGTGGTCCAACTGCTGCGCACCGCCGAGGAGCACCGGGCGGTCGGCCACCTCGGCCCCGACCTGCTCGGCCCCGACTGGGACGCCGCCGAGGCCCGCCGCCGCCTGCTCGCGGACCCCGACCGCCCGCTCGGCGAGGCCCTGCTCGACCAGCACAACCTGGCCGGCATCGGCAACGTCTACGCCAACGAACTCTGCTTCCTGGCCGGCGTCACACCCTGGACCCCGGTCGGCGCCCTGCCCGACCTCGACCGCCTGCTCGCCCGGGCGCACCAGCTGCTGGACGCCAACAAGCTGCGCCACGGCCACATCACCACCGGCGACACCCGGCCCGGCCGCCAGCACTGGGTGTACGGCCGGGCCCGGCGCGCCTGCAACCGCTGCGGCACCCGACTGCGCGGCGCGCCGCACGCCCAGGACCGCCCGGCGACCTGGTGCCCGTACTGCCAGCGCGGTCCTACGCCGTGACGCGGCCGGCCGGGCGGCCGATGGGGCGAGTGCTCAGCGCTCCACCAGCGCCGGGTGGCGCGGGTCGTCCACCCGGACGGTGAGATCGGCCAGTTCGGCCGGGTCGGTCTCGGCCCGGTAGCGGGCGAACGCGGGCAGCGTCCAGCGCTCCTCGGCCGGGGTGTGCCGGGCCAGCGCCGCATCCCCCATCGCCAGGTGCACCGCCAGGTCGAACGGCAGCCACCGCCCCAGCAGCAGCGCGCCGTCCAGCACCAGCACGCCGCGCGGCGGCAGCTCGACGTACGGGGCCCGGGTGGCCCGGTCCTGCGCCGCGTCCCACAGCGTGGGCAGCACCCGCCCGCCGGCGCCCGGCTCCAGCGGGTCCAGCACCTCGCGCAGCAGCGCCCGGTCGTCCAGCCAGAGGTCGTGGTACGCGTCCGGGTCCTGCCGCCCGTACTCCAGCCGGATCGAGGCCGGGCGCAGGAAATCGGCCGCCGAAACCCGCAGCACCGGGCGCCCGAGCAACCGGAGCGGCTCGGCCAGGGCGTCCGCCAGCGCACCGGGCCGCGCGGCCGGCGCGCCGTCGACCGCGACCCGCAACCGCCTGCCGTCCTCGGCGGGCAGCGCGGCGATGCGGTCGGCCAGCAGCTCGGCCAGCCGCTCGGGGGAGATCGGTGTCACCTGCACCCTGACATCCTGCCCGACCGCACCCTGACCTCCTCCCCGACCGGCGATCCGGCTATATTGCGCGGGAACCGACCGCAGCCCGCCAGCCGGGGGAGTGCCGTGACCACGCTCAGCCTTGCCGACGTCGACCGACTGGCGGCCGACGCGCACGCCGGACAGCTGGACAAGGGCGGTGCGCCGTACGTCGCGCACGTCCGGGCGGTCGCGGCGGGCGTCGCCCCGTTCGGGGTCGGCCTGCAGATGGCCGCGCTGCTGCACGACGTCCTGGAGGACACCCCGCTGACCGCCGAGGACCTGCTGCGCGCCGGGGTGCCCGCCGCGGTGGTGGCCACCGTCCGCCGGGTCACCCGGGAACCCGGCGTCGACTACCAGGAGATGCTGCGCGCCCTGGTCACCGACCAGGGCGCCACCCTGATCAAGATCGCCGACAATGCGCACAACTCCCGGCCGGACCGCTCGGCGCAGCTGCCCGACGCCGATCGCGAGCGCCTCGCCGCCCGCTACCGCGCCGCCCGGCTGATCCTCTGGCCGGCCGTCGCCCTCGAGGACGTGCGCACCGTCGTCGCAGCGGTCAACCCGGACCTGCTCGCCGAGCTGCCGCCCGCCTGACCGGACCCTCCCCGGTCGACCCGCCCAGCGTTGGCCCGGTCGGGCGGGCAGGCGCAGGCTGGAGGCAGCAGCGCGCCCGGGCCGGTCGCGCCCGCCGGCACGGCGGCACGGCCCCCGGTCGCCCAGGATCCGACCCCGGGAGCCGGCGATGTCCGAGATGCACGACAGGTTGAACGGCAAGGCCGAGCGCGACACGGAGGACATCCGCGCCGTCGACCCGGAGGAGGGCATCACCTCCTACCAGACCGCCCACGCCCAGGAGATGGCCGCGGCCGAGGGCGACCCGGTCGAGGACGCGCCGGAAGGCGGCCCCCGGTGATGGAGGGCGGCGCGGCCGCGCGCCCGCCGCACACCGCCGACTGGCAGGTCCGGCTGCGGGTCACCGAGGACGGTGACCACACCAGGGCGCATGCCGTCCTGGACACCGGGAGCAGCCTGCTGGAGGCCGACGCCGAGGCGCACCGCAGCGCGCACGACCCCGCCGTCCCCGTGATCGGGGACGAGCTCGCCGTCGGCCGCGCCCTGCTGGACCTCGGCCACCGGCTGGTGCAGGCCGGCTCGGTGGCCGCGGAAGCGTCCGAATCCGCCCGCCGCCGCGACGGAGAGTGACCACGAAGCATCCGCCCCGCAGAAGCCGAGCGGGCCGCTCGCCCTGCGGAGAGGTACACGAAGCACCGGAATCGTGACCTATCATCGCCCGCGGGCCGGAACCCACCGGCCTGCGGCTGCGTCACCCTCGGTGTCCGCAGCCCGTGCGGACGGAGCTCCCGGGGGTGGCCAGGGTGGACGAGGCGATAGGCGGGACCGGCCCGGCCGGCTCGGAGCAGGACCGGCGCTGGGAACTCCCGGACTACGACCACGTCCGCGAACTCGGGGCCGGCGCCGCCGGCCGGGTGGTGCTCGCCCACCACCGCGCCACCGGCACGCCCGTCGCGATCAAGTACCTGTCCGGCTCCAGCGCCGACCACCGCGGCTTCCGCGCCGAGGCCGAACTGCTCGGCGCACTGCGCTCCCCGCACATCGCCCAGCTCTACGAGTACGTGGAGAGCCCGCACGGCCCCGCCATCGTGATGGAGCTGGTCGACGGCATCTCGCTGCGCGACCTGCTGCGCGCCGAGGGCGCCACCGAGCCCGAGGCGGCGCTGACCGTGCTCAAGGGCTCGCTGCTCGGCCTGGCCGCCGCGCACGCGGCCGGCGTGGTGCACCGCGACTACAAGCCCGCCAACGTCCTGGTCGCCGCCGACGGCTCCTCCAAGCTGGTCGACTTCGGCATCGCCGTGCGCAGCGGCGACAGTGGCGCGATCGCCGGCACCCCCGCGTACATGGCGCCCGAGCAGTGGGCCGGCGAGCCCGCCGCCCCGGCCACCGACGTGTACGCCGCCACCGCGACCTTCTACGAGTGCCTCACCGGCGCCAAGCCGTACGACGGCACCACGCTGATGGAGCTGGCGGTCCAGCACACCGAGGCCCAGATCCCCGACGACCGGGCGCCCGAGGCGCTGCGGCCGCTGATCCGCGCGGGCCTGGCCAAGACGCCGCAGGAGCGTCCGGGCGGTGCCGCCCTGCTGGTCGAGCAGCTGGAGCAGGTGGCCGGCGCCGCGTACGGGAGTGACTGGGAGGAGCGCGGGCGTCGCCGGCTCGCCGCGCTGGTCGCCCTGCTGCCGCTGCTGCTGCCGTTCGGCGGCGCGCAGGCGGCCGGCAGCACCTCGTTCGCCTCCACCACGCTGGCGCCGCCGACGACCGGCGGACCGACGTCCGCGCCGGTGCGGTTCGGGCGGCGGGCCAAGCTGGCGAGCGCGGCCACCGGCGTGGTCCTGGTGGCCGGCACCATGGCGGGCGTGGCCATCGCGGGCGCCCCCGGTGCGGCCGGTACCACCGAACTCGCCGCCGCTCCCCGGGCGACCACCACGCTCGGCGCGGCGCCGTCCGGCGACCCGGGGCCCTCGGCCCCCGCCAGCGAGTCCGCGTCGCCCTCCGCCTCGGCGAGCCCCTCCGCGTCCGCGAGCCCCTCCGCGTCCGCGTCGGCCTCGTCAACCCTCGCCGTCCCGCCGACGTCCAGCGGGAAGCCGACCCCGAGCGCGCCCCCGACCAAGCCCACCAGCGCGCCGCCGCCCTCCTCGGCCCCGCCGCCACCGCCGTCCTCGCCCACGCCCACGCCGACCATCACGGTGGCGCCGGTGCAGGTGTTCTCGACGACGATGGGCGCCAAGTGCAGCGGCCTGTACGCGGCCAGGGCCGACGGCACCGTCAGCACCAACGGCAGCGGCGGCGGCACCGTCACCGTCACCTGGACGGACAGCACCGGGCGGGTGCTCGGCACCACCTCGGCGCCGCTGCCGGCCGGTCAGAAGAGCGTCGCGTTCTCCTCCACGCAGGCCTTCGGCGCCTCCTCGACCCTGACCGCCCGGGTGTCCACCACGCCCGCGGCGCCGCGCGGCAAGGGCGCGGCCCCGGTGACCCTGTACTCCTTCAACTGCAACCCGCCCCGCTGAGAGCAGGACCGGCATGACCACCCCACCCCCGTCCGACGCCGCCCCGGCCTTCGAGCTCGGCCCGGTGCGGCGATCCAAGCCCGCCGCCGCCGATCAGGCCGGGCCCGCCGAACCGGTAGCTCCTGCCGTCCCGGCGGAGCCCGCTGCCGCCCCGGTGGCGCCCGACTCCACGGTGCAGTTGACGGTGGAACCGGTCGCCGAATCGACCGTGCGGCTGTCCCCGAAGCCGTCGGCCGCTCCGGCCGCCCCGGCCGGTCCTGAGGGCACGGTGCAGCTGACGGTCGGCCCGGACCCGGAGTCGACCGTCCGGCTGCCCCCGAAGGCCCCGGTCCGGCCGGACGCCACGGTGCAGCTGACCGTCGGCCCCGACGCGGAGTCCACCGTGCGCCTGCCGCCCAAGGCCCCCGCAGCCGGGCCGGACGCCACTGTGCAGCTCAAGCCGGGCCCGGACGCCGAATCCACGGTCCGGCTGCCCCCGAACACCCCGGTGGCCGGCGCCGAGGCCCGGACCGTCCGGATGGCGGAGGTGCCGGCCGGCAGCGCGACCTTCCTCGACCCCGAGGCCTGGCCCACCGCCGCCGCCGAGCGCACCACCCCGCAGCCCGCCGACCCGAGGCTCGCGATCGCCGCCGGGGCCGCGGCCGCCGGGGCCGTGGCCGCTCCGGCCGTCGCGGGCCCCGCCGAGCCCGATCCGGCCGGTCCGACCCCGCCCGACGGCCTGCGCCGTTTCGGTCCGGGCGTGCCCCCGCAGGCGGCCGCCGTCTGGCACGGCACCGCCCAGCCCCCGATGGCCGAGCCGCCCCGCAAGCGCCGCCGCCGCTGGCTGCTGATCCCGCTCCTGATCCTGCTCGCCGTCCTCGGCTACCTCGCCTGGCAGCGCTACGGCCGCCCGGTGGTGGTCGACGCCGTCTCGGTACGGACCGAGCCGGCCGCGGTCGCCTGCGACGGCACCCAGGCGGTCACCGGCGTCCTGGAGACCCACGGCGGTGGCGGCACGGTCACCTACCGCTGGCTGCGCAGCGACGGCACCGACTCGGGCGAGCTCACCCAGCACGTGCCGCGCGGCCACCACAGCACCGAGGTGGTGCTGCGCTGGTCCTTCCACGGTCAGGGCAGCATGGACGCCACCGCCACCCTGGAGGTCCTCTCGCCGGCCGCCCGCACGGCCGCCGCCTCCTTCAGCTACGCCTGCGGCTGACCCGCCGCCGGGGGGCCCCCCCCCCCCCCCGGGGGGGGGGGGGGGCCCCGCCCCCCCCCCCCCGGGGGGGGCGGCCGGCGGGCCCCCCG
>NZ_JBEOUL010000049.1:0-33713 GCF_040304075.1 Kitasatospora sp. NPDC094015
TTCGCCCCCGACGGCCGCTTCCACCGCATCGAGGAGACCACCCTCATGCTCGAAGGCACCGCCGCCGACCGCGACCTCGGCAGCGCCCGCTGAACCACGGTGCCCACCCGGCGCCATGCGGCAGCGTCCCTGCCCACGGCGCATCGTCCCCGGTCTGTGAGAGGAAGTGGTTTTCGTGCTCGACGTGCTGATCGCCGGTGCCGGCCCGGTGGGGCTGTGGCTCGCCGCGGAGTTGCGCCTGCACGGGGTGGAGGTGGCCGTGGTGGAACGCCGGGCGGCGCCGGACGGACGGTCGCGTGCGGTCGGCATGCAGGCGGGCACGCTGGACACGTTCGCCACCCGGGGCCTCGCGGAGCGGTTCATCGAACGCGGTACCCCGGTGCCGACCGGCCACTTCGGCGCGGCGACCACCCGGCTGGACTTCTCCACGGTCGGGGCGGTGCACCCGTTCATGCTGGCGCTCGGTCAGTGCGTCACCGAACAGCTCCTGGAGGAGCATGCGCTCGCCGCGGGCGCCCGAGTGCTGCGGGGGGAGGAGGTGGTCTCGCTCACCCAGGGGCCGGACGCCGTCGAGGTGGTGCTGCGGGCCGGCGGCACCCACCGGACCCTGCGGGCCCGCTGGGTGGTCGGCTGCGACGGTACCCGCAGCGTGGTGCGCCGGGCGGCGGGGATCGACTTCCCCGGTCAGGACACCACTTTGAGCGGGTGGCTCGCCGACGTCGAACTCGACGATCCACCCGCCGCGCCGCTCGCCGCTTCCGGGCCGGCCGGGTCGTTCCTGGCGGCCCCGATCGGCGACGGCGTCCACCGACTGGCGGGCCTGTCCACGGCCACCATGCACCGCGGCGCCGGCGAACCGCTGACCCTGGACGAGGTGCGCGAGCAGACCCGCGCGCTGCTGGGACGGGATCTCGGCATGCGCAACCCGCGCTGGCTCTCGCGCTACGGCAACGCCACCCGCCAGGCCGCGCGGTACCGGGCCGGCCGGGTGCTGGTGGCCGGGGACGCGGCGCACATGTTCTTCCCGGCCGGCGGACAGGGCATGAACCTGGGCATCCAGGACGCCACCAATCTTGGCTGGAAGCTGGCCGCCACCCTCCAGGGCCGGGCGCCCGACGGACTGCTCGACAGCTACGACACGGAACGCCGGCCGGCCGCCCGCGCCGTCATCGACAACACCCGCGCGCAGCTCGCCCTGTTCGCGGCGGCAACCCCGGAGCAGATCGCACTGCGCGAGGTCTGGTCCGCCGCACTCGCCGAACCGCGGACCAACCGCCAGTGGGCCCGCCGAATCGCCGGGTTCGACGACCCGCTCCCCGCCGACACCGAACCCCGCACACACCCGCTCACCGGCACCCGCCTGGCCGGCCTCGCCCTGAACACCCCGAGCGGGGCGACCACCGCCCACCCACTGATGCACCACGGCCGACCACTCCTGCTGGACCTCGACGGGCAACGGACACCGTGCCCGACGGACGGCCTGGAGCACCAGACCGGAACCGTCAACCCCGACACGGCGCACCCCATCTGGCTGGACGTCACCGCCGTCCTCATCCGACCGGACGCCCGGATCGCCTGGGCGACCACCGACACCGACCCGCAACGCCGCGCTGCCGACTGCCTCACCACCCTGCGCACCCTGCACCGCTGACCGCCACTGCCGGCAGCTCAGCACCATGGCTCGACACCGCCCAGCCGCAACGACTTCGACCGAGCAGTGCGCGCCGGCACCGTCCGGCGGTGGCGGCCGGCGGGTGCAGGGACCCGCCCGCCATAAATCGGTGGGCGCCCGAGGGCATCCCCGCTATGGTCTCTCCCGCG
This sequence comes from Kitasatospora sp. NPDC094015, assembly GCF_040304075.1. Lineage (NCBI taxonomy): Bacteria > Bacillati > Actinomycetota > Actinomycetes > Kitasatosporales > Streptomycetaceae > Kitasatospora > Kitasatospora sp. NPDC094015. The sequence continues at coordinate 1,822 of NZ_JBEOUL010000049.1, forward strand.
GGCGGCTCCGCGGCGTGCTTCCTTCTCCTCACACCCTGACACAGAACAGCGCGCCCCCTCTCCGCCCGCCCTTCTTCGCTCTCATCCTCTCGGGGGATCCATCCGAATGACCCGAGTCGCCGCGTCGTTCACCGACGCCGACCTGGACACCTTCCTGCTCCGCCGCCGCGGCGTCGTCTGCGTCCCGACCGCGGACCTGCTCCCCGCAGTCGACCCGTGGAACGCCGACGGCCTGCTCGCCCTCGACGCCGACCTGATCCAGCGCGGCTACCTGCTCACCGCCCAGCTCCGCACCGCTCTCGGCCGGTCGGAGCCCGCCGCGCTCGCGGCGATCGGGGGCACACTCCTGGCGGGCATCGACCGCCTGCTCGGCGCCGACCGCCGGCACCTGACGCTGTTCCACCGCTTCCCCGACGCGGTCCCCTCCCACGCGCACCTGCTGTACTCCCGGACGATGCGCGCGTTCCTGCTCAACCAGCCCCGCCAGCCGTGCGCCCACTGCGGCCGGACCGGTGCCGAGGCCGGAATCGGCGCCCTCGCGCCCTGCGCCCACCTGCTGTGCGCGGGCTGCCACCGGGGGCTGACGGCCGAAGGCCGGGGCGGACACTGCCCGTTGTGCGCCACCCCGCTGGACGACGGCACCTACCTCGGGGAGGACACCCGGATCGGCCGGATGGCCGCCGAGGAGTTCGGCGGCCAGCAGACCCTCCGTCCGCTCCGCCTCACCGAAGGCGACACCCTCACCGTCGCCGTGGCCGAACTGCACCGGCTGCTCGCCCGCCGCACCCCGCTCCCCCCGCAGGACCGGGAGGACCTCGAAACCCTCCTCGTCCTCGCCCCCGAGAACCTCCCGGAACTGCTCCCCGAGCGGATCCCCGTCCGCGAGACCAAGGCCACCGTGCTCGCCGCACTGCTGCGCCGCGATCCCGCCCGGGCCCTGCCCGTCCTCGCGGAGCGGATCGACACCGCGACCGACCTGCTCCGGCTGCTGTGGGCCTGGTCGGGCGCCGAACCGGACCTGCTGCCCGCAACCGCCCGCCGCCTGCGCCTGCGCAACCTGCCGCGACCGCTGCGCCGCGACCTGCTGGCGATCCTCGACGCACTGCCGCTCACCGCACTCTGCGAGGACCTGCGCCGCCACCGGTCCGCCTGGCTGCGGGCAGGCGAGCTGCTCCACCCCTACGAGTACCGCACCCGCTTCACCACCGTCACGACCGCCTTCGCCCTGCTGCGGGAGACCGACCTGCACGAGCACCCGGCCGGCCGGGACCTCGCCCAACCACCGGCCCCGCTAAGGGTGGTGGACACCGGCGGACGCACCAAGCTGGCATTCACCGGCTTCGCCGCCCAGGCCGAGGCCCGGCTCGCGGCCGGGGACGTGTCCGGCGCCCTGCGGGTCCTGGCCCGCCGCCCCGGCGAGCTCACCCGGCGGCTGCACCACGTCCTGCGCGTGCGGGCCCGCACCGCACCCGGCGCCGCACTGCCCGACGAGGCACTGCGCACCATCGCCGAGGGCCTGCGCACCGTCGCACCCGGCCCGCTGCTCGGCGCGTACGGCCGGCTGCGCGGCCCGCGGGAGCAGGGTGAGCGGCGGCTGTACTTCCCCCGGGGAGCGGTCGCCCTGGCCCACGCCAGGGAGGACCACGGCACCCTCGTCCCGGAGGAACTGAGCCGCCCGGTCTGCGAGTTGATCGAAGCGGAGCTGGTACGGCGGGGCACGGGGGAGCGGTACGACCTCGCCCTGCTCGACGAGGGGCTGGCCGACCTGGTGGCACCGTTCGCCGAACGGGCCGCCGCGCGCACCCTCGTCTGCGTACCGCGCGGCAGCCGGCTCGCCCTCCCGGCCGGCGGCCACCTGCGCCTCTTCCTGCACTGGATGCAACCCGACCACCTGCGCGTCGACCTCGACCTGTCGGTCGCGTTCTACGACGCCGACTGGCGGTTCACCGGGATGTGCGACTTCACCGAGCTGGTGCACGGCGACCGGGCCGCCGTCCACTCCGGCGACCTCGTCTCCGCCCCCGCCCCGGACGGCGCCACGGAATTCGTCGACCTGGACCTCACCCGGCTCGCGGCCGGCGGCGCCCGGTACGCCGTCATGATCGTGTTCAGCTACAACGACGTCTCCTTCGAGCAACTCACCGATGCCTTCGCGGGTTTCATCCAGCTGGACGCGGCCGATCGCGGCGCCGGACACTACGACCCCAAGGCCGTGCGCCAGCGGCTCGACCTGGCGGGCGACGCCAAGGTCTGCGTCCCGATGATCGTCGACCTGGCCGACCGTCGGTACACCTGGACCGACCTCAACACCGGTGCCGACGGCGGCTTCCACAGCGTCCGCCGGCACCACACCGAGGTCGGCCGGCTCTCCCACGACGTGCTCGCACACTTCTCCCCGGGACACCGTGCCACCCTCTGGGACCTGGCCTGCGCGCTGGCCGCCGCCACCACCGACGAGGTCCTGGTCCGCGGGCGCGACGGCGGCCCTTCGCAGCGCTGGCGGCGTGCCGAGCACGAGACCGTCGAGGACTTCGCGGCCCGGCTGCGCACCCGGCACCGGCCCGACAGCCCGGGCCCGTCCGGGCCGGAGCTCACCGTGCGCCTCGCCGGCCGGCGGGTGCTGGCCGCCCTCGTCGACGCCGACGTGCCCGCGCCCGAGCAGCTCTCCGGTGCGCTGTACCGCCTCCACCCCGGACCGTTGGACGCGGCGCCCGAAGCGGTGGAGCGGCTGACCGCAGGGGACCTGGTGGCCCGCTTCGCACCGTCACCCCGCCCTGCGGCGGCCCCGGTCCCGGCTCGGTCCGGGGCCGACAGCCCGGCCCCGACGTCCGCGTAGCGGCGGGCCACCCGGCGACGGGCGGCCGAGTACCTGGTTCTCGGCAGGGTGCTCCACGGTCCGACTCCTCGCTGCAGTGGCGGTCCGTACAGATGTCCGGTACCGGGCCCGGACCGAGGGTGGGTGCCATCGGCAGGTCCCGTGGCGGGTTGAGCACCGAAGTTCACCTGGCCGGTGACGCCCGGGCACGGCCACCGGCGATCGTCTCGACGGCCGGGCAGGCCGGCGACGCGCCCGCCTTCGACACGGTCATGGCCGCGATCCACAGGCCTTGGTGCGGGCCGCTCAGGTGCGGCGGGAGGCGGCGGTCAGGCATCGGCCCAGGTCGAGCACGCTCAGGCCGAAGATCAGCACGCCCAGCGGAACATGCAGCGCGGGCCGGTGGGTGACGCCCAGGACCACCTGGACGGAGGCGAGCACCAGGAAACCGGTGGCGTACCCGACCGGCCGGGCCGGCCCGCCGCCCGGACGCCACGCCAGGACCGCCGCCAGCAGGTAGAGCATCGAGGCGCCGTACATCACCCGCGCCCCCACACCGTGCAGGGTCCCGCCGTACGAGGTGGAGAGCAGCAGACCGGCGGTGGTCGCCTGGAAGAGGATCATCAAGGTCTGCAGGGCGACGGCGACCTGGACGAACGTCGGACCGCGGCGGCCCGCGGCGGTCGGTGGTGCGGTGGTGGGTCCGGTGGTCGGTCCGGCGGTGCTGCTCGGGATGGCCATGGCGCGGGTCCCTCTTCCTGGCTCGCGGAGGTGGATCGGTAATGTCCCGCAGGTTCGACGACGCAGACCCGCGAAGTGTGAGGCGGGTGGGGGACCGACCGGGGGCGGGCAGCATGGACAGCGGGGACGGACGTTTCGAGCGGCACCCGGAGGCGGCCGTCGGCGAACGGCGCCACCTGGTCGACCTGGCCTACCGGATGCTCGGTTCACCGGCCGAGGCCGAGGACGCCGTACAGGAGTCGTACGCCCGCTGGTACGCGATGCCGGCCGCCCGGCGGGAGGCCGTCCGGGTGCCCGCCGCCTGGCTGACGACGGTGGTCAGCCGGGTCTGCCTGGACGTCCTGGGGTCGGCCCGGGTCCGGCGCGAACGCTACGTCGGCGAGTGGCTGCCCGAGCCGCTGCCCGACCGCGCCGAGTGGCCCGGCCGCGCCGGCGGCGGCCCGTTCGACCCGGCGGACCGGATCACCCTGGACGAGTCGGTGACCATGGCCTTCCTCGTGGTCCTGGAGTCGATGACGCCCGCCGAGCGGGTGGTGTTCGTGCTGCACGACGTGTTCGGGTACCCGTTCCCGGAGATCGCCGGCATTGTCGGCCGGACCCCGGCGGCCTGCCGGCAACTGGCCTCCTCCGGTCGCCGACGGCTCGGCGCGGCACCCGCCCCGACGCCCCGGCGGGACCGGCAGGCAGCGGTGGTACGGGACTTCAGGCAGGCGTGGGAAGCCGGGGACATCGAAGCGCTGGTCGGCCTGCTCGACCCCGCCGCCACGATGGTCGCCGACGGCGGCGGCCTGGCCGCCGCGGTGCTGCACCCTGTCGAGGGCGGCGAACGTATCGCCCGCTACCTGGTCCTGATGGCCGAGAAGGCACCGGGCCTCACCCTGCTGGAACGTACCGTCAACGGCCTGCCGGGCCTGGTCGCCCAGCGCGACGGCGTCACCGCGACGGTCGCGGCCTTCGGCCTCGCGGACGGCCGGATCACCCGGATCTGGGCGGTCCGCAATCCGGAGAAGCTGACCCGGTGGACCTGACGACCTGACCGCCTTTCGCCGACCCGTCCGGCGCGCCGCGTCACGCCGGGGGCAGAGGCCCGGACCCGCGCACCGGACCCGCCGTCACGACACACCGGGGCTGTCGGACCCCCGCCCTACGATGGCCGGGCCGACGCGCGGGCGGGAGATGCAGGCCAAGGACGGCGCGGGACCGGCGTCGACGACGCCCTGGCCCGGGCGTGCGGCCCGTGGGGGCCGGAACCGGTGTTCCGCACGCCGGTGTTCGTGCTGACCCACCGCCCCCGGGCGGCCCGGACGTGCGGATCGGCGGCGGACCGTCGACGATCCGTCAGTTCTTGGCCGCCGACCCGATCGACCACCACCTGCACCTGGTCGTCGTCCCGATCGTGCCGGGCCGCGGAGCCGACCGGAGAGCGGTACCGGCCGGAAACCCGGTGCCGGCCGGGTGCCGAAGGCGCATCATGGGACGGCCGGCAGGCGAAGGACCCGCCGAAGCGCGACCCGAGTACCGGAGGTGTCCGAGCGGTGAGTCCGGCCGGCCGGCACCGTCCGCCCCTCGATCGGCGCGCCGCCGCGCGGAGTCCGCACCGCCGGTCGCACCTGGCCGGCTACCACCGCGGGCGCTTCCCCGCGGAGGAGGCGTACATCCGCGAGCTCTGTGCGGACCTTCCGCCCGAGGCCCGGTACGTGATGTTCAACAGCCACCTCGGGACGGCGACCGGCGGCGACCTGCTGTGGTGGTGGGCCGAGCCCGACGGGCGGGCGTTCGGCTGCCTGGTCCAGGTGCGGCGGCTGGCCCGGCACCGGGGGAACTGGCGGATCGGCTCCGACCCGCGGGCCTGCCTCGACTCCCAGCTGACCCGACTGCTGTACGCCGCCGAACACTTCCGGGTACCGGCCGCCGTCCTGCTGTACACCGGCACCGGCGGCGCCGAGGGGGCAGGTCTGCTGCCCGCGGTGGCGGTCCGGGACGACCTGCGCCGGCACACCGCTGCGCTGTGGGGCGGCGGCGTCCGGTTCGGCGGCCTCGACGGGCCGGCACTGCTCCGGGGCGCGGTACCGGTGACGGACCTGCTCACCCCCGTGCCGCAGCCCCGTCCGCCCGCCGTGACCGATGCCGAGCTCGCCGCCCGTGGCGTCGCCCACGGCCTGCGGCCCCTGCTGACCGAGCCCCAGTCCGGGGCGGGCGCCGTCGCCCGCACGGTCCACGACGTGATGGCGCACCACCGGAGCTTTTCCGCGCGGACCGCCGGGGGAGAGCCGCTCACGGTGGCGGACGGCGGGCACCGGTACGGCCGTACCCCGTACCTGCGGCACGTCGCCGACGGCCTGCGGGCCGGCCTGCCGGCGGAGGTGCTCCGAACGCTGGCCGGTCACGGGCCGGCCCGGCTGGCCCGGTACGTCGCGGGCGTGGTGGTCCTCCCGGTGGGCACCGCCCGGTGCTGAGCCGGACGGCCCGCCCGCTCCCGTGGGGGAGCTGGCGGGCCGTCGCTCGGGGGCGTCCGGGCCGGGGCCCGGTGCCGGTCAGGCGAGCTGGGTCGGGACCGGGCGGTCCTTGTCGATCGAGCGCACCCCGCCCGCGGTGAGCGCCTCGGCGAACAGCTGCACGTCGGCCACCCGGCCGGCCGTGTACTCGCCGTAGGCGCCCTCGTAGATGCGCCGGCCGATCTGGACCGGCCCGGTGGCGTTCCACACCGTGCCGGTGTAGTCGGCGGTCGCTGCCGCGTCGTCGTTGACGTACAGCCGCAGCTCCTGGCTGTCCGCGTCGAAGACGCCCACCAGGTGGTACCAGGTGTTGGTCCTCGGGCTGAGCGGTCCGGTGGTCGGGCCGTAGGCGCTGGAGAACTTCCCGGCGGTGTCGTCCGCGTGGGCGTGCCCGAAGGCGAACGCGTGCGCGCCGCTGGAGTAGTACAGCTGGAGGCCGTTGGCGCTGGTGCCGGACTGCGAGACGAAGGTGGAGTTGGCGGTCAGGCTGGTCAGGTTGACCCAGGCCGAGACGGTGTAGTTGCGGCTGGTGTCCAGGGCGGGGCCGGTGGTGGCGGCGTAGCCCGTGGTGCCGTTGAGGGCGAGTGCGCTGCCGCGCTGGGCGTCGGCCGTGACGGTGGCCCCACCGTTGAGGGTCAGGCCGCCGGCGGGGCGGACGCTGTCATCGGTGGAGTCCAGCTTCCACCAGGCGGTCGGCCGGTGGACGTGGCCGATCGCGACCGGCGCGGCGAACTGCGCGAGGCCGCCGGCGGCCGCCGCCCCCGGGTACTCGGTGAGCCGGCCGGAGCCGCTGCCCGCGTACAGTGCCGGGAAGCCGGTGCCCTGGACGTCGCCGGGGGAGGCCACGGTCGGGTAGTCCTTGCCGCCGATGCCGAGCGGGAGCACCGGCTGGGCGGCCGGCAGCACGTCACCGCTGGTGGCGGCCCACTTCTGGTCCGCGATGTTCATGCAGTCGTAGATGATGACCTGGGTCCTCGGATTGCGGTTGCTCGCCGGGTCGGCCAGGCAGCGGCCGGACTGCGGGTTCTTCAGGGTGCCCGGGTAGGGGCCCGGGACCCACTGCTGGGCCGCGGAGTTGTTGCACTGGTAGAGCTGCACCAGGGAGTTGTTCTCGGTGGCGCCCTTCGCCACGTCCAGGCACTTGCCGAGCACGTGCACGGTGTTGTCCGCGCCGCGGGTGAAGGTCTGCGCGTCGGTGCCGTTGCAGGTGTACATCTGCGCGGCGGTGCCGTTGAGGGTCCGGCTGCCGGCGATGTCCAGGCAGAGGTTCTTGTTGCCGGTGTCCAGGACGCCGGAGACCAGTGGGGCGTCGGTCGGTGCGGTGATCCGGGTGGTGGGCACCCCGGCGGCGAAGGTCAGCGGGAAGCTGCTGACGGCGCCGGTGGTGTCGTTGCGGGCCCACAGGGTCGGTGTGCCGCCGACGGTACCGGGCGCCAGCAGGGTCACCCCGGACCAGTCGCCGGTGCCGATCCGCACGCCGGCACCGAGGTTGCAGCCGGCCTGGAACGTGCCGGGGAAGTACCAGAGTTCGCCCTTGTCGACGGTGACCAGGTCGGGGGCGTCGGCGAAGCCCGCGAGCTTTCCGGGGGCGAGGATCTGGGTGACGTTGTTCCAGGTGCCGTCGGAGCCCTTGGCCGGGCAGGCGGTGGAGTTGCGGATCGGCACCACGTTCTGGGTGAGCGTGAAGTGCCCGGTGGCGCCGCCGGGGGTGACGGCGTCGTTCGGGTAGAGGTAGAGCTCGTGGGTGGCCTTGTTGTAGGCGAACAGGTCGTCCACGTCGGTGCCGGTGGCGGTGCCGCGGTGCGCGACCAGGTAGGTGTTCCAGCCGGTGCCGTCCGGGCTCTGCGCCTTGGCGGACACCGTGGCGGGCGCGGCGGCCGGGTCGGCGTTGCCGCGCACCAGCACCAGGTCGCCGCCGGTGGTCGGGGCGACCAGGTCGGGGACGGCGTCGCCGTCCAGGTCGCCGGCGGTCACCTTGGCGTTCGGGTTCCAGGGGGCGAAGAAGCTGTACTGGCCGACCGTGCCCTGGGTGTTGCCGGCGTTGTCGACGGCCCGGACGAACAGGGTGTGGGCGCCCCACTGGGCGGCGCTCAGTACCACCGGGATGTCGGCGGTGGCGTTGCCGCCGGTGCCGGCCACGGCGTCGACCTTGGCGGCGCCGACCGCGGGGATGTTGGCGTCGAGGGAGTACTCGAAGCGGTCGATGCCGCTGCTGACGCAGGTGCCGCGGGTGCAGCCGGTCGGGGTCGGGTCGTCGGCGCTGACCGCGATCTTGATCCCGGTGTCACCGGCGTGGCCGGTGGGGGCCTGGTCGCCGCCGAGCGGCGGGAAGACCGGGGAGTCGGTGAACGCCGGGAGGCTCGGCGCGCTGAGGTCGATCTTGAAGTAGCAGTTGGCGGACCAGGCGCTGGTCAGGGTGGCGTCGTCGGCGCGTACGTGCCAGCCGTACTGGTGGCCGTCGGCGACCTTGAAGCCGATGTTGACCCGGGTGGTGCCGCCGTCGCCGACCCAGCCGCTGACCGGCGCGCCCTTGGAGGTGGAGTCGCCGTCGGCGTTGGCCGTCCTGGTGTCCCACACCTCGTACTTGGCGCGGAGGTTGACGCCGCTCATGTCGGTGTTGAGGTGGGCGTTGAGGGTGATGTCGGAGGCGTCGCCGGCCAGTCCGGACTCACCGATCCAGCCGGACTCCGCGCCGTCGCAGCCGTTGCTCGCCGGGGAGAGGGTCGCCGGGGTGGTGCCCAGCTTGTCCGGGACCGAGGGGGCGATGTCGAAGACGGTGGTCAGGTACGGGTTGTTGGCGAAGCGGATGAAGTCGTTGTTGCTGGAGGACTTGCTCTCGTTGCCGAACAGGCCGAAGGTCCAGCTGTCGTCCTTGCCGGCCAGCTTCTTGATCTGCCCGGTGACGTCCCAGTTGGCGTCGTGGTTGCCGCAGTGCTGGGACGGGTTGGAGCTCTTGACCTTCTGGGTGCCGCCGATGTACCCGTCGCCGGTCACCGCGGGCTGGTGGTTCCAGCTGGTGGAGCCGCTGATCGCGCCGACCGTCGCCAGCTTGACGCTGGTCTCGTTGTCGCAGTCGAAGGAGGCACCGTAGGTCGAGGTGAGGTGCACCACCGACTTGGAGATCACCATGGACTTGGTGAGGTTGCCGATGTTGAGCTCGAAGTACGCCCGGTTCAGGCCGAGGCACTCCTGCCAGCGCTGGTAGCCGACCCCCTCGCCGTTGTCCTGCGCGTCGTCGTACGGGCTCTGGCTCGCGCAGCCCTCCTTGACGGTGACGAAGTGGCTCTTCTTGCTGGTGATCGGGCTGGTGTAGGGGTCGATGTACAGCGGCCAGACGGTGCCGGAGCCGCCGAGCAGCCCGGCGTCCGGAACGAGCGTCAGGGCGCCCGGGCCGCCGGTCACCGCGAGCGGCCTGACCTGGGCGCCGGTACCGGGCTGCTCGGCGGTGGAGGCGGTGGTCGCGGCGGCGGTGACGGGCTGTTCGGCGCCGTCCGCCGCGGGGGCCGCCTTGGCCGCGGCCTTCGCCGCCGACTTGGCCGCCGGCTTGGCCGCGGGGGCGGCGGGGGAACCGGAGGAGTCCCACATCAGCGGGGTGGGGGAACGGAAGACGGCCGTGCCGTCGGCGGTGGTGGCGGCCACCCGGCCGTCCTGGTCCACGGTGAGCGCCAGACCGTCGCTGGTCGAGGTGGCCAGCCGCAGCGAGGCGAGCGCCGGGTTGGCGCCGGCCTGCGCGTCCCGGACGATCAGCACCTCGTGGAAGCCGCCCTGGTCGGTGCTGGTGACCTTGAGGTCGACCCCCGGCAGCACCCCTTCGTAACGGGCCGTGTCGCCGCTGACCTGCGGCGTCGGCAGCGTGAACGGCAGGGTGTACGACAGCCGGTGGCCCGCGGGGTCGGTGAGGGTGGCCAGCGGGCCGCTGCCGCCGCCGGACAGCGCCAGCCCCGAGGGGGCGGCCTTCGGCGACAGGGTGCCGTCCTGGTTGCGGACCAGCGTCGCGTCGACCGGCGACCAGCCGCCGTCCCGCCGGACCCGGGCGGGCTGCAGGTTGGTGGTGGTGGTGAAGGTGCCGTCGGCGTTGGCGACCGTCAGGTCGGTCTCGGTGGTCAGCGCGTCGACGGTGACCGGCTGCCCGGAGCGGACCGCCGCGGCCTTGGCGGCCACCAGCGGTGAGGCGGCGGCTGCGTCCGTCGGGCCGTCGGCCCGGCCGTCGTCGGCCGGCGCCGGGCCGGCGCCGGCGCCGAGCAGCAGCGCGGCGACCGCCGCGGACACCGCCAGCCTGCGGGCCGGTGGGTGCGCCGGATGGCTCCGGGCACGGGTGTGCTCCCCCATGGAGTTCGTCCTTTCAAGGACAGGATGCGGCGGCCCGGGGCACGCCTGTGTTTCTGGTCACAGGCGGTTCGTCCACCCGCCCGCCGGATGTCGGAGTTGCGGCACTTCTGTCCGCCTCCGTCCGGTTGGTGGACGTAGCACCGGGACTGCTGTGACGGATGGGGCCAGTGTGACCGCTGGGGAAGGGTATTGCTGACGGGGCACCCTGGCAATACGGTTCGGTCCGGGTTCGGACGGCACGTCAGCTGACGAATCCTCAGTACGTCACCAATTTCCGTAACATGGGGGAATTTGCGCATGCGCGCAGAATCACGCGGATTCCGCATACGCGCCGGGTCCCGGCCACGGGCCTGGCTGAACAGGGGAGCGGTGACGGTCGCGACCGTCACCGCTCTCGCGCTCTCGGCACCCTTCGCGGTCGCCGAGTCGGTGGTGGGCGGCTACCGCTACACCGACAAGACCTGGGCGGCCGACCCGCTGCCCGCGCCGCCGAAGGTGCCCGGACACCCGGCGGACAGCCCCGCCGGCAACGCCACGCAGCCCGTCCCGCCGCCCGGCGCCCGCGAGCTGAAGCCGCACGAGGTGCGCGGCGCCACCTGGCCGGCGGGGGCCGGCGCCACCGTCGACCTGACCGCCGCCGCCCCGGTCCGCAGCCTGGCCGCGGCCGCCGGCCAGGTGAAGGCCGGTGCGCTGCCGGTCGCGCTCTCCCCGGCCGCCTCGTCGGCGGTCGGCGCCCGTGCCCGGGCGCTGGTCAGCCCGCTCGCGCCGCTCTCCCCGGTCTCCGCCGTCCAGGTCAGCCTGGCCGGCCGGGAGCAGGCCAAGGGCGCGGGCGTCGACGGCCTGCTGGTCGGCCTCTCCCGCGCCGACCACGGCAGCGCCACCGGTGACGTCTCCGTCTCGCTCGACTACAGCACCATCGACCAGGCGTACGGCGGCGGTTGGGCGTCCCGGCTGCAGCTGGTGGCGATGCCCGCCTGCGCACTCACCACCCCGCAGCTCGCCGCCTGCCGGACCCGCACGCCGCTGGAGTCGGTCAACGACCCGGTCGGCCGCAGGCTGAGCGCCGCCGTCACCCTGCCGGGCCCGGCGGGCGCCAAGGCACCCAACCCGTTCGCCGCCCCCTCCGCGCGGGCCGCCCTCGCCTCGGCGTCCGCCGGCATGGCGGTGGCCGCCGTGGCGGGCAGCAGCGGCTCGCAGGGCGACTTCGGCGCCACCTCGCTGTCCGCCTCCGGCGCCTGGTCGGCCTCGGCCTCGGGCGCCTTCACCTACCAGTACCCGATCACCCTGCCGCCCTCGCTCGGCGGCACCGCGCCGACCGTCAGCCTCGCCTACGACTCCCAGTCGGTGGACGGCGAGACCTCGGCCCGCAACTCGCAGTCCTCGTGGATCGGTGACGGCTGGTCGTACAACCCCGGTTTCATCGAACGCTCCTACAAGAGCTGCAAGGACCAGGGGATCAAGGACTCCGGCGACGAGTGCTGGGGCGGCTGGAACGCCACCCTCCAACTCGGCACCCACAACGGCGTCCTGCTGCGCGACGACAACGGCGCGTACCACCTGCAGAGCGACGACGGCACCAAGATCGAGCGGCTGACCGGCGCCGCCAACGGCCTGTGGGACGGCGAGTACTTCAAGGTCACCACGACCGACGGCACCGCCTACTACCTCGGCCTGAACCACGCGCCCGGCACCACCTCGGACGACCCCACCAACAGCGCCTGGGGCGTGCCGCTCTACCACCCCAAGTCGGGCGACCCGTGCCACAGTTCCGACAAGGGCGACGACTCGCAGTGCGACAAGCAGGTCGGCTACCGGTTCAACCTGGACTTCGTCGTCGACCCGCACGGCAACGTCCAGCGCTACGACTGGGCCACCGAGTCCAACTCCTACAACATGGGCTACGGCCAGGTCGCCGAGGACGACAAGGGCGGCACCCTCACCACGTACACCCGCGGAGGACGGCTGACCCGGATCTCCTACGGCTACCAGCTCGCCGACGCCCGGGCCGGCCGTGAACCCGCCGCCAAGGCGGAGTTCCGCACCGCCCAGCGCTGCACCACCTCGGACAGCGTCTGCAAGGACGGCAACCTCTCCTCCGACACCGCCGCCAGCTGGCCCGACACCCCGTACGACCTGCACTGCGAGAAGGACTGGAAGAACAAGGTCGGGGACGACGACAAGACCGACGGCGTCTGCCTGATCAGCGGCCCGACCTTCTGGTCGACCTACCGGCTCAAGGGCGTCGACACGTCCGTGCGGACCGCCTCCGGGTGGCAGGACGTCGACAGCTACGACCTGACCCAGGTGTTCTCCGACGCCGGCGGCACCTACGACCCGGTCACCGGCAAGACCCAGGACCCGAAGAGCACCGGCTCGCTCCAGTCCGTGATGTGGCTGTCGAAGATCACCCACACCGGCAAGGACACCTCCGCCGGCGGCAGCGGCCCGATCACCCTCGACCCGGTGACCTTCGCCGGGATCGAGATGGACAACCGCGTCGACGGCCTCACCCCGGCCGCCCCGTCGCTGTACCACCCGCGGATCTCCGGCGTGCAGACCGAGACCGGCGAATCCGTCGCGGTCACCTACCGCGCCCCGGAGTGCTCGCGCGAGAAGAAGACGATGCCCGCCTCCGCGGACAGCAACACGATGGCCTGCTACCCGGTCTTCTGGAACACCCCGGGCGGCGTCGAGCCGATCGAGGACTGGTTCCACAAGACCCTGGTCTCCCAGGTCACCGACAGCGACCGCACCAAGGCCGGCTCACCCGCCAAGGTCACCAACTACACCTACGCCGACGGCGCCGCCTGGCACCGCGACGACTCCGAGCTCACCGACGACAAGCACCGGACCTGGAACGACTTCCGGGGCTTCCGCACCGTCACCACCACCACCGGCGCCGCACCCGACCCGATCACCCAGTCGGTCGTCTCCTACCTCCAGGGCATGGACGGCGACCGCAAGGCCGACGGATCCACCCGCAGCGTCACCGTCAGGAACGTGCTGAACGAGGAGATCACCGACAGCCCCTGGCTGGCCGGCACCCCGTACCAGACGCTCGGCCACACCCAGGCCGGCGGCAGCGTCGTCAGCCGCACCCTGACCGACCCTCCGACCTCCACGGTCACCGCGAGCGCCGCCCGCAAGGCCTGGACCTCCGAGGACCCGGAGCCGGACAAGCTGTCCGTGCTGCCCGACCTGACCTCCCGCCGGATCACCGCGACCTCCTCGCGCACCATGGGCCTGCTCGCCGACGGCACCTGGCGCACCGGCCGCTCCGGCACCACCTTCGACTCCGTCGGCCGGATCTGGAAGCAGGACGACCAGCCCGACCGGGCCGACCCCAAGCAGCAGACCTGCACCATCACCACCTACGCCGACGCCCCGGCGGACAACCCGATGATGCTGGTCTCCCCGAAGGAGACCATCAGCCTCGCCGGCCCGTGCACCACCGCGCCCGGCAAGGACACCACGCTCTCCGACAAGCGGATCTTCTACGACGGTGACGGCTCCGTCGCCCACCCCGGCAGCTACGGCGTGCTCGGCCAGAACGGCACCTCGCTCGGCCTGGTCACCGCCACCCAGGCGGTCACCGGCTACGACGCCCAGGGCAAGCCGCAGTTCCAGACCCTCGGCGGGATGAGCTACGACCGGTACGGGCGGGTCACCGCCAGCACCGACGCCGCCGGACAGACCACCACCACCGGGTACCAGCCCGAGACCGGCGTACTGCCCACCACGCTCTCCACCACCAACCCGCTGCAGTGGAAGGCCAGCAGCACCGTCTCACCCGGCAGGGCGTCCGTGCTGCATTCGGTGGACGTCAACAACCAGGTGACCGACGCGACGTACGACGCGCTCGGCCGCCGGGAGAAGGTCTGGTCCCCGGGCCGCGACAAGGCCGCCCAGACCCCCGACCGCACCTACGCCTACGACGTGCACGGCGCCGGCGACAACCCGACCCCGTCCTCCGTCACCACCAGGACCCTGCGCGAGGACGGCTCGTACAGCACCTCCGTCACCATCTACGACGGCACCCTGCAACCCCGCCAGACCCAGTCCACCCCGGCCGACAACTCGGCCGGCCGGCTGGTCTCCTCCACCTACTACGACTCGCACGGCTGGGCCGTCTCCAGCATCGCCACCTACGCCGACACCGACCACGCCCCCGGCGCCACCATGTGGGCCGAGACCAACCGCACCGGTCCCTCGGTGACCCGCACCGCCTACGACGGCCAGGGCCGACCGGTCACCACCAGCCTGGTCTCGTTCGCCAGCACGCTGTGGCAGAGCGCCGTCGCCTACCAGGGCGTCGACCGCGTCGACTCCACCCCCGCGCAGGGCGGCAAGGCCACCACCACCACGACCGACGCCCAGGGACGCACCACCACCAGCGTCGTCCGCGACACCACCCCCGACCGCCGGCTCACCAGCGGCAGCCGGATCTCCTCCGGCACCTCGGTGGTCTCCGCCGGCGTCCGGCTCAGCATGCAGGCCGACGGCAACCTGGTGCTCACCGCCCTCGTCGGCGACCGGACCCTGTGGTCCGCCGGCACCGGCGGCCACCCCGGCGCCTACGCCTCGGTCCAGGCCGACGGCAACCTCGTCGTCCTCGACCCGACCGGGAAGACCACCCTGTGGTCCACCGGCACCGGCGGCCACCCCGGCGGCTACCTCCAGGTCCAGGCCGACGACGACCTCGTGGTCTACGACGCGGCCAACACCCGCCTGTGGTCCGCCCGGACGGCGGGCACCGCGCCCGCCGCCGACATCACCACCCGCTTCACCTACACGGCGCGCGGACAGGTCGCCTCCGTCACGGACAACGCCGGCAACACCTGGTCCTACGGCTACGACCTGCAGGGCCGGATGACCTCGCAGACCGACCCCGCGGCCGGCGACTCCAGCGCCGGGTACGACGCGCTCGGCCGGCTCACCAGCACCACCGACGCCCGCAAGCAGACCCTGTCGTTCAGCTACGACACGCTGGGCCGCCGCACCGCCGAGTACACCGGCGCCGGCACCGACGACCCGGCCAAGCTGCTCGCCGAGTGGAGCTACGACAAGCTCGGCAAGGGCCTGCCGGTCGCCTCCACCCGCTACGTCGGCGGCAAGAACGGGTCCGCCTACATCCAGCGGGTCGACGGCTACAACGCCGTCGGCCAGGCGACCTCGGTCAGCACCGTGATCCCGGCGGCCGAAGGCGCCCTCGCGGGCACCTACACCGCCAAGGCCGCGTACACCGAGAACGTCGGCCTGCTGGCCTCGACCAGCTACGGCACCGACGGCGGACTGCCCGCCGAGACCGTTGGCTACGGGTACAACCTCGAAGGCGGCCTGGTCAGCATGGGCTCGCCCAGCCGGCCGTACGTCGCCACCGTCAACTACAGCCCGCTCGGCGAGGTGCTGCAGACCACCCTCGGCACGCCCAGCAAGCAGCTGCGCACCGCGCAGACCTACGACGCGGCGACCGGACGCCCGGCCACCAACCGGGTCACCCTGCAGACCAACACCGCCAACCCGATCTCGGCGACCACCTTCGGCTACGACCAGGCCGGCAACGTCACCGCCGTCACCGACGTCCAGTCCAGCGGCGGCACCGACCGCACCACCGACACCCAGTGCTTCGGCTACGACGCACAGCGCCGGCTCACCACCGCCTGGACCGACACCAAGGGCCTGACCACCGCCACCGCGGGCCAGCTCGCCCGCTGCACCACGGCCCGGCCCGGCCCGGCCACCGTCGGCGGCCCGGCCCCGTACTGGCTGGACTGGCAGTTCGACCAGCTCGGCGACCGCACCCGCCAGGTCGGCCACGACGTGACCGGCAACGCGGCCAAGGACGTCGGGCAGGCCCTCGCCTACCCCGGCTCGGGCACCGCACCGGCCAAGCGGCCCAACGCGGTCTCCACCGTCACCACCACCGGCCCGGCCGGCACCACCGTGCTCACCCCCGGCTACGACGACGCCGGGAACACCCGGACCCGGACCACCACCGGCGCCCGCACCGGCAGCCAGGCCATCGACTACAACGAGGAGGGCCGCACCGCCGCCGTCACCACCGACGGCAAGAAGACCGGCTACCTGTACGACGCCGACGGCGGCCTGCTGCTCCAGCGCGCACCGGCCGGCACCACGCTGTACCTGTTCTCCGGCAACGAGCAGCTCAACCTCGACGCCATCGGCAAGACCGTCACCGCGCTGCGCTACTACCGCGCCCCCGACGGCACGGTGACGATCCGCTCCAGCGGCGGCGCCATCAGCTACCAGCCGACCACTCCGCAGGGCACCGCCCAGCTCCAGGTGGACGGCGCCACGCTCGGCATCACCCGGCGCGCCTTCGACCCGTACGGCAACCCGCGCGGGGCCGTGCCCGGAGCCTGGGCCGACAACCACGGCTTCCTCGGCAAACCGGCCGACACCGTCACCGGGCTCACCCTGCTCGGCGCACGGCACTACGACCCGGTCACCGGACGCTTCCTGTCGGTCGACCCGGTCCTGGAGAGCGGCGACCCCAACCAGCTCGGCGGCTACGGCTACGCGGCCGGGAACCCGGCCTCCGGCAGCGACCCGACCGGTCTGTGGTGGGGCTCCGGCTGGGGCAGCGCCATCGGCGGTTTCTTCACCGGCGTCGGTGACTCGATCGTCGGTGACCCGTACCAGTGGGGCGTCAACTTCCTGTCCGACGGCTGGAACTCGTTCGCCGACATCGTCAACGGCGACAACGCGGCCTTCAACAGCATGACCGGGTACGAGAACGAGACCCCGTTCCGGCTGGGCCACACCGGGTACGTCGACGACCACCCGCTCGCCGAGCTGTTCGGCGTCGACACCAGCTCGACCTCGTACGTCGCCGGGCAGTGGACCGGCATCGTCGGTTCACTGGCGATCGACGGCTACGGCGCGATCAAGGCGATCAGCAGCGGCGTCAGGGCCGTCAAGGCGGTCAAGGCGGCCGTCGAGGGCGGCGAGGACGCGATCAGCGCCGTCAAGCGGCTGCTCTCCGGCGACCTGCCCACCACCACACCCGCCGACCCGGCGCCGACCACCCCGAAGGGAGACACCCCGTCCACGCCCAAGTCCGGTACCGGCAAGGGCGGCAAGGAGCCGGGCGGCAGCGGCAACAAGAGCGGCAGCGGCAAGAGTGCCGAGGAACCCAAGCCCGCCCCCGACGCCGCCGACTCCGGCACCAGCGGCAACGCGTACCGCAGCGGGTCCAAGGGCAAGCCGAACGAGTACGAGTCGGGCCCCGCGGTGAGCCTCGGCCGGCTCAAGCAGACCCTGGCCAGGGCCGGGCACGGCGACACCTGGGACCGGTACGACGTGGTCCACAAGGAACGGATCATCGACGGCGACACCGGCGAGTTCAACTACGGCAACAGCCCGCACTACATCCGGGCGAACTCGACCATGACCGACGTGCCGCACCGCGGCCGCACCGGCCTGCCGATCATCGAGCTCTCCAACAAGGGCCTGCGCAACATCAAGGAGGCCGTGGTCACCTTCTTCCACGAGGTGCACCACCAGGAGGGCATGCGGATCCACGGTGACAAGGGCAGCGAGGAAGATGCCGAGGACTTCGGCCAGATGATGTGGCGGAGGATCTCCGGGGACAATTGACAGCACGTCGGGCGGGCCGCGGCGGGGGAGACCTCCGCCGCGGCCGGCCCGGCCGCTTCCCGCCCGCGCCGCTCCCGTACACCCCGAAAGGCCACCTGTCCATGGCACGCCGATACGACGACACCGACCGCGAAGCCCTGCGCGCCCAGCTCGACCGGCCCGTGACCGAGCGCACCTGCCCGCTCTGCGGCCACCACGGCCTGCGCGACTACCACCGCGAGAAGCTCGGCCGCACCACCCCCTCGATGATCAACTACCTCTGGTGCCGCGCCTGCCACGGCTACTCCTCCTCCTTCACCGCCGCCGAACGCCGCACCGTCGACCGCGACCCGCTCCAGGACGCCTACGGCGACCGGGTACCCGAGCTGATGCGCGACCCGGAGGGCCTGCTGGTCATCCTCGACGGCTACTGGGACGACGGCCGCCTGCCCCAGACCATGATCCGCCGCCGCTGAGCCCGGCGGTCCTACCACCCGGGGGCGTCCGCTGCTGCCGACGCGGCGGCCGCCTGACCTCGTGGACCAGCGGCATCGGCACCACCCCCTACGAATGGGACGCCGCCGGCAACCGCACCCGCAACGGCCAGGGCGTCTCCACCTACGACAGCGCAACCGACTGCTGGCCGACGGCACCAGCACCTACCGCTACACCGCCCGCGGCACCCTCGCCGCCACCACCACGGCCGGCACCGAACAGACCCAGAAGTACGACTCCTTCGACCGCCTGATCAACGACGGTCAGACCACCTACACCTACGACGCCCTCGACCGCATGATCCAACGGGGGAGCACGACCTTCTCCTACGACGGCGGAACCAACAACCTCATCACCGACGGCACCTGGCGCTACGCCCGCGACGCCGCCGGCGCGGTGACCGGCGCCGCGGACGCAACCGGCCCCAAGCGCGTGCGCACCGACCAGCACACCGACGTCACCGCCACCCTCACCACCGACGGCACCGCCACCGGATCCACCACCAAGTACGACCCCTTCGGCAAGCCCGTCGCCCGCACCGGCACCGGCACCGGCACCAGCCTCGGCTACCAGAGCGGCTGGACCGACCCCGCCAGCGGAGACGTCAACATGCACGCCCGCTGGTACGAGCCCGGCACCGGCAGCTTCACCAGCCGAGACAGCTGGCAGCTCGACCCGTCCGGTGATTCGATGCAGGCCAACAACTACCTCTACAGCGGCGGCGACCCGCTCAACCGAACCGACCCCAGCGGGCACTACGCACCGAGCCCCGGTGCAAAGACGATCAACCTCGCGCCGGGCAAGTACGACATGAAGCCGATCCCGACGCCGGGCATCGGCACCCTCATGGGTGCCGGACTTCGACTGACTCGCAGGAGCGGTATCGGAACCGCCTTTCAAGTCTTCTTGAACGGAATTTCGTCAAACCTGGCCGTGGAGCCTAACTGTACGACAATGCCTGTCGTATGCCAGTCGCCGTGGGAGAAGAACCCGTACTACGGATACATCCACTTCGATGGGCGGGGAGCAACTCCCACACCGCCACCGGATGGCCCACCCACACCGGACGGCTGCACGGTCGACTGCGGAACGAAGTGCAAGGTCAATTGCGGAGCCAAATGCAAGGTAAATTGCAGCACGAAGGAGCCCGGTAAACCCGGATAACCCCAGTCGCGTCCCGGTCGACCCTCGTCCCAACCAGGACCGTGCTAAGCCGCTCCCGGACTGGACGAAGCCGGACTTTGCCAAGCTCCTTGAGAACATCACGCGCACCTATGGCGTCGAAGAGCTTCTGCAGCTTCTTACTGGCGGAGCAAGCAGTCTCATGCCTGACCAAGCGGGTGGCCCTCAAGGGGATCTGCAGACCTACCCGGTTCCCACTCCCGAACCGGGGGGAAAGAACCGCTGGCGACGCAAAGATGATCAGTGCGACGAGGGGCCAGGCGTTTCCTCCACGGGTCATGCGGTCTACCTTCCTCGCGAGAAGTATTACGACAGCTACTCGCAACGGAGTGAATGCCGAGCCACTGGCGTATGGTTCGCCCTTGATGGAAGTGACTATAATCCCTCGGCGAACCCGCGGAAGGGGACGCAGGCCTCGAGTTCGATACGGCCTCCAGGGTATGAGGAAATTAGATTCAATGGTGAAGATCCGGCGAACGGTCACATGCTACCTTCGGCGGCCACTGGGGCGGGGACCGACCTCAGGAACTTGGTTGCTGAGTACCGATTGACAAATTCCCCCTTCCTGCGCGATGGCGTGGAGGCGGATATTAGGAATGCAATCAAGGCAAACAAGCATGTCACGGGCGAAATATCTCCCCACTATGACAGGTCGGACTCCGGGGTCTATGAATATAATTATACGGTAATTGAGGATGGGCGAACGGTTCACTGTATTGTTTACCAAACGCCGACCGGCGGTACAACTAATGGCGGATGTCCTAAGGGGTGAGGTATGCGTGACTATGTGAGTTTGGTGGCGGCTATGCTCGGAGAGCCGGGGCGGCGTCGATCGATCCCAGCTCGCTGGCAGGATCTTGAGAGTGCTCTGGGTGTCGAGCTCCCCGGCGATTTCAAGGGAATTGTGGAAATGTATGCACCGGTCCAAGTTAATGGACATTTGATTCTCTGGCATCCGAATACGGGGCTGTTTAATCTGGCGGAGCGGGTAAATCGAAATGTCGATACTTTTCGATCGATCGATTGGAGCGCTTCCGAGGCCCTGTTTCGTGGCGAGGTGCCGCGCTTCGGAGCTCCCGATGGGCTGATTCCCGTCGCGGGTGCAGACCGTGGAGAGACAATTTTTCTCGCAAAGTCAAAGCGACTCGACATCTGGCATGTGGTGGGTTTTTCCAGTGACGGCGAAAGCTTTCATGAATACGAAATGGGATTTTCTGAGTGGCTCTATCGATACTTTATCGGTGAGGAGATGATCGGTCCCGGCAGTGCCGCCTTCTATCCAGGCCCGCTGCTCGTGGAGGATCTTCCACAGTCGCGAGGCGAGATGGTTGCCCGGCGACATGGGCCTGGTCGCGGGATGTGACCCAGGCTTCTGGGCGGCCGACCTGGGCAAGCGGGGTGGTGCGCCGATTGGCCCCTCGTGTGAATGGCCGTCATTTGCTTGTCGTGATTTCCGGCCGATCTGGGATGTTGGGATTGGGGTGCGGAGCCGATACCCAACGTGGAGACCGCACACATGCGTGCGCTCGAGAAGGGCGGTTGCCGCTTCGATCCGTCCGAGACGGCCAGGGAACGCAACAGCCTCGTCAGACAGCTCCTGATGTACATGCCGCACCACAAGACGATGGAAATGCTGGAGGAGTGGAGGTAAGGCCGGGAGTCGAGGGCTGTTCGTTTCTGGCACTCGCCTGTTGCCGTGAAAAGTCGAGATCCTGGGTAGCTTCTTCTTCGAGGACGGCAAGCCGCTGGACGACTGGCGCAAGCGCACCAAGACGGCCTGGGCGGACCTGAGGACCTGCCGGTGCCGGCGGAGCGGGAGTGGTTGCGTAAGGCGTTGGAGTACACGCAGGAGGATTGGCGAGGGCGCTGAGGACGCGGGGCGGGAGACGATCGTGCATTGGGAGGCGGGGACGACAGACCCTCGCCCGCCTAAGCGCGAGGTATACATCCGGTTCCTCGCGACGCTGGCGCTGCACCATGGCACGGTCGAGCCCGTCGAGTGGCTGCGCCGTGCCCGGGCTGCGGGCCTCGTCCCCGCCACCGTTCGGGCCTCGTCCACCGGGTCAGGGCCTGTGCCTGAGGCCGCCGCGCTGGTTCCCTCCCTGGCCGGGGCGTCCGTTCCCGTGCCGGTCTCGGCTATGGCGGTTGCGGTGGCCGGCGGGGCCAGGTGTTGGAGCTCGACCGCAGTCCGGCCGGGGAGTTGGTGGCGGGTCGGCCGGAGCCGTGTGCGCGGTCCGACGCCGTACCGCTCGCAGGGTCGTCCGGGCCACATGGGTGGCTGGTGCACCGCGGCTGATGCATCAGAGCTGGCTGCCGTCGAGCAGGAGCCGGTCGAGGTGGTGCCGCCGGTCGTTGCGCCTCGCCTGGTCGTACCCGCGGCCGGTCAGGCGCGTCCCGCTGCGTCCTCCTCCTCGGCGCGCGCGGCGCGCAAGGGTCCGGCGGGGAAAGGCCACCACGGGGGAAGGTCCGTCGGACTGGCAGGTCGCCGCGGCCGTGCGTTTCCCGGCCGGTCCGCTTGCGGTTCTCGACACCGCACCGTCGGAGAGGGCGTTGGTGGCCTATCTCGCCGACGGCACCGTGGCGGCGACCGCGCCGGCCGGCCGCACGCTGGCCGCCGTGGTGGAGTGGGCGCTGGATGTGAAGCTCGGTCAGGGACGGCTGTGTCGGCACGGCAAGGACGGCGAGGCCCTGGTGGTGCTCACCGACGCCGCCCCCACCGAGCTCGGCCTGCCGCCGCTCGGCCGGGACGAGAGGACCGAGTTCGTTCCCCGGCTCGGCCCGCTATCCAAGACCCACAAGGCCGTGAAGGCGCTCGAGAAGGCCAGCTGGCTGCTCGCCCAGCGCGGTCTCGGCCCGTGGGCCAGGGTCTACCGCACCCCCGAGGACGGCAAGCACCAGTGCGTGCAGCTGTGCATCCCCGCCTGGGGGCACGGGCCTCCGGCGGCTGGCGGTTCCCGACGACTTCCACGCGGCCGATCTGGCGCGGCTGCTCGGCACCTACGCCACCCGGGTCCTGACCCTGCGCCGCTCGACCGCCGTGTCCGGTCTGGAGCTGGTGACCGTGCTGCGCCCGCCGACCCGGGCGGTGCGCACCGAGGCCGGCTGGACCTCCGGTGCGGTGGAGGGCTCGCGGCCGAAGGACGCCTTCGACCCGGCGCCGTCGGAGGTCCCGAACATCCACCCCCTCGCCCAGGACCGCGAGCCCGGGGGGCGAGTTGGTCACCGAGGCGTGGGACTGGCCCCGCCCCCCACCGATCAGGAAGCCCCGGCGCCGTTCGCGGTCGGTCTGGACGTCAACATGGCGTTCCTCGCCGCCGTCGGCCGCCTGGTCCTGCCGCTCTCCGGCCCGGTCCACGTGAACCCCGTCGTCGACCCGAAGACACCCCGTCTCCTGGCTGGTCGGCCTGACCGGTATCGACACCGACCCGCAGCTCCCCTCACCGTTCACCGCTGACGGTTCCCGGCCGGTTGGGCCGGCTTGGTACTCGACGGCGAAGGTCGCCTGCGCGGTGGAGCTCGGCGCCCGGGAGTGGCCGGGGCACGAGGCCGCATGGGCTCACCGGCCCGCGACCCGGCTCGCGAAAGCTCCCGGAGGCCCGCCTTTGTCCTTCGATCACTGCAGCGAGTGATCCCCTGGCTGCTGGCTCGGGTGTCCTGCGTCGGATGGGCACCGGGCCTGCCCGGAGCGGCGTCGTGTGGCCGGTTTCGACCGTCCGGCCGGGCGGCTGTGCACCGTTGTGGTTCGGCGCCGAGCCGGCTGTCGCCGGCACGGCCATATCGCCGCCAACCCTTTGCAGCGCATGGTGAGTTGTCGTGAGGTGGCTGTGCCGGCTGGTGGTGGCTGGCAGCATCGGGGGATGGGGTCGCGTGAGCGGGTGGGGCTGTCGGTGATCGCAGCGGCGTACGGGCTGTCGGCGATGGGGGACCAGATCGCCCTGATGACGATGACCCTGCACCTGCACGACACCGGCCGCTCGGGGGCCGCGATCGCGGCGCTGACGGTCGCCGGGGTGGCGCCGATCGTGGTCCTGGGGCCGCTGTTGGTGCCGGTCCTCGATCGGGTCGAGCCGCGGCGGTTGATCGCCGTGGTCGCCGCCGCCCAGGCCGTCGTCGCCGTCGCCCTGGCGCTCGTGGACGCCCTGGCCGTCCAGCTGCTGCTGCTGGCGGCCCTGGGCGCCGGGCTCGCGGTGGTGGCGCCCGCGCTGTCGCTGCTGGTCCCCCGACTGGTCGGGGACGAGCGCACGGCCCGGGGCTTCGCCCGCCTGGAGACCTTCCGCTCGGTCGGCAACGTCCTCGGTCCGGCGCTGGCCGGACTGACGGCCACCACGATCGACCGGCGGACCGCCCTGCTCGCCGACGCCGCGACCTTCGCCGCCCTCGCCCTCGCACCGACCGCGCTACACCCAGGCAGCGCGCGGCCTCCGGCGGCTTCCCGGCCCCGGTGGCGGGATCAGGTGGCCGAGGGGGTGGGGATCATCGGCCGCGACCGTGTCCTGCGGACCGCGGTGGTGTCGTTGGCGTGCGCGGTGGTGTTCACCGCGATGATGGCCGTCGCCCGGGTGTTCTACGTACGCGACGACCTGGGCGCCTCCAGCTGCTTGTTCGGGATCCTAGTGACCTGGCACACTGCCGGGATGCTGGGCGCCTCCGCGCTGATCGCACCCAGGATCCCGCCGGCGCGCCAGCCCGCCGTCCTCGCCGGGGCGGGCTGCCTGATGGGCACCGCCCTCCTGGCCGTCGCCCTCGTGCCCCGGCCCGCGGTCGCGTTGGCCGGCTTCCTGCTGACCGGCGTCGCGAACTCCCTGCAGAGCCTCGCCATCCGCAACCTCGTCCATGCCCGCGTCCCGCAGCAGGTCCGGGGCCGGGCCTTCGCCACCACCGGCGCCGCCCTCAACGCCGCCAACCTCGGCGGCACCGCCCTCGGCGCACCCGCCGTCACCGCCCTCGGCGGCGGCCACACCCTCCAACTCGCCGGCGCGGGCACACTGCTCGCCTCGCTCGCCGCGGCACCGGCGCTGCTCCTCGCCCGCACCGCGACCCCTGCGGAAGATACTTCGATATCGAAGGAAGCCGGAATAGAGCCTTCCGCGCCGCGGGCCCGCCACATGAACCTCTACCGCCGCTACTTCGACCTCGTCGCCTCCGGCCGCAAGACGATCGAGGTCCGCGTCCAGTACGCCAACCTGCGCAACCTCGCCCCGGGCCAGCACATCCGCTTCGCCTGCGGCCGCGACGACTGCCTCGTCGAGGTAAAGCGCGTCGCCCGCTACAGCACCTTCGAGGAGATGCTGGACACCGAAGGCCCCGCAAACATCAACCCCGACTCCCCGCGTGAGGAGCAGCTCGCCAACATTCGCCGCATCTACGGCCCGGAGAAGGAAGCCCTCGGCGTCCTCGCCATCGAGATCGAGACGATCCCGGCCGGCTGACGCCCCCCGTCGGGATCTGCCCGACCACCGCGACGCCGCCCGGGCCGGCGCCGGGCGCACACCTCGTGGTCGGGCAGATCCCACGGCGGACCGGGGCCGCCGACCTGCACGGCGGCACCGTCCACCTCACCGCCGCGCCGGGCAGCGGAATTCAGGCAGCACTTTTCCAGCACTCGGCGGAGCCCCCATCACGGCCGGCCCGCCACGATGGCGGCCGGGGCCGCGGCTGCAGCGAATTTCGCGGCCGCAGCCGTTGCGGGTTCCCATGGAGCTGCGCGGCAGGCGACGACGCCTGCCCGGTGATCTCGAGTGCCCCATCACGCAGCGGCGGCGCCGTCGGCTCGGTGCGATGGACGATGGTGGCGTTGCCGTCAAGGACCGGCTGCCGTCCGCCCTCGCACTCCTTGAGCCAACTGCGCGTCGGGCCAACCGCGTTGTGCGCGATCATGGGCCGGTCCGGGTCGGCGAGGCTCACGTCACAGGCCGCGCGTTCCGTGGCCGGTGTTGGGGGCGGCGGCGACCAGGCCGGTGATCAGCAGGTTCAGGGCGTGGTCGAAGTCCTCGGTCGGGTCGCTGTCCGCGTCGGTGGTGGCCACAAGTCGGGCGAAGTGCGGCAGCCGGGCCGGGTCCACCGCACGCCGGAAGACGTCCAGCCCGTGGACGGCGGGTCTGGGCGGGGTGGTGTAGCCGGAGGTGGACAGGGCCAGTGTGCCGAACACCAGGGCGTGGACTGCGATCAGCGCCTGCCGGGCGGCCTTCTCGTCGAAGCCGGCCTGGAACAGCGCTTCGAGAATGTCCTCCGCGGGGCGCAGGGCCGCCTCTGAAGTGGGGTTGGCTTGGTCGCCGACCAAGGTCTTGGACACGGCGGGGTGGCGGCTGAATTCGCGGTACAGGTTGCCCACGGTGATCCGCAGCCGGTCCGCCCACGGCAGGCCGGGGTCGGCGCGTTCGACGGAGGCGAACACCTGCTCGGCCAGCGTGTCCAGCAGGTCGGTCTTGTTCTTCACGTGGTTGTAGAGCGACATCGCCTCCACGCCGAGTTCTCCGGCCAGCCGGCGCATGGTCAGCGCCTCGATGCCCTCCGCGTCGACCAGGGCCAGCGCGGCGGCCGCGACCTTCGCCCGGTTCAACGTTTCCCGTCGGGTCACTTGTCGCCCTTCCTTCGCGGTCCGCACTTGACGAACTTACACCGTACGTGTCCTACTTACTGCGTAAGCATACAACGTAAGTACGAGGAGGGGTCATGCTCGACGTACTGGTGGTCGGCGGTGGGCCGGTCGGCCTGCTGCTGGGCGGAGAGCTGCACCTGGGCGGGGCACGGACGCTGGTGCTGGAGGCGTCCGACGGCGCCGAACGCCGGACGCGCAGCCTCGGCCAGCGCGCCATCAGCCCGCGCAGCGCCCAGACCCTCGCCCTGCGCGGACTCGTCCCCGCACTGGAAGCGGCACAGAACTCCTGGGCCGCGCACCTCGCGGCAGCAGGGCAGGAGACGAGGGACGGCGACCAGCTCGCTCGCGTGCTCGAACTGATGCGCAAGGGCCGCGCCAAGGGCCACTTCGCCGGAATGCCGCTGGAGAGCGACGGCACCGACGGCGGCCGCACCTACCTGATGAAGCAGCACATGCTGGAGCAACTACTCTCCGACTGGGCGGCCGGGCTCGGCGTGCAGGTCGAGCCGAACTCCCAGGTGGTCGCGGTGCGCGACGAGGGCACCTGCGTGGTCGCGGACCTGGCCGACGGGCGCTCGCTGCGAGCCGGCTACCTGGTCGGCTGCGACGGCGGCCGAAGCACCGTGCGCAAGAGCGCCGGCTTCGCCTTCCCCGGTACAGCAGCCACCATGACCGGACGGGTCGCGGTGGCCGAACTCGCCGAACCGCACAAGCCCACAGCGGTACTGCGCGGCCCGGGAGGACTGGTCAACGGCCTGATGGTGCCGGGCGAGATCACCACCGTCGAGTTCGACGGCACCGGGCCCACGGACCGCGACGCGCCCATGACCCCCGCCGAACTGGCCGGCAGCATGCTGCGCGCAGGCGGGCTCGCGGTGACGGTGGCCCGGCTCGAAGCCGGCACCCGGTTCAGCGACAACACCCGGCAGGCCGACACCTACCGGCGCGGGCGGGTGCTGCTCGCCGGGGACGCCGCGCATGTGCACTCCCCGATCGGAGGACAGGGCCTGAACCTCGGCCTGCAGGACGCGGCCAACCTCGGCTGGAAGCTCGCGCTCGTGGCCACCGGCCGCGCCCCCGAGCGGCTGCTGGACACCTACACCGCCGAGCGGCACCCGGTCGGCGCCCGTGTCCTGCGCAACACCCGTGCGCAGCTGGTCCTGATGCGGCCCGGCCCGCACGTCGACGCGCTGCGCGAGGTGCTGGCCGAGACGCTGACGATCCCGGCCGCGCACGAGTACTTCGGCGCACTCGTCAGCGGCGCGGACGTGGACTACGCGCCGGACACGGCGCAGCCCCTGGTCGGCCGCTTCCTGCCGGACGAGCTCTGGTCGGCGGTCGCGGAGCACATGAGCGACGGCCGGTTCCTGCTGCTGAACCCCGGCGACGACGAACGGCTCCGCGAGGCGGTCGACGGGAACGACCGCGTGCGAGTCGTGCACCTGCTGGCGCCAGGTACGGGGATGGCCGCGCTCCTGGTACGGCCGGACGGGTACGTGGCGTGGGCAGGCACGGACCCGGGCCCTGCCGGGCTGTCCGAGGCGCTCGACCGGTGGTGCGGACAGCCCGCCGTCCGAACGGAGGGCTGAGGGCCGGCCCTTCCCTACAGGGCCGGCGGTGCCACGGAGGCGCGGGGCGGCGGCGATCCGCCCCTGATGGGAACTGACCTGCGCCAAGGCCCGGACCGGTGCCCTACCCACGCCTCGGTGGCCCGCTCCGACTGCGACTGCCGGAGCGGGCCACCGAGGTGTTCATCCGCCTCTCCCCAGCTACCGTGGCCTGCGGCGCCATCGGATCGCGGCCGGGCGCCAAGGCTTCTCGGGCCGCTGCGGCCGGGCTCGGCCCTCCGCTTCGCACAGGGCCGCGGGAGCGGCGGGGCCGGGGTTGGCGAGGATCGCGCGCCAACCCCACCCGCCCTACCCACGCAGGTCGTAGGCCGACCAACGTCCCGGCCGCGCCTAAGACTTCGCCGTGGTAGACATCGCATGCCGGTGCAGGAGCTTCGAGGACGAACTCCAACGCAGATGCCCGAACAACGGCTCGGCGTACGGCCGAAGAGCACCGGGCCGCGCCCCGGGCCGCCCGGGTATCCTCCCGACAGGTTGTGGAACATGACCGATGATCACCTCATGACATTCATGAACACCGCCGAGTCGGCGGGTGGCGCGGAGCGGCATGCCTCCTGGACGGAGCTCTTCTTCGACCTCGTCGTCGTCGCGGGCGTGCTGCAGCTGTCGCACCTCCTGCACGAGGGCCCGACGGCCGCCGATCTCGCCCTGTACGTCCTGCTGTACCTCGCCTTCTGGATCGCCTGGGTCTGCTTCACCGTTTACGGGAACGTCGAGGGGGACCGTGCCTGGACACCCGGTCTCCTCCTGGCGATGCTCGGCCTCGCCGTCATGGTCGCGGCCGTCCCCGGGATCCGTGGCACCAGGCACTACCTGGCCTTCGTCGCCGCGTACGTCTTCCTGCGCTGGCTGTCCAGCCGGTTCTGGCGGCGCGGGCGGGTCGTGATGGACTGGCCGGTGGCCCAGATGGGCCTCGGTGTCCTGCCGTGGATCGTGTCGCTGTGGGTGGATGCTCCCGCCCGCTACTGGCTGTGGGCCCTGGGAATCGGGTTCGACCTGCTGGCCATACTCGCGAACGCAGGCGGCCACATGCTGCGGGGCGCACAGGAGTGGGCGGAGCGCCTCGTCAGGAAGAACGGCGACCACGGGCGGCCGGTGATCGAGGCGGCCTACGCCGATGTGCCGCACCTGATGGAGCGCCTGAGCCTCTACGTCATCATCGTGCTCGGCGAGGGGGTCATCCAGATCACCACGGTCGCCGCCGACACCGCCTGGGACGTGCACCTGGCCGCCGCGGCGCTGGGCTCGTTCGCCCTGCTGTCCGGCCTGTGGAGCATGTCGCTGCTCAACGGCTTCGGTGGGATCCCGAAGACCGGCCGAGGCGATCTCCCGGTGCGGTTGGCCCTGTCCCTGCACTGCCTGACGACCTGCGCGCTCGCCTCCGTCGCCGCCGGACTTGGCCTGGCCCTCGCGCATCCGCACGACCCTGCTGCGAACGGCGTGCGGTGGTTGCTCTGCGCGGGTCTCATGGTGTACTTCGGCGTCAGCGTGCTGGCCGCCGCGGTCTCCGGTGCACGGTGGCAAAGCGTGCTCGGTTGGGCGCTGCCATGCCTGCTCCTGCTGTCGGCGCTCGGCTTCTTCGCACGGCATCTCGGCGCCGGATGGCTGATCTGGGCGCTGGCGACCGCGGTCGGCTGGCAGCTCGTGTTCGCGCCCGGGAAGCGCGGCAGCCTGCGGGAGCACGCCTCCGCCTGACCGGCGACTCCCGAGATGTCGGTGGCCCACGTCTCGGAAGGCGAATCGGCAATTGGATTCCACCTAACTCCTGATGCTGGGGCGCGATCTCCCGCGGTTGTTAGAGGCGGCCCGCGGTATCCGTGCGGACGCGGACCTGGGGCGGGAGCCGGTCGCGGAGGTCCCCGATGGGCCACTGCGACCCGCACCCGGACCCGGGCGCCCGCCCTGCACCGCCGGTACCTGAGTATTGGCCGCAGACCTACGTCGGGAAGCAGCACCCCGAGCCGTCGGAGGCCCGGAACGCCGCCCATCTCGCCCGGACGGACAAGTTCCATGAGATTGTCCAGAGGTACATGAACATGCGTGGGTGGAGCGGGAGCGGGAAGAGGAAATGATCTACCGCGCCCTCGACTTCCAGCTGACCTGCAGCAAGTGCGGTCATGACGTGACGGGCTCGCGCGGCCAGCAGATCGTGGTCGAGAAGTTCGGCTGGTTCGACGAATGGCAGTGCAAGAACTGCGGCCTGGTCAGTTGCGACTACGGCGACGGGCCCGGGTCGGAGCATGTCCGGCAACGACTGCTGGAGACGTTCGGAGGATTCCGGCCCCGGCTCGTGGAGGGCCGGGACGGGACCGTCGCGGCGGCCCGCCGCTTGCGGGAGATCCTCGACTGCAGCCCGGCCGAGGCGATCGGCAAGCTGAAGGCGGCGAAGGCCGGGGAACCCCTTGGAACCGCCGTCGAAGTCGAAGCCCTCGTGCAGGCACTTCGCCGGGACGGTTACGCCTATGAGACGGTCGCCGCCGGATCGGAGGACTGAACAACCGGATCCGCCGTGCGGCGCATGTGCTTGTGGCGCGCTCCGGTCACACGCACCAGCCGTCCCGGTACGCAACCCAGTGGTCGCCGCGAAGTCCACATACAGGGCGAGGCCGAACTGCTGCCGCCCGCCCGGCCCGAAGGTCGGCCTCGCGCCCTGGACGCCCGCCGCGGACCGCCGACGCCTGGGCCGGCATCGCCGGCGGCCGCTGTTCGCAACCGTCCGGGCCCGTGCCGGTGCGGGTGGCAGCGGCAGCACGGCCTGCGGTCGCGTCGGCCTGCAGCGGGGCGTACACCGGAGGCATGGACCGCTCGGACAGCGCGGCGGCGCCCGAGCCCGGTGACGTGTCGGCCCCGTGCGACATGTGCGGGGCGTTGGTGCTGCGTCGGATGGGGCTGGTACTACGTCGACGAGCGGACCGTACACCGCACCGAGCGGCCGACCGGGCCCAACGGTCCGGCCGCCTGGTGACCCCGGCCACCTCGCGCGGCCCGGTCGCAGCGTCGGCAGCCGGACGCTCAGCGAGCCCGGAACGCTGCCGGGCCGTCGGCCCGGGGTACGGCCGTGCACCTCGACCGCACCTCGCCCCGGGGCATGGAGATCACCGGCACCGGCCGGGTGCGTGCGGGGGTCATGGGCGCCGGTGTTCGCCGGCCGGCGGCCTGGGGGTTCGGCGCTTCGCGTCGGGCGGGAGATCCGGGACGTGGCCGGGCAGGCCGAGCAGGCCGGTGTCGTCGATCTCGTGCCAGCCGGTGAAGTCGTCGGTGGTGTAGGCGCCCTGCGGCTGGTCGGGACCGCCCGGGACATCCGGTGCCCGGCGCCAGCCGAAGGCGAAACCGGCGCCCGAGCCGCCGCGGTGGCCGGCACCGGGGAGCGCGAACCCGTGCGGCGGGGAGGCGACGAGCAGCACCACTAACACGCCCAGCTCGGACGGCCGGCCGTCCGGCCGATGGTGCCGGTAGACGGATCCCGCGACGAAGAACCCGGACCTGGACCGCACCTGCCGCACCTCCTCCTGCTGGACCATCTCCAGCATGTGCGGACCGATCCAGGTAGGGCGCGCTGGGTCCGCCCCGCCGGGGTTCGGGCTACGTCCCGGGCGACCCGCTCGCGACGATGATGCCGCGGGCGGGAGGCCGGTGCGCCGGGACCGGAATGGCCGGTGGACGGCCGGGCAGACGGGAGGGCAGCTTTACCGAGCGAGGAGACCGAAGGCATGGGCACCGACCGGCAACCGTCGAACGACCACCGGACCAAGGCGATGCAGCGCTTTGCCCGGCACGAGCGCCGGGGCGAGGCACGGCTGCCCGCCGTCCTGGCGACGCTGGCCGCGATCCTGCTCCACCTCGTCCTGCCGGAGCGGCTGCTGGTCGGCCCGCGGTTCGTGCTGCCGGGTCTGGAGATGCTGCTGCTGATCCCGTTGATCGCGGTCAACCCGCGCCGGATGACCCGGCAGAACCGGATGTCCCGGGCGCTCTCGCTGATCCTGGTGGCCGTGATCGGCGTGAGCAACCTG
>NZ_JBEOUL010000050.1:0-32220 GCF_040304075.1 Kitasatospora sp. NPDC094015
GTCCTCGTACTGGACGTACTTGGACGTTTCGCCGGTGCGTCCAGGCGGGATGCCCGGCGTCGCGCGCCCGGCGGGAATTGTCAGACAAGCCCTAGCCGCCCGGGGGCGCCTCAGGTCGGTCGGTGGTGCCGGAGGGCTCCGGCGGGGACTGGTGGACCGTCCCGCCGCAGGAGCCCCGGAGCACCAGTTCGGCGACCTCGGGGGCGGTGGCCTGCGGCGCGTACGCCAGGGTGAGGGCCGGTTCGGGGCCGCTCGGGGATGGGCTGGGGCTCGGGGAGGGGCTGGCCGGGGCGGACGGGCTCGGGCTGCTGCCGTCGCCCGGCTCCGCGGCGCCGGGGACGGCGGTGCCCGGCTCGACCAGTCCGGCGTGGACCGCGGCCGGCACGGCCTGGCTGCTCGGCCCGGCCCCCGGCGTCGTACAGCCTGATCCCGGCACCCAGCCGAACCGGACCCGGTACCAGCCGCCCGGTGCGAGCAGCACCTCCTGCGGTTGGGCCGGCGGGGCGGGCAGGGCCGACGCCGCGTCGCCCGCGCGGTGCGGCATCACCTTGACGCCGCCCGGTTCGCTGCCGACGGCGGCGGAGACCGTCAGGGTGCCGCCGTCCGGCACCCGGCAGCTGCCGCCGGAGGTGTTGCGCAGTGCGAACCAGCCGTAGACCTTGCCGGCGGCGTCGGCCGGCTCCAGCCGGGAGACCGGCTGCCCGAGGTCGGCCGGGGCGCACCAGGGCGCCTGGGCCGGGGCGGAGGGGCTGGCGGAGCCGCTGTCCGCGGTGGTGCTGGGGGCCGCCGTGCCGGGATCGGCGGGCAGGCTCGCCCCGGCCGCGCTGTCGGCGGGGCGGTCCGGCGGGGCGCTGTGCGGGCCGCCGGGGTGCGGGCCGGTGGGGGTCGCGGAGTGCAGCGGGGTGTGGGCGGTGTCCCCGCCGGGGTCGCCGGACAGGCCCAGCGGGCCGATGCCCTGGATCGCCGGGACGGCCGCGACGGCCATCAGGACGGCCGCGGCCGCGCCCGTCCAGGTGTTGCGGTACCGGACCCGGCGCCGCGGCACGCCGACCCTGATCCGGGGCAGGGCGGCCGCGTCCGGTTCCACCTCGGCGACCGCGCGCTGCAGCATGGCTCTCAGCCGGCGTTCCTGCGAGCTGCCCTCGCCGGGCTGACCGCCCGTCGGATCGGCGCCCCCGCGACCGTACGGATCAGTCATCGCTGGTGTCCATCACGACCCGCAGCGCGGTCAGGCCGCGTGAGCCGTACGCCTTGACCGAACCGACGGAGATGCCGAGCACCTCCGCAGCCTGAGCCTCGGTCAGATCCGCGTAGTAGCGCAGCACCAGTACCTCCCGCTGACGGCGTTGCAACCCCCGGAGCGCCGCCCGGAGGCGATCGCGCTCCAGCGCATCGTAGGCGCCCTCTTCTGCACTGGCCATGTCAGGCATCGGCTTGGGCAGCAGCCGCAGGCCGAGGATCCGCCGTCGCAGCGTCGACCGGGACAGGTTGACCACGGTCTGCCGCAGGTAGGCGAGGGTCTTCTCGGGCTCGCGCACCCGGCGCCGGGCGGCGTGCACCCGGATGAAGGCCTCCTGCACCACGTCCTCGCAGGAGGACAGGTCGTCCAGCAGCAGGGCGGCCAGCCGCAGCAAGGACCGGTAGTGCGCCCGGTAGGTCTCGGTCAGCTGGTCGACGCTCGCCCCGGCCGCGTCCGGGGCCGTCGCGGCAGCCGCCACGGCGCTATCGACCGGCCGCCGGGCCGCCCCCGGCAGCGTCATCACCGGCAGTGTCGCCACGCCCACTGCCCCCATTGCATTCGCCACGCCTCTTGGACACTCGAACCCCTGTCATGGTTGCCCTGACCCCGCAAGCATTCTTCCGTACGGCCGGAATCCGGCTCCAGGGTTCTGGGAAGGGATTCTGACCCATCGTCCGGGAACCCGCGCGCCGACCGGTACGGCGTGGACGCGGGGTGGTCGAGGGGTGGGGACCGGGTGGTCGACGGGTGGGGACGGGGTGGTCGACGGGTGGTGGAGGGGTGGGCTACGGGTGCGCCCACCGGTCCCGGCCGTCCGGGACGGCGAACGGCCGGCCACCCCCCTGGGGAGCGGCCGGCCGTGACGGACCGTGAGGTCGGGCCGGATCAGCGGCCGGTGCCGCCGTAGACCACGGCCTCGTCGGTCTCGCTGTCCAGGCCGAAGGCGCTGTGCACGGCGCGGACCGCCTCCGGCACGTCCTCGGAGCGGGTGACCACCGAGATCCGGATCTCCGAGGTGGAGATCAGCTCGATGTTGACCCCGGCCTCCGAGAGCGCCTCGAAGAAGGTCGCCGTCACGCCCGGGTTGGAGCGCATGCCGGCGCCGACCAGGGAGAGCTTGCCGATCGCGTCGTCGTAACGCAGCGACTCGTAGCCGATGCCCTCCTTGACCCGGCCCAGGGCGTCGATGGCCTTCTGGCCGTCGGTCTTGGGCAGGGTGAAGGAGATGTCGGTGAGGCCGGTCGAGGCGGTGGAGACGTTCTGCACCACCATGTCGATGTTGACCTCGGCATCCGCGATGGCGCGGAAGATCCGGGCCGCCTCGCCCGGCTTGTCGGGCACGCCGACGACGGTGATCTTCGCCTCGGACGTGTCGTGGGCGACTCCGGAGATGATGGCCTGCTCCATCTCGCCCCCTTCGGGCTTGTTCGGGTTGGTACCGCTGACGATGGTCCCCGGCAGACCGGAGAAGGACGAGCGTACGTGAATCGGGATGTTGTAGCGCCGCGCGTACTCCACACAGCGGTCGAGGAGCACCTTGGAGCCGGACGAGGCCAGCTCCAGCATGTCCTCGAAGCCGATCCAGTCGATCTTCCGGGCCTTCTTCACCACCCGCGGGTCGGCGGTGAACACGCCGTCCACGTCGGTGTAGATCTCGCAGACCTCGGCGCCCAGCGCGGCGGCGAGCGCCACCGCGGTGGTGTCCGAGCCGCCCCGGCCGAGCGTGGTGATGTCCTTGCTGACCTGCGAGACGCCCTGGAACCCGGCCACGATCGCGATGTTGCCGCCGTCCAGGGCGTTGCGGATCCGGCCCGGCGTGACATCGATGATGCGCGCCCGGTTGTGCGTGGAGTCGGTGATGACACCGGCCTGGCTGCCGGTGAAGGACTGGGCCTCGTGGCCCAGCGTTTTGATCGCCATGGCCAGCAGGGCCATGGAGATCCGCTCTCCGGCGGTCAGCAGCATGTCGAACTCACGGCCGGACGGAAGAGGGGTCACCTGTTCCGCGAGTTCGATGAGCTCGTCCGTCGTGTCGCCCATCGCGGACACCACGACGACGACCTCATGGCCGGCCTTCCTGGTGTCGACGATCCGACGGGCCACGCGCTTGATGCCCTCGGCATCCGCAACGGATGAGCCGCCGTACTTCTGCACGACAAGGCCCACGTGCGCTCCTCGACTTGAGTCGGTTTCGGGGGGCTGGTGGCCCCCTCACCCCCCGGGGAGAGGGGTGGTGCGGTCCGCGTCAGTCTATCGAGCAGGGCAGGCCGATCCGCCCCGTTCCACATGGTGGGACGGCGGTATCGCCTGGTGGGCAACGGCGGGCCGGGCCGACCGGCAGGTCTGCGGAGGAACCAGCGGCGGCCCGGAGAATCACCGGCGACCGGCGGCCGGGCCACCGGGATTTCACCCGGCCGGGCAGCACTGATAGCTGCGTCACATTTCCCGGGCCCGCGCCCGCCGGCCCGCACCGCGCCGCACTCGCCGCCCCGCGCCGCCCGGCCTCCGAGCGCTCAGAGGCCGAGCTCGGCCGCCATCAGGTCGCCGGCCTGCTGCTCCAGCTGCTCGTCGGTGAGCCCGTCGTCGTCGGTGTCCGCCCCGTCCGGCGCCGCCCCGATCGGGCTGTCCAGCCGCACGTGCGCGATCAGCGACTGCAGCGCGCGCAGCACGGCGGTGCAGGTGGAGCCCCAGTTCGACAGGTACGAGAACTGCCACCACCAGAGCGCCTCGCTGATCCGGCCCTCGCGGTAGTGGGTCAGCCCGTGCTGGAGCTCGGCCACCACCCCGGCCAGGTCGTCCGAGATCCGGAAGGCGCTCGGCTTCTCCGGCGGCCCGTACGGGTCGAAGACCTCGTGGTACACGTCGATCGGGGCCAGCAGCTCGGCCAGCCGCTCGCGCAGCTCGACGCCGTCCGGCTCGGGGCCGGTGTCCGGCTCGAAGCGGTCCTCGGGCAGGACGTCCTCGATCGCCCCCAGCCTTCCGCCGGCCAGCAGCAGCTGGGAGACCTCCAGCAGGAGCAGCGACACCGCGCTGCCCGGCTCGTCGCCCTTGGCGACCTCGGAGACCGCCAGCACGAAGCTCTCCACCGAGTCGGCGATCTGGACGGCGAAGTCGTCCGGCTCGTCGGTATGGGTGAGGCTGTGGGTTACGTCAGACATCGAGCAGTCGTCTCCCTTCGAAGGCCCGGCCGAGGGTGACCTCGTCGGCGTACTCCAAGTCCCCGCCGACGGGCAGGCCGCTCGCCAGCCGGGTCACCTTCAGGCCCATCGGCTTGCAGAGCCGGGCCAGGTAGGTGGCGGTCGCCTCCCCCTCCAGGTTGGGGTCGGTGGCCAGGATCAGCTCGGTGACCGTGCCGTCCGCGAGCCTTGTCATCAGCTCGCGGATCCGCAGGTCGTCCGGCCCGACGCCCTCGATCGGGCTGATCGCGCCGCCGAGCACGTGGTAGCGGCCCCGGAACTCCCGGGTGCGTTCGATCGCCACCACGTCCTTCGGCTCCTCGACCACGCAGATCACCGCGAGGTCGCGCCGCGGGTCCAGGCAGACCCGGCACTGCTCGGACTCCGCGACGTTGCCGCAGACCGCGCAGAACCGGACCTTCTCCTTGACCTGCTGCAACGCGAACGCCAGCCGGCGGACGTCGACCGGGTCGGCCTGCAGGATGTGGAAGGCGATCCGCTGCGCGCTCTTGGGCCCGACGCCGGGCAGCCTGCCCAGTTCGTCGATCAGGTCCTGAACCACGCCCTCGTACAACTCCGCGCCTTCCGTCGGCCGGGCACCGCTCCGGGACCTGCTGCCCCGGCGCCGGGTGCTCCGGTGCCATCATCCAACGAATCGGGCGTCGGACACACCGTCCGACGCCCGACCACCGCATAAATCACACATCACCGGACCCGCCCCGGCCCGTCCGGACCGCAGGAACGCCAGGTCAGAACGGCAGGCCGGGGATCCCCGCGCCGCCGCCCAGGCCCTGGGTCAGCGGGCCCATCCGCTCGGCCTGGAGCTTCTGGGCCGCCGCACTGGCGTCCCGGACCGCGGCCAGCACCAGGTCGGCCAGGGTCTCGGTGTCCTCCGGGTCGACCGCGGCGGGCGCGATCGTCAGCGCCACCAGCTCACCGGCGCCGGTCACCGTCGCCTCGACCAGACCGCCGCCCGCCGAGCCGCTCACGTGGGCCTCGGCCAGCTCGCGCTGCGCCTTGCCCAGCTCCTCCTGCATCTTCTGCGCCTGCTTCAGCAGCTGCTGCATGTTGGGCTGGCCACCACCAGGGAACACGGCTCTCTCCTGCCTGTACACGGTAAACATCGCCGAGCCCGGCGACACCCTTCCGAGCCTACGCGCCACCCGTTCAGCCGTTGTGGTGGATCTCCTCCAGGACCGTCGCCCCCAGCTCACGGATGATCAGCTCCTGGCCCGAGAAGACCTGCTCGGTCAGATCCGGGTCGTCGTCCTCCGGGATGTCGTCCTCGGGGGCCACCTGGGGCTGCGGGGCCGTCCGCACCTGCGGGGCCGGCGCCTGGGCGGGGCCGGGCTGGGCGGGCGGCTGCGCCTGCTGCTGGGGCGGGGCGACCGGAGCCGGCGGGGCGCTCGGTACGGGCGCCGGCGCCTGCGGGGGCGCCGCCGGCTGGAAGGCCTGCGCCGGGCGGGCGGGCGGCGCGGACGGCGCCGGGGAGCCCCAGCCGCCACCACCGGAGCCGCCACCGGTGCCGCCGGCGGGCGGGCCGGGCGGCAGGCCGGCGGCGGACCCGCCGGACGGGTCGACGATGCACTCCACCCGCCAGTCCACCCCGAGCGCGTCGGCGAGCGCCTGGCGCAGCACCTCGTCGCTGTTGCTGGAGACGAAGCTGTCGCGGGCGCCCGCGTTGACGAAGGACACCTGGAGCACGGTGCCGTCGAAGCCGGCAACCTGGCCGTTCTGGCTCAGCAGGATCCAGGTGAAACGGCGGCGGTTCTTCACCGCCTCCAGGATCTGCGGCCACATCTGGCGGATCTGCGCGGCGCCCTGCTGGGAGGCGGCGGAGGGCTGCTGGCCGCCGACCGACGGCGGGCCGGCCGGGGCCGGGGGCGTGGTGGGGGCGCTCGGAGCGGCGGCGGCGGGCGGGGCGGTGACCGGCGCGGCCGGCGCGGTGGGCGCCGGGGGGTAAGCCGGGGCGGCCTCGGGGGCCGGGGCGCCGGCGGGCGGGAAGCTGCGCGGGATCGGCCAGGCGCCGGGGGCGGCGGCCTGGGCGGCCTGGGGCTGCGGGGGCTGCACCTGCGCCGGTTGGACCGGTGCCTGGGCGGGCATCGGCTCGGGCGCCGCCATCGGGGCAGCCGTGGCCATCGGGGCGGGCGCGGCGGGGGCGGCCGGCTGCATCTGGGCGGCGGGCAGCGGGGCCGGGGGCGCGAACCCACCCACGGGCGCCGCCAACGCGCCTGCCGCGGCCCGTCGCTCCAGCTTGTCCAGCCGGGCCTGCAGGGACAGCTCGTCGCTGTAGGCGCCGGGCAGCATCACCCGGGCGCAGATCAGCTCCAGCTGGAGCCGCGGGGCGGCGTTCCCCCGCATCTCGGTCAGTCCGGTGTTCACGATGTCGGCGGCGCGGCTCAGCTCGGCCGCACCGAAGCCGTCCGCCTGCGCCTGCATGATCGCGACCCGGTCGGCGGGCGCGTCCAGCAGGCCCTTCTCGCCGGCGTCCGGCACGGTGGCGAGGATCACCAGGTCCCGCAGGCGCTCCAGCAGGTCCGTCACGAAGCGGCGCGGGTCGTGGCCGCCCTCGACCACCCGGTCGATCACCTGGAAGACCGTCGCCCCGTCCTGCGCGGCGAAGGCGTCCACCACCTCGTCCAGCAGCGCGGAGTCGGTGTACCCGAGCAGCGAGGTGGCCATCCGGTACGTCACCCCGCCCTCGGTGGCACCGGCCAGCAGCTGGTCCATCACCGACATCGAGTCGCGCACCGAGCCGGCGCCGGCCCGGACCACCAGCGGGAAGACCGGGTCCTCGACCTGGATCCCCTCCCGGCCGCAGACATCGGCCAGGTAGTCGCGCAGCGTGCCGGGCGGGACCAGGCGGAACGGGTAGTGGTGGGTCCGGGAGCGGATCGTCCCGATCACCTTCTCCGGCTCCGTGGTGGCGAAGATGAACTTGAGGTGCTCCGGCGGCTCCTCGACCACCTTCAGCAGGGCGTTGAAGCCCGCCGAGGTGACCATGT
Organism: Kitasatospora sp. NPDC094015; assembly: GCF_040304075.1. Taxonomy (NCBI): domain Bacteria; kingdom Bacillati; phylum Actinomycetota; class Actinomycetes; order Kitasatosporales; family Streptomycetaceae; genus Kitasatospora; species Kitasatospora sp. NPDC094015. The sequence continues at coordinate 7,422 of NZ_JBEOUL010000050.1, forward strand.
GGGCCTCGTCCAGGATGAAGATCTTGTAGCGGCTGTGCACGGGGGCGAAGAACGCCCGCTCACGCAGCTCACGGGCGTCGTCGACGCCACCGTGCGAGGCCGCGTCGATCTCGATCACGTCGATCGAGCCGGGGCCGCCGGTCGCCAGGTCGCGGCAGGACTGGCACTCCCCGCACGGGGTGGGGGTCGGGCCCTGCTCGCAGTTGAGGCAGCGGGCCAGGATGCGCGCGCTGGTCGTCTTGCCACAGCCGCGGGGGCCGCTGAACAGATAGGCGTGGTTGACCCTGTTGTTGCGCAGGGCCTGCTGGAGCGGGGCGGTCACGTGCTCCTGCCCGATGACCTCCGCGAAGGTCTCAGGGCGGTAGCGGCGGTACAGGGCTAGGGACACGCCACCGACGATATCGGGCGCGGCGGACAAACGCGCCGCCCCGCAGGTCAGGGAACGTAAGGACCCCTCGTGCACCCGCCAGAGCCCTCCTACCCTTGCTGCCTTCCGGCCCTGGGGGGGTTCAGAGAGATAACGCCGCACGAGGGGCTGGCACCAGAGTAGCGGATCCACGACCCCAGCTGTACCGCCACCCCGCCTCCGCGATCCGCAGGCAGCCGACCGCGACCACCTGCGGATAGGTGGTCGCGAGCACCCCTGAACATGTACTAAGCTCTCCCACGGAGGATTCGCCTAGTGGCCTAGGGCGCACGCTTGGAAAGCGTGTTGGGGGCAACCCCTCACGAGTTCGAATCTCGTATCCTCCGCCGGCAGAAGGCCCGGACCGCTCAGCGGTCCGGGCCTTCGTCGTTTCCGGTGCCCGGTTCAGCCGCTCACGGCAGCGGAGAGGACCGCGAGGCAGAGCAGCATGCAGCTGGCGAAGGCCGCGCCGGCCGTGATGACCGCACTGTGCCGGTCCGTGCCGGCGCTCCGCTTCAGCATGAAGGCCAGCAAGGCGATGATCACGGAGGCAAGTGCGGAGACAAGCAGCCACGGGACTCGCGTGACGACGGGCAGGCTACTCATTTTCGGCTTCCTCTTCTGTGCTGGGAGTGATGTGGGAGACGAGTCCGGCATCGGGCTGGTGGACGGTCGGCAGTGCTGCGGTGTCCATCAAAAGCGTTGAGAGGTCACCCCTGACGGCATCGGCTGCGGCGGCCACCTGCTGGTGGGCTGCGATCTGCTCGTCGAGCACACGCAGGAGTTCTCCGACGCGCTGCTGCTCCTCGTACGGCGGCAGCAATACCGGGAGCTGCCTCATCGCGCTGGTCTTGATCGAGTCGACGGTCGACATCGCCGCCCGGTCCTTGATCCATGCCTGGGTTCCCGGAAGCGAGATGTAGGCCAGGACGAAACGCGGGTCCACGCCGGGTTCGAAGTCGTACAGCCGGAGAAGGTTCCCGCTGTAGAGGCTGTCGGCCCCCTCCGCTCCCACCAGTGCCACGGGTCCGACCGTCCCGGTACGCGTGCAAAGGATGTCGCCCTCGCTCAACAGGAACCGTTCGAACGCCTGGGCGTGGCGTGCCGAGATTCTGGTGTCCTCGCTGCCGTGGATCCGCCGGTTTCGCAGGTGCTTGGGCAGCACCACTCGAACAGTGCCGTCCTCGGAGTACATCCCGGGGTTCAACAAGGAAGGTGACGGGCCGGGCTGCACCTTGCACAGATCCTGCAGGAGCGCGTTCCGTCGGCCACCCGCATCGGATTCCGGACCACGGCCGGGCGCTGCCCGCTCCCAGAGTCGCCGCGCCTGCGCGTCCAGGGATCCCGCCAGGTCCAAGGCATCATCGAGTTTCCGACGGGCGGATTCCACCTGCGCGGGTGTCGCCGCTCCGTACGCGCCGAGGCTGACGTAGTCGACGGGGCTGAGCGAGTAGCCACGCAGCCCGATCTCCTCCACGGAGACGGATCGACCGAGCGCGCGCGCTTCGTCGGGCACTGGGTTCCCGTCACGCAGCGATCGGTGGATCTGCCCCAGGAGCCGCACATCGTCGGGTCTCAGCTCCCGGCGGGTCCGAGTGGCCATCTCCCCCAACGCGCGGGCATTGACGAAGTGCACCTCGGTACGCTGCGACGGCGCCGACAGGAACCAGACGCAGGCCGACACCGCGGTACCGGTGAAGAGGTGCGGGGGAAGGGCGAGGACGCCGTCGACGACCCCGTCCTCAACCAGGGCCCGCCGGATCGCACGCTCCCTCGGCTGGTCGGATACGGCAGCGTTGTCCGCCATGATCACCGCAGCTCGTCCGCCGGGCCCGAGGGCCGAGAGAATGTGCTGGACCCAGGCGAAGTTGGCGTTGGACGGAGGCGGGGACCCATATCGCCAGCCTCCGGCCGACTCCCGGACCGATTCGGCGTTGAACGGCGGATTCGCCAGAACCAGGTCCACCCGCTCCTGCCGTCGCTCCCCCGGCTCGGGCCACGGTGCGATGTCACGGGCGCCCGTCCGTGGCGTCACACCGTGGAGCATCAAGTTCATCGCGGTCAGGCGCAGCGTCGCCTCGTCCGGCTTCCCAGCCGTCACCGTCAACATCGAACCGTCACCACTGGCCGCCACCATGGCCGACAGCAGTTCACCGCCACGCGGATAGGGGTCGTGGATCCGGCCCGACAACCCCGCAGGGGCGACTAGCTCGCTCAGCAGGGCCACCACCGTTCTGGGCGTGAAGGCGCTACGGCTGTCCATGCGCACGACGTCGGCGTACGCGTCGAGCAGATCTCGGAAGGCATCCCGGTCGAGTTCAGCCACCGAGGCCATCAACTGCGGTACGTCAGCAGCGGGTAGGGGCTCAAGGCCCTGCAGCGCAAACTGCAGGGCCGGCGCCACCCCACAGGTCTTCAGCAACCGATCGGCTCGCTTCCCCACCTCGCTGAGAAAGCCCTTGGGTGTCACCGCCTGGTGTGCGTCGACCTGGCCTTCCAGGGCCGCCCAGTCCTTGTGCGCTCCCCACCTCAGGAAGACCAGGCACATCGGCAAGGGAAGATAGGCCGTCAACGACGGCGCGCCCCACGTTTCCACCGTCTGGGGTTTCAGCAACTCCGCCAGAACCCGCCGGGACCGCGACCGCTGCTGCTCGGCACTCGGTGAAGACACGGCGAACCCAGCGGCCCGGCCGGCCACGGGAACTCCCTCGGACTGCCCGGACAGAGCTCGGACCCTGTCACCGTAGGTGACCCCTGCGGGCTCCTCCTCCTTCTGTGCCGACTTGGGCACCGACCGGACATCAAGCCATCGCACGATGTCAGCGAGCCGGAACAACCGCTTGTGACCGACCCGCAGCTCCTGCGGAAAGTCCGGATGGCGGTTCTGCCAGTTCGTGACCGCGGAGGCCCCGACGCCGGCCAGCTTTGCGATCTCGGCTCTGGAGACGAGCCCCCTGTCACTACTCTCGTCACTCATTGCAGTCACTCTCCCCGCATCGGTCGGCTGCCCTGTTGAAGCAAAGCTAGATGACAGGTCCTCAGACTCCAAAGTGCGCACTGAAGTGCGCAAGAGTCCCCACGACAGCAATCTTCGGCGAGAGTGCGGCCAGTTCGGCCAGGAGATCGGCCATGGACTGTATCTTTACAGGCGACTTGCGAACGGCCTCCTATGGCCGACTGACGCAAGAAGCAAACTGTGAACTTCACATCTGTAAGGAAGGCGCATCACCGAAAGCCTTCGGGGAAGCTCCGGAAGCCGGCATCCTCGAAGGCAGGAGGAGCTTCAACACGTTCCGTGACACCGACCGCGGGGCGAGGACATCGACACGGCCACGTCCGCTCCCGTTCGCCGCAGCCCCACGCAGGACCTCCGATTCGATCACCCCCGGGCTCCGACCCCGAGGGACGCAATCCTTTCGATTGACTTCGGAATACATTCCGAAGTAGCGTCGAGCCATGTCCACTCTCACCGTGTCGTTCTCCGACCTGTCGAAGAACTCGAAGCGTGTCGCAGACACCGTCGAGCAGGCCCAGCGCATCCACGTCACCAGACGTGACGGTGAGGACCTGTACCTGACCACGGAACGCCACGACCGTCAGCGCGAGGAGACCGCGGATGTCACCGCGCGCCTGTTCGCGGCCCTGATCACCAGTGACGAGGGTGCGCGCGCGGTCCTCCTCGCCCTCCCCGAGGTCTTCCCCTGGACTCGACACCTGTCGGCCGAGGAGGTGCGCGAGTTCGTCGTCGACCTCGTGAACGCCACCCGCGACGTGGTGGAGCTGGACGTCCACGCCAACCTGCACCGCGTGATCGTCGAGTGGCGGGCCACCGCCAGGATCTTGGCGGACCCCACGCTGAGCGCTCAGCTCACCGAGCCACTTCCTGGTGACGACCACGGCGAGGTGCTCGCCCCGTGAGCCCCAAGCGTGGAGACGACGTCTCACCGCCACCGATCGGTGACGAGTGGCGACTGCGATTCGCCACCAACGAAGCCGCCAAGGGGTGGGGCGAGCTCTGCACGGAGGCGCCGGGTAACACCCGTCGCTGCTTCGAGGCACTCCGCACCGACCCCCTGTCCACGAGCGACCCCGATCGACAGCACCGACTCCGCGGCCGCCTCGCGACGCGCGTTCTCGGTGGGGACGAGCTACCGCAATGGGAGTACGAGGTGACTGCCGGCGGGCGCGTGCGCTACCTCGTCGACGAGCCGAGGCGGACCGTCCACCTCGTCTACGCCTCGCCTCGGCATCCCAAAGACACCGACAGCTGACCAGGTGTGAGGTGCACTGATCCGACCGTAGGCGCCAGGCAGCGTGGTCTCAGTTCTGGTCTCATTCACCCCCGTCCGACCGGGTTCACCCACCGTACAAAAGTTCGCTCCGCCGCAGGTCAGGACGAGTGTGAACGCTGACGGACGGCGTTCGGGAGAATTGGAAAGCGTGTTGGGGGCAACCCCTCACGAGTTCGAATCTCGTATCCTCCGCCGGCAGAAGGCCCGGACCGCATCACGCGGTCCGGGCCTTCGTCGTCTGCTGGAGCGGGCCGGTGGTCCCGGCCTGGAACAGGGCGAACCAGCTCGCCGTTGCAGCGCTGTCGTGATGGGAACCGACGCGGCCGGACCGAACGATCCCGCCGCGAAGCCCCTTCGACACGTGTTGATCAGAAACGGTTCAGGTTCTCATCGGCAGGACGGATCTTCACTGGGGCCGCCCGGTCCGCCTCGGTGGTTGTGGCCGCGTCGGCTGCTTCCCGGAAGGCGACGACCGCCTCGCCGTTCTCCCGCGCCCAGGCGGTCAGCATCCTGATGGGCTCCTCCAGGGTTCGTCCCAAATCGGTCAGGCCGTATTCCACTCGCGGCGGCGCCTCGGCGTACGCGTACCGCTCAACGAGCCCGTTCGCCTGGAGCCGGCGCAGCGTCTGGGTCAGTACCTTGCGCGAGATGCCACCGCTCAGCTCGACCAGCTCGCCGTGGCGCACCGGGCCGTCGGTGAGCGCGAACAGCGTGACCATGGACCACTTGCTGGCGATGATCTCCATGGCCAGGAGGGCGGGGCAGTCGGCGAGGAAGGCGATTCCGGGTCGCTGGCTCATGCCCCGAAGGTTACCTGGAGGTACCTATCGGCCGCCTATCGTCGTCGAGGTGCGCACGTCCGTTGCTCGTATCTCGCACGATTGAGGTTTCAGCTGTGTTCGTCTCCCTTGTCGTCGTCACTGTGTTCATGACGGCCGTTCTCCTGGCATCGGCCGGGGCCAAGTCCCTGCGGACGCGGCACATCACCGAGCAGATGTCCACCCTCGGAGTGCCACAGGGCCTGATGACTCTCCTGATCGGAGCTCAGATCGCGGGCGCGGCGGGTGCGATCGCCGGACTCTGGTGGGGGGCCATCGGAATCGCCGCCGCGATCGGCCTGACGCTCTATTTCGCCGGTGCGGTCGCCTCCCACCTACGAGTCGGCGACCGCAAGGGCGCGCCTCCGGCAGTGGTCCTCACCATGGCCTCCATCGCCCTGATCGCACTGCGCGCCGCCACCCTCTGATCCGCCGGGAGCGCCGGGCCGGTCCGACACGGCTGTCCTGACGGCCGCGCAATCACCGCACCCGTCCGACGCGCCACGGGGGAGGAACCGTCGACGACCGTCCTGCGGTGGTTGCGGTGGCCTGAGCGGCCCCTGCGAAGCTGTGCTGGATCTCCGCTTCCACCGCCACCGGTCTGCGTGGGCAGGCCGACGAGTGCCTGGATCAGCACATTGATCGGACGGCCGCGAGCCAGGCGTCGACAGGGCCCAGCGTGAGCAGTCCGCTGCCGGCCCCGGCCAGTTCCCCGGCTGCGGGCCGGAGGCGGGCGTGTACACGGCGCAGGGTTTCTTGATCGTTCAGTTCGAGTGCGATCGCCGCTTCGAGACAGCAGAGCGCCTCGTAGAACAGGCCGGCCGGTGGTTCCTGCAGGCTGCGGAGCTGGACGCGGGCATCGTGGCGGCGACCGGCGCCCAGCATCAGGAAGGGTTCGACCCAGGGACGGAAAGGCCCCCAGTCGGCGTCGGGGTCGGCGTGGGCGCCCGCCTCCGAGGCGGCGAGCGGGCGGTCGACGAGGTCGAGGCAGAGGCTCGTGAGCGGGCGCAATCCGTCGGTGAGGCCGGGCATTCCGGCGTCGTCGAGGAGGGTGCCGGCCTGTCGGTAGGCGGCGCGGGCTTCGGGCAGCCGACCGTCGGCGGTCAGGCGCAGCGCGCGGTACCAGGTGGTGAACACAGTGGCCAGTGGGCGCTCGTGATGCTGGGCCAGTTCGTCGGCGGCGGTCGCGTGGGCGTCGGCCGCGTTCAGGTCAGTGAGGGCGGCGCGGGCCTGCATCCGGATCAGGTGGCCGAGGACCTGGTAGCTGATCAGGCCGTGCCGGGTGGCGAGCACGAGAAGTTCGGCGCCGACCGCGTCGCGTCGGGAGGCGAGTCCGGCACAGGTACAGGACTGCATGAAGACGGCGTTGAGGGCGAAGGCAAGCAGTGCGGGGTCGTCGAGTCGACGGGCTGCTTCCTCTGCCGCCCGCGCGGCCTGCGGGCCGCGCGGGGAGCGGGTGCCGCGCATCTCCAGGGCGATGGTGGCCAGCAGGCGGGCGCGCGAGGCCTGGTGCTCAGGGGTGTCCGGGAGCGCGACGAGGGTGTGTTCGGCGGCCACGACGAGTTGCCGGGCGGCCGTCGGGTCGTCGTTGCGGGGCCAGATCGCGGGAACGTCGTAGGCGCCGATGACGCGGGCGGTCAGCTCGGGATCGCCGAAGTCCTCGGCCGCCGCGACCGCTGCCAGGCGGTGCCGCTGGGCTTCCCGCAGGCCGTCGCCACCGGTCACGGCGAGATCGCGGAGCAGGACGATGGTCGATTCCAGCCGGGCGCGGGAGCCGGCCGCCACGGTGCGGTCATAGGCCGCGGTCGCCTGCGTCCAGAGTCGGTCGGCAGCGGTGGCGGGTTCGGTCGAGGGGTCCAGACGCGGGTCCTGGACCAGGATGTCGGTCTCCAGGCGCCGCAGCGCGGGACCGGGTTCGAGGCCCAGTTCGTCGGCGAGCCGTGACCGGGCCCGCCGGAGCACCGCGAGGGCGTCCCCCTGGCGCCCTGTCCGGTAGAGGGCCAGGGCGAGCAGTCGCCACCCGTCCTCCCGCCAGGGGTGTTCGCCGAGGTGGGCGTCGAGGTCCGGAACCGCCTCGGCCGCCAGGCCGAGCCCGAGACGGGTGTGTGCCTGCTGTTCGACGGCGCGCAGGCGCAGTTCGGCCAGCCGGGAGCGCTCGAAGCGGGCCCAGCCGTCGTCGGCGAACTCGGCGTAGGCGGGGCCGCGCCACAGCTCCAGCGCCCGGGTGATCCGTCGCAGTGCTTCACCGGCCGGAAGCCTGGAGGCCGAGGTGACCAGGCTCTCGAACCGCCAGGCGTCCACGGCGTTCGTCTCCGCGCGCAGGGTGTAGCCCGGTCCTTCGGTGACGAGCAGCCGGCTCGGGGTGCGCGCGGGGCGGTCCGGCTCCAGGACGCGGCGCAGGGCTCCGACGAAGGTCTGCACGGAGCCGGTCGCCCCGGGGCCGGGTTCTTCCCACAGGTCCTCGACGATGCGGGCCGTCGGCACGACGCGACGGCGGGCGACGAGCAGCCGGGCCAGCACGGCCCGGTGCCGAGGCCCCTTCAATCCGAGGGGTTGCCCTGTGCTGTCCCAGGCCATGACGGGTCCCAGCACGCCGAAGGTGATGTGCTCCATCCCTGCCTTTCCGCCGTTGGCCCCACCGGTCACGTTAGACGCTGACCAGTTGCTGATTCGGGTCCACCAGGCTCGAACACGTCCGCGGGCACGGCGGACGTCTCCTTCCGGGTCTGCGATTCCGGACCCCGATTCCTGAACTCCGAACGAAGGCAGCCCACCATGGCATCCGAACCGACCATCCCCGGCTTCCAGTACCAGCGGGTCCAGGTGGCCGAGGGCGTGGCGCTGAACGCCGCCGTCGGCGGCTCGGGCAGCCCGGTCGTGCTTCTGCACGGTTTCCCGCAGACGCACCTGATGTGGCGGCACGTCGCTGCGGATCTCGCGACCGAGCACACCGTCATCTGTCCGGACCTGCGCGGGTACGGCGCCAGCGACAAGCCCGCCGACCCGGACGGCACGGCCTACTCCAAGCGCACCATGGCCGCCGACATCGTCGCCCTCGCCCGGGCCCTGGGGCACGAACGCTTCGCGCTCGCCGGACACGACCGCGGTGCCTTGGTCGCGTTCCGTACCGGCCTTGACCACCCGGAAGCAGTCACCCACCTGGCCTGCCTGGACGTGCTGCCGACCTTGGAGATGTGGCAGGTCATGCAAGGGACCGGCGCGGCGGTCGGCTTCCACCTCTACCTCATGGCCCAGCCACCCGGCCTGCCGGAGGAACTGATCGCGGCCGCGCCGGACGCGTTCTTCGGGCACTTCCTCGACCTGTGGTCGCTGGATCCCGCGGCGATCACGCCGGAGGTCCGTGCCGCCTACCTGACCGCGTGCCGCGCGGCGGTGCCGTCCATCGTCGCCGACTACCGCGCCTCCGCCGCCGTCGACGTCGTCCACGACCAGGCTGACCGTGACGCGGGGCACCGGCTCCGCATGCCGGTGAGCGTGCTGCAGCAGGACTGGGGTGCCGCGCTCGGCTTCGACGCCGAGGCCCTGTGGTCCGCCTGGGCCCCGGCGCTGACCCACCGCACCGTTCGCTGCGGTCACTTCATGGCCGAGGAGGACCCCGGTCTGGTTGCCGCCGAGCTGCGCCGACTGCTCGCGCGCTGACCCGGCAGTCTCATTCACCGGGGACAGCCGTGGTTCAACCGCCCTCACCGGCCTTCGTCGTTCCGTGGGCACGGCCCCGATCCGTCGAGAGAGACACCGGAGAACCCGCCCCATCCTGAAGTATGGCGAGTATGGTGTCTTGTATGGCATCCAAGAAGGTCACCGTCACCCTTCCTGAAGAACTGCTGGCCGAGATCCGCGCCGACAGCGCCGAGCGCGGCCTCTCCGCGTACGTTGCCGACGCCCTCCGGGCCAAGCGCGACCGCGATCGCCTGCAGGAGTTGGTCACATGGCTGGAGGAAGAACACGGGCCGGTCCGCGGTGACGAACGGGCTGCCGCGTACGCGGAGCTGGACGACCTGGATGCTGAGCACGATCGGCGTCGGGCGGCCCGTGGCAACAGCAGCGGGGCGGCCGCGTGAAGAAGGGCGGCAAGGAAGTCCAGAGGTTGCGCGTCTTCGTGTTGGACAGCGAGGCCTTGTCCCTCGCGGTCCGCGGTGATCGCATGATGATCGCCCGGCTCGACCTTGCCGCCCGTGGCGAGGTGGAGATCGTCACGTCGCCCATGACCCTGGTCGAGGCGTACGACGCCCGGATCACGGAACAGCGCTGGGACTGGGTGCTGTCACGGGTGAACGTCGCCGAGCTGGGCAGGGACGAGGCACGACAGGCGCGCCGGCTGCTGGCAGATGTCGGCCTGCACGGGCACAAGTACGCGATCGACGCCATGCTCGCGGTGGTGGCGCTGCGGCAGCGACGCCAGGTAACGGTCTTCACGTCCGACACGGAGGATCTGGAGAGGCTGCTGCCGGACCACGTCGTGGTGATGAAGGTCTGACTGCCCACTCTCCCCCTCATGTCTCCCCGCTGGTATCCGGGGCAGAAGCACCCGGACCGACTCCCTTCGCGCCCGTCGGAAGGCCTGAGGGGGCAACCGCGCTCACGAGCCGGGCCGGTCACCCCATGGTCTTGGCGCCGTCCAGGGTCTCGCGGATGATGTCGGCGTGGCCGGCGTGCTGGGCGGTTTCGGCGATGACGTGCATCAGGACGCGGCGGGCCGACCATCGCGCGTCGGCCTCGAACCACGGTGCCTTCGGCAGCGGCTGCGTGGCGCCGAGGTCGGGCAGGGCGGCGACCAGCTCGTCGGTCCGGCTGGCGACCGCGTCGTAGTCGGCCAGCACGCCGGCGAGCGTCTCGCCGGGCAGCATCCGGAACTCGTCGGCCCGGCGGGCGTGGTCGGCCTCGGTCCAGGTGGTGAAGTCGGGCATCGCCGACGGACCGTCCAGGATGAAGTCCCCCCAGATCCGCTCGACCGAGGTCACGTGCTTGATCAGGCCGCCCAGGCACAGCTCGCTCGCGGTGGTCCGCAGCCCGGCCTGCTCGTCGGTCAGGTCGCGCGTGGTGAAGCGCAGGAAGTGCCGCTGCTTGGCCAGCGACGCCAGCAGGTCGGCGTGCTCACCGGTGGCGCTGGCGGTGCGGGTGGTCGGCTCGCTGACGGTCAGGGTCTCGCTCATGGTCTCCGCCTTCCGTGGTTTCTCGTTCCCTCGAACAAGGTCCACGCTAGAAGCCATAGCGGTCACTTCCTGACCTGAATGCCGCGAGAATGGGAGCCATGGCGAACACCAGCACCCGGACGCTGCGACTGCTCTCCCTGCTCCAGACCCACCGGTACTGGCCGGGCGACGAACTGGCCGATCGGCTGGGCATCTCGATTCGTACGCTGCGCCGGGACATCGACCGGCTGCGCGAGCTGGGCTATCCGGTCGAGGCTCAGCGCGGCGTCGACGGCGGCTACCAGCTCGCCGCGGGCGCGGTGCTGCCGCCGCTGGTGATCGACGACGAGGAGGCGGTCGCGCTCGCCGTCGGCCTGCAGGCTGCCGCGGAGGGCCCGGTGGAGGGCATCGCCGAGGCCTCGGTCCGAGTGCTGGCCAAGGTGGTGCAGGTGATGCCGGCCCGTCTGCGGCGCCGGGTGGAGGCGCTGCGCGCGATGACCGTACCGGCCGACTGGGGCGGCCCGGTCGGTGCGGGCGTCGACCCGGGCGAGCTCACCGTGGTCGCGCTGGCCTGCCGGGACGGCGAACGCCTCCGCTTCTCCTACACCGCCGCCGACGGCCGACACGCCGAGCGGCACACCGAACCGCATCGGCTGGTCTGCCTCGACCGCCGCTGGTACCTGGTCGCGTACGACCTCGCCCGGCACGACTGGCGCACCTTCCGGCTCGACCGGCTCACCGCGCCGCAGGGCACCGGCGCCCGGTTCGCACCCCGCGACCTGCCCGCCACCGACGCCGCCGAGTTCGTCCGGGCCGGCATCGAGAACGTCCCCCGTCCCTACCAGGTCGAGGTCCTGGTGGACGCACCGGCCGCGACCGTGCGGGAGCGGATCGGCCGGTGGAGCACCGTCGAGGAGGTCGACGCCGAGCACAGCCGGGTCCGGATGACCGCCGACTCCCTGGTCTGGCCGGCGATGGCGCTCGGCGCGCTCGGCGCGGACTTCCAGGTCGTCGAACCGCCCGAGCTGCTCGACCGGATCGACGACTGGGGCAGCCGGTTCAACCGGGCGGTCAGGCAGTCACGGAGGCCGCCGGGGGTACGGCCGGACGGCCCGGCGGCGGAGGCGGCCGGCGAGGCCTGACGGCGGCCCCGGGGTGGTCCACCTTCCGGTGTCGCGGTTCAGCCCGTGTTGCGGGGCTGCTGGACGAAGGTGTGGATCAGCGCGCCGACCTGGGCGGGGGTGTCGAGGTGGAGCATGTGGCCGGCCGATTCCAGCCGGGCCACGGCGATGTGCGGTGGCAGTGCGGCGAGTTCGGCGGTGATCCCGCGGACCAGGGCTTCGGTCAGTTCCCGGAGGCGCGGCGGGAGATGGCCGAGCTCCGGCGCGCGGGCGCCGGCGATCAGCAGGGTCGGCACGCGCAAGGTGCGGACCTCCGCGAAGAGGTCGTAGCCGTCCAGCGGGGCCATCAGCAGCGGAAGTTGGGCCGGAAGCGGGCGGCCCAGGGCGCGGCGGGCGCGGACCGCCTCCTCCTGCGGGTCCCAGCCGAAGTGCTCGGCCGCGGCCCGGGCCCGGGCCTCGATCTGCACGGGGTCGGTCACGGCGGGGGCCGCAGCGTAGAGGGCGATCTGCTCCGCCCGCCGCTCCGCGACCTGCCGGGGTGTCAGCCCTGTGTAGGTGGTCGGCATCCCGCCACCGAAGCCGTCGAGGTCGACCACGCCGGCGCAGCCGTGCGTCGCCGCGTACCGGACGGCGATCATGCCGCCCAGCGAGTGCCCGACCAGCCAGGGCCGGTGCAGGCCGAGTCCGTGGATCACGGCGTCCACGTCGCCGAGGTGCTCGTCCCAGCCGTACGAGGTCGCGGGCGCCGAACGGCCGTGTCCGCGCAGGTCCATGGCGACCAGCCGCAGGCCGGGCAGGTGCGGCAGGACGGGCTGCCAGTCGAGCGCGGTGCGGTTCGCGCCGTGCAGCAGCAGGACGTCGGGGCCGTCCCCGCCGTGGTCGAGGACGGCGAGGCCGCCGATCTCCCGCTCCGTCGCCATGCGGTGACCTCCTGGACGATCCGTTCGATCCCGGCGGGGGTGCCCGCCCTGCGGATGCGCCCGCCTAACGCGACCGTGGGCGCATTAGTATCTTGGCAGTGCGGGCATCCGCAGGCAAGCCCAAATGCGACTGGAGTCGACTTTGACCGAGAAGCAGCCGGCCGAGAATCCGACGGCCGCGACGGCAGGCAGCCGGCCCGGCGGCCGGAGTGCCCGGGTACGGGCCGACATGGTCGCCGCGACCCTCGCCGAACTCACCGACCAGGGGTACGACCGGCTCACCGTCGAGGCGATCTGCCGGCGGGCCGGCGTCCACAAGGCCACCGCGTACCGGCGCTGGGGTGGCGTCGACGGCCTGATCGCCGACGCGCTCGCGCTCTCCGCCGACCAGCCCTGGCCGGTCCCCGACACCGGGGACGTGGACCAGGACGTCGAGCTGCTGGCCCACGAGTTGTACCTCACCTTCACCGACCGCGACCTGCGCACCACCCCGACCGCCCTGATCGGCGCCGCCCTCCGCTCCGAACCCGGCGCGGCGGCACTCTCCGCCTTCTTCGCGGCCCGGCACCGGCAGGCCGCCGCGGTGGTGACCCGCGCCGTCGAGCGGGGCCAACTGCCGTGCTCCGTCGACCCGGTGGAGCTGGTCCGGGCCGCCACCGCGCCGCTCTACCACCGTCTCTTCATCACCGGCGAGCCGCTCGACGAGCGGGCCGCCCACCGCGCGGCGGCCGCCGCCCTGCTCGCCGCTCGCGCCGGCCTGTGCGACTCCACGGACGCCTGACCACTGGTGGGGGCGTCGGGGCGAAGCCGGTTGCTCACGTCGACGGCCAGGACGACCCGGCCGTCGGCCGCCGTCGGCAGCGCAATACCCGCCAGCATGCGACGCAGCCGGGGCCGGCCGGCCCGGTCCGGCGCGCCGTGCCCGCGCCGGTGCTCGGCTGTGAGCGACAGCGCGACGAGGGTCTTCACCGACCCGTCCGTGCGCAGCACCGCGTCGGTGAGCTCGAAGAGTGCGTCCGGGCGGACGTAGAAGCGCGGACGTAGAAGCGCGGACGTAGGAGCATTGGTCGACCTTGCACCGGCCTCCGGTTCCCGGTCACTGCCCGCTCAAGGGCGAACCTCCAGCGCCCGACCGACCAGCCCGCCGCAGGTCAGAACCGGCGCGATCCCTCAGGGGCAGGGACCGGGAGACGGGACGCAGGCAGGGGGCGACCCTTCACGAGGTCGGATCCCGTAGCCACCGCGGGCGCCCACCGGGGCGACGAAGGCCCCCGACCTCCTCCGGTCCGCACGCCGTCCAGTCCGTCCGCCGTCCGGGGCAGCGCCGGCAACGGCCTCAGCACTGGGGGAAGTTGACCGCCAGGCCGCCGAGCGCGGTCTCCTTGTACTTGGTGCTCATGTCGGCGCCGGTGTCGCGCATGGCACGGATCGCGGCGTCCAGGGGGACGAGGTGCCGGCCGTCGCCGTTGAGCGCGAGGCGGGCCGCGGCGATGGCCTTGAGGCTGCCGATGGCGTTCCGTTCGATGCAGGGGATCTGGACGAGCCCGGCGACGGGGTCGCAGGTGAGACCGAGGTGGTGTTCGAGGGCGATCTCCGCGGCGTTCTCCGCCTGGCCGGGGGTGCCGCCCAGGACCTCCGTCAGACCGGCGGCGGCCATGGCGGCGGCCGTGCCGACCTCTCCCTGGCAGCCGACCTCGGCGCCGGAGATGGAGGCGTTGCGCTTGACGACGATGCCGATGGCGGCGGCAGTGAGCAGGAAGCGCACGGTCCCATCGTCGTCGGCGCCGGGGACGAACCGGTGGTAGTAGTGCAGGACCGCGGGCAGCACGCCCGCGGCGCCGTTGGTCGGCGCCGTGACGACCCGCCCGCCGGCCGCGTTCTCCTCGTTGACCGCCAGCGCGACGAGTGCGACCTGGTCCATGGCGCGCAGCGGGTCGGTGGAGCCGCCGCCCCGCCGGAGGCGGCGGTGGAGTGCCGGAGCGCGGCGGGGGACGTTCAGGCCACCGGGCAGCGTGCCCTCGGTGCGGCAGCCGCGCTCGGCGCACTCGGTCATGACGCCCCACAGCGCCAGGAGCCGCGCGCGGACCTCGCTCTCGGGCCGCCGGACGGTCTCGTTGGCCAGCATCAGGTCGCTGATCCGGCCGTTCCCGGCCAGGTCGAGGAGTTGCCCGGCGTCGGTGAACGGATGGGGGACGTCGAGCGGCGCGTCGCGGGCCTCGTGGAGCAGGAAGCCGCCGCCGATGGAGGAGAAGGTCCGGCGGTCCAGGACGGTTCCGTTCCGGTCGAGGGCGGTGAACACCATGGCGTTGGGATGGGTGTCCGGCAGGAACCGGTGGTGGAGCACCAGGGTGAAGTCGACGGCGGTCGGTGATCCGGGCAGCCGGACCCGCCGCTCGGCCGACAGCCGCCGGAACCGCTCGTCGGCGGTGGCGACGTCGACGGTCTCCGGTTGCTCGCCGGCGAGCCCGAGCAGGACGGCCTTGTCGGTGCCGTGGCCGACTCCGGTCGCCGCCAGCGAGCCGTACAGCTCGATGTCGATGGTCGAGACGTCGGCCAGCCTGCCCTGCCGGTCGAGCCCCCGGACGAAGTGGTGGGCGGCACGCATCGGCGCCACGGTGTGGGAGCTGGACGGTCCGATGCCGATGCGGAAGAGGTCGAACACGCTGATCAAGTGCACTCCAGGGGACCGAGCCGGGCGAGGTCTCCGGTCTACCCGCGACCCGCCACCCGTGGTGGCGCCCGACCGCCACTGGCGCGGACGGGCGCCCGCCCGAGGGTCCACGGGCCGCTCCCCCGGCGCGCCGGGACGCCGACGCCGCGGCTCCTGGTGTCGATCTTGGTCAGGGGCGGTGTGGATCTTGATTTGGGAGGATCCGGCCGGACATCTACCGGTTGGTACGTGCCACGATGCGCCACACTGCAGCACGCGGTCGGCAGCGACGGGGCCGCCGCGACCGTGCCGCTCCGCGGTGCACGGCCGAGCCGTGCCGGCTTCATCGGAGGGACGCTCTTGACCGAGGAGAACCTGCACGCCCATCTGTGCCGCCTTGGGCTGACGCGCCGTGAGGCGGAGGTCTACGTGGCCCTGCTCGCGGTCGGATCCGGTGACGACAGGCAACCGGAGGCCGAGGGCCACCCGCCGGACACCGACGCCGAGTTCGGGCCGGCTCTCGCGCGGCTGCGGAAGCTCGGCCTGGTCACCGTCTCGGAGGCCGGCGGCCACCGGCACGTGCCGGTCGAGCCCGGCATCGCCCTGGAGTTCCTGGCGAACAGCCGCACGGCCGAGCTGCGCGAGGCCCAGCAGGCCGCCGTCAACGCCTACCAGGGCTATCGGCGTTCCGTCAGCCCGCAGCCGACCGAGAACCTGGTGGAGGTCGTCACCGGCACCTCCATCATCGAGCGCATCGAGACCATCGAGGCGGCCGCCGAGACCCAGGTCCTGCGCTTCGACTCGCCGCCGTACCACACGTACGGGACGGCCAACCCGATCGAGATCGAGAACCTGCGGAGGGGCGTGGAGTACCGGATCGTCTACTCCAGATCCGCCGTCCAGAACGCCGCCTACTACGCGACCAACATCCAACCCTGCATCGCCGCCGGGGAGCAGGCGCGGATCCTGCCCACCGTCCCGGTGAAACTCACCATCTTCGACGGCAGGCTGGCCATCGTGTCGATGTCCTCCGTCGAGGCCGAGGTCAACGACTCGCTGCTCCTGGTCCGCCCTTCCAGCCTGCTGTCCGCGCTCACCGGGCTGTTCGAGGCGTCCTGGCGGGCGGCGCTGCCGATGCACCTGAGCGGCCGGGTGCCGTCGGCCCTCAGTCCGATCCACCGCCGCATCGTCGAACTGCTGGCCACCGGCGTCACCGACGAGACCGTCGCCGAACTGCTGGGCGTCAGCCGCCGCACGCTCTCACGCCACCTGGAGCAGCTCAACTCCCGTGCCGGGTCGGTCACCCGCTTCCAGATGGCACTGCACGCGGCGCGCAACGGCTGGATCTGACCGAGCTGCGACCGGTCCCGACGAGCACGGGAGCGGTCGCGCCCGACCACCCCGCCCGACCACCCCGCACGACCACCGGGAGCGGCCGCCGGCTGTGTGCGACCCGACTGGCCACCCTGCGCCACTGGCAGGAAGTCGCTCCCACCGCTGCTTCCACGGCGGTACTTCTAGTGGCCCGGCACATCGCCGGAGCACACCCCCGGCCCTCGTGCCGGGCCCGACCCGCCGGACCCGCCCGCGTCACCGCCTTCCCCCGACAACCGTTCCCGTCGCGTGCCCGCAGGCCGGGTGAGCGCTCGCCGTCGTGCGTCCGTCCGGACGGGCGACGCCTTCCGGGCCCTCGGCGTGCGTCCGGCGCCACCGTCACCCTCCCCCACCGGCGAATCCCCGCCGGTACTCCCCCAAGGGGTCGCCTTGTCCCTTCACCGCACCCGCCGCCACGCCCGCAGGACCAGGACGAGGACCGTGGTCGCCGCGGCCACCGTCGTCGCAGCCGCCGCGGCCGCCGTGGTCATCGCCCCGGCGAACGCCGCCCTGAACGCCGCCGACGAGGGCCGTCCGACGGCCGAACCCATAGCCGGGCGCTACCTGGTGGTGTTCAAGGACGGCTCGGTACCGCCTCCGGACGCGGCACAGGCAGCCGGCGCGCCGGGCGGTCGGGCCGCGCAGGCGTCGGCGGCCTCGGCCGCCGACCGGCTGGCGAAGTCCTACGGCGGCTCCGTCCGGACGGTCTTCGACACCGCGCTGCACGGCTACGTCGCCGACATGACACCTGCTCAGGCGAAGGCGGTGGCCGCCGATCCGGCGGTCGAGTCGGTGGAGCAGGACAGCGTCCAGCACGCCGCGGCGGCGGCGGAGTCCGACCGGGCCGCACCCGCGGCCAGTTGGGGCCTGGACCGCATCGACCAGCGCAACCTGCCGCTGGACACCACCTACACCGCGCCGAACACCGCCTCCAACGTGACCGTCTACCTGGTCGACAGCGGACTGCGCACCACCCACGGTCAGTTCGGGGGACGCGCCGGCATCGGGGTGGACCTGGTCGGCGACGGCCGCAACGGCGCCGACTGCATCGGCCACGGCACCCACGTCGCCGGGACCATCGGCGGCAAGGACTACGGCGTGGCCAAGGGCGTGAAGCTGGTCGCCGTCCGCGTCACCCCGTGCAACGACAGCATCCCCACCTCCTCGATCATCTCGGCCGCGGACTGGATCACCAAGCACGCCGTCAAGCCGGCCGTGGTCAACATGAGCATCAACGGCGGCGTCAGCGCCGCGGAGGACAAGGCGATCAGGACCTCCATCGCCTCCGGCATCACCTGGGTGGTCTCGTCGGGCAACAGCAACGCCGACGCGTGCAAGAACTCGCCCGGCGACATCGGCGAGGCCATCGTCGTGAACAACTCCACCTCCGACGACCAGCGTCGCTCGGATTCCAACTGGGGTGCGTGCACCGACCTGTTCGCCCCCGGCACGGGCATCACCTCGGCCTGGAACAGCGGTGACCAGGACAGCCACAAGCTGACCGGCACCTCGATGGCCGCCCCGCACGTCGCCGGCGCCGCTGCGCTCTACCTGTCGGCCCACCCGACGGCCACCCCCGCGCAGGTCCAGGACGCGCTGATCAGGACGGCCACCCCCGGCAAGATCGGCAAGGCCGGGTCCAGGACGCCCAACCGGCTCCTCTTCGTCGGGAGCCTGGGTAGCAGCGCGGCCGGCTAGCCCCGCCGGTGCCGAGCACCATCCGGGGCCCTTGAGGCCTTCGTGCCCGCCGCGGCCCGGTCCGGTGCAGGCGCAGCACCGCCCGGCGAGGCACCCCCGTTCCCCGTCCGCCCCTGCGGCCCCAGGTACCGCTGCTCGGGCGCCGAGCCTTCGTCCACCCTTTCTCGTACAGGAGACCCCTATGCCCACCAACACCCCGGGCCGTCACCGCCGTTCCCGGAAGAAGATCGTGCTCGCCATCGCCCTGCCGACGGCACTGGCGGCCGGCGCTGCCACCGCCATGGCGGGCTTCGGGTCCGCGTCCGCCGCGGCGACCGTGCCGAAGCCGGACCACGTCGTCGTGGTCATGATGGAGAACCACGCCTACAAACAGATCATCGGCAGCAAGGACGCGCCGTACCTCAACTCCCTCGCCAAGAACGGCGCCCTCCTCAAGGCCTCGTACGGAATCACCCACCCCAGCCAGCCGAACTACTTCGCCGTCTTCTCCGGCAGCACCCAGGGCATCACCGGCGACGACTGCTACAAGGTCGGCTCGATGTCCGCCCCCAACCTCGCCTCCGAGCTGATCGCGGCCGGCAGGAGCTGGGGCAGCTACAACGAGTCGCTCCCCAAGGAGGGCTCCACCACCTGCAAGGACGGCAAGTACGCCCAGAAGCACAGCCCCTGGTTCGCGTTCAAGAACGTGCCGGCCAACACGGGGCACACCTTCGGCCAGTTCCCCACCGACTTCACCAAGCTCCCCACGGTCTCCTTCGTCACCCCCAACCTCTGCTCCGACATGCACGACTGCTCGGTCGGCACCGGGGACAGCTGGATCAAGAACAACCTCGGCGCGTACGCCGAGTGGGTCAGGACCCACAACAGCCTGCTCGTCGTCACCTACGACGAGGACGACAAGCACAGCGGCAACCAGATCCCCACCGTGCTGTACGGGCAGCCCGTCAAGGCCGGCAGCGCGCCGACCACCAAGTACAACCACTACAACCTCCTGCGCACCCTGGAGGACATGGCCGGGCTCGGCACCCACGCCGGCAAGGCGGGCAGCGCCTCCGACATCACCGGCGTGTGGATCTGACGATGTACCTCGCGGACAGCCGTCGCCCCGCGGCATCCGCCGCCGCCCCGGCCCTCGGGCCGGGGCGGGCCGCGCGGATCGCCCCCACCGTCCTGGCCCTCGGCACGGTCAGCCTGATCACCGACGTCTCCTCCGAGATGGTCACCGCGGTCCTGCCGCTCTACCTCGTCACCGCCCTCGGCGTCACCCCGCTCGGCTTCGGCCTGCTGGACGGCGTCCTCAACGGCGCCTCCGCCGCCCTGCGCCTGCTCGGCGGCCTCCTCGGCGACCGCGGCGGCGGCCGCCACAAGGCCGTCGCCACCGCCGGGTACGGCCTCTCCGCGCTCTGCCGGCCGGCGCTCCTGCTGGCCCGCACCACGCCGCTGATCGGCCTCGTCCTCGCCGTCGACCGGGTCGGCAAGGGGCTGCGCACCGCACCCCGCGACGCCATGATCTCCCTCGCCACCCCACCCGAACGGCGCGGCCGCGCCTTCGGCGTGCACCGGGCGATGGACACCGCCGGCGCGCTCACCGGGCCCCTGCTCGCCTTCCTCATCCTGCGCGCCGCCCCGGGCGGGTTCCACGCCGTGTTCACCGTCAGCTCCTACGTCGCCGCACTCGGCGTGCTCGTCCTGGTGCTCCTGGTCCCCGGCCGCAGCCTGCGCTCCACCCCGGCCCGTACGGCCCGGCCGCGCTCCCGCGGACTGCTCCGCCGGCCCGCCCTGCGCCGGATCACCGCCTGCGCGAGCCTGCTCGGGCTCGCCACGGTCAGCGACTCCTTCCTCTACCTGCTGCTGCAACGCCGGCTCGAACTCCCCGCGGCCTGGTTCCCGCTGCTGCCGCTCGGCACCGCCGCCGTCTACCTGCTGCTCGCCGTTCCGGTCGGCACGCTCGCCGACCGGATCGGGCGCCGTCGCCTGTTCGTGCTCGGCCATGCCGCACTGCTGGCGGCCTACGCCCTGCTGCTCGTACGGCCCGGCGCCGGCGCACCGCTCGCCGCGGCCGTCCTCGCCCTGCACGGGATCTTCTACGCCGCCACCGACGGCATCCTCGCCGCCACCGCCGCGGGCGCCGTGCCCGAGGCGCAGCGCGGCGCCGGTCTCGCCCTGGTCGGCACCGGCCAGGCAGCCGGGCGGTTCGCCTGCTCCCTCGCGGTCGGCGCGCTCTGGAGCCGCTGGGGCGACACCACCGCCCTGGCCGTGATGGCGGTCGCCCTCACCGCCGCCGTCGCGATCGCGACCCGCCTGCTGGGCCCGCACCCCGAGCACCGCCGCCGGGAGGAGACGTCGTGACCCTTCGCCGCAGACTGACCGTCCTGATCATCGCCGTCGCCCTGCTCGCCCTCGCGGGCAGCTGGACGGTGCTGCGCGCCGTCCAGGCGTCACGGCTCGGCCACCGGGCCGCGGCGGACGATCCGCGGATCGAGCCCGGCCCCGTCACGCTCGGACCGGCCGCGGGCGGTCCCCGGCTGGTCTTCCGCTCCATGACCTGGGGCGACCACCGCGACGAGCTGGGCTCCGCCCCGCTCGCCGACCCGGCCGGGACCCGCACCGTCGCGGCCCCGACCTGCCTGCGCTTCCACGCCGCCGCCGGCACCGGGATCTGCCTGCAGGCCGTGCACGGCCTGCTGGAGGACACCTACCGCGCGATCGTCCTCGACGCCGACCTGCACGAGCGGCGCCACTACGACCTCGCCGGCATCCCCACCCGGGCGCGGGTGTCGCCCTCGGGCCACCTGGTCGCCTGGACGGTGTTCGTCGGCGGCGACTCGTACGCCGGCACCGACTTCTCCACCCGCACCACCGTGCTCGACACCACCACCTGGACCCTCCAGGAGGACCTGGAGAGCTACGCCGTCACCCTGGACGGCAAGCCCTACCGTGCGGTCGACACCAACGTCTGGGGCGTCACCTTCGCCGACGACCGCCACTTCTACGCCACTCTCGCCACCGGCGGCCGGACCCACCTGGTCGCCGGCGACGCCGTCGACCACACCCTGACCACGCTCCACGACAACGTGGAGTGCCCCTCGCTGTCCCCCGACGGCACCCGCATCGCGTACAAGAAACGGGTACCCGGCCTGAGCGAGGACGCCCCCTGGCGGCTGTACGTCCTGGACCTGAGGTCCATGGCGGAGACGGCCACCACCGAGGAGCGCGCCATCGACGACCAGGCGCTGTGGCTGGACGACCGCACCCTCGCCTACGCCCTCCCCGGCGACGACGGCACCGACCTGTGGACCGTCCCCGCCGACGGCACCGGTGCCCCCGTCCTGCTCGCCGCCGCCGCACTCGCCCCCGCCGTCGTGCGGTGATCGGCCGCGGGCCGCGGGCCGCCGCCTTGCCCCGCCCAACCAATGGTGTCACCATTGGTTCATAATAGGAGTGCGAGACTCTGCGGAGGTGCAACAGCATGGCGGGCGACAGGACGTGGGCGGTCGGAGCCGGGGTGGTCACGGCGACCGCGGCGGCGGCCGCGGGCGTGCGGTGGATGTGGCGGCACCAGGACGCGCTGATGCTGCGTCCCCCGCTGAACGAGTGGACGTTCACGCACATGTCGTCACTGCTGCCGTCGGAGCGGGTGCCGCGCGCCGCCCGGCCGAGCGTCCTGCCGCGCGCCCCCAGGGCGCTCGACCTCACGTACGCGTGGGACGGGGCCACGCACACCCTCTCCGACCTGCACGTCCGGACGCGCACGACGGGGTTCGCGGTGCTGCACCGGGGGCAGCTGGTGCACGAGGCGTACCCGGGCCGGTTCGCGGCACCGCACCGCCGGTTCCAGCTGTTCTCGCTGACGAAGTCGGTGACGTCCGCGCTGCTGGGGATCGCGCTGGAGGACGGCGCGATCGGCTCGACGGACGACAAGGTCGTCGCGTACTGCCCGCACCTGGCCGGTTCGGCCTTCGACGGCCCGTCGATCGAGGACCTGCTGCACATGACCAGCGGCGCGGGCGGGACCGAGGACTACGAGGACCCGGACTCCCCCGTCAACCGGCTGATGCGCGCGGTCACCGGGCAGCGGGGCACGGTGCTGGAGGCGGTGCGGTCGGTGCTTCCGCACAGCCGGCCGGGCACCCGGTTCAACTACTCGACGATCGACACCCAGGTGCTGGGCTGGGTCCTGGAGGCCGCGACCGGCCGGACCTTGGCGCAGTACGCCGCCGAGCGGCTGTGGGGGCCGATCGGCGCGGAGTCCGATGCGTACTACGCGCTGTCGCGCGGGCTGCCGCGCACCGCCGTCGGTGGCGGCTCGTTCAACGCGACGGTGCGGGACCTGGCCCGGTTCGGCCTGCTGATGGCCCGTGGCGGGCAGTGGCACGGCACGCAGGTCGTCCCGCGGTGGTGGGTCGAGCGCAGTCACGGCGCGGGCCTGCCGCACCTGGAGGTCGGCGCGCTCGGCGAGGGGCACCCCACCGGCTACGGATACTCCAATCAGTGGTGGACCCTCGGCGGGCCGCACCGCGCCTTCACCGGCCTCGGCATCTACGGGCAGTTCCTGTGGATCGACCCGGTCGCCGACGTGGTGGTGGTGAAGACCAGCGCCTGGCCGGTGGCGGACGACCCCGCGTTGGACGGCGAGACCGCGACGGCGCTCACCGCGCTGGTCACCCATCTGGCAGCGGACGGGTAGGCGCAGGCGGGAGCCCGGCCGGGTCCGATCGCACCCCCCTAGGATGAGGGCATGACGGATCCCAGCAGCCCGGCCCCCCGATCCGCCGGCGCCGGACGGGGGCGGCCACCGTCGAACACCCTCAGCCGGGAACGCATCCTGGACGCGGCGCTGGCGGTGCTGGAGTCGGAGGGCCCGGAGGCGCTGACGCTGCGCCGGCTCGGCACCGACCTGAGCTCCAACCACACGGCGGTGCTGCGCTACTTCTCCGGCAAGGACGACATCCTGCTGGGCCTCGCCGACCGGCTGATCGCCGAGGCCGTCGACGGCTTCGAGCCCGGCCCCACCTGGCGGGCGACACTGACCGCGCTGGCCCGCCGGGTGCGCCGGGCCTGCCTCGCCCACCCGGCGCTGGCCGTACTGGTCGCCTCCCGGGTGTCCCGGCGCGACGCGGAGTTCCGCGGGGCGGACCTGGTGGTGGGCGCCCTGCGGGCGGCGGGCTTCGGCGCACAGGAGTCCGCCCGCTACTACCGGGCGCTGGTCGACGTCACGCTGGCGATGAGTTCCTTCGAGGCGGCCTCGGCCGTCCTGGACGGACCGGAGCGGGAGGGCGACCGGATGGCCTGGCGGCGGGAGTACCTGGCGGCCTCTCCGCAGAGCTTTCCGCACC
Organism: Kitasatospora sp. NPDC094015; assembly: GCF_040304075.1. Lineage (NCBI taxonomy): Bacteria > Bacillati > Actinomycetota > Actinomycetes > Kitasatosporales > Streptomycetaceae > Kitasatospora > Kitasatospora sp. NPDC094015. Next base: position 31,190 of record NZ_JBEOUL010000050.1, read on the forward strand.
TCGCCTCCGTGGCGCCGTACTTGGCGCAGGCCGACGAGGACGATCAGTTCGAGTTCGTGATGGGGCTGCTGCTGGACGCGGTGGAGTCGCGCTCCGGCCGCGGGTAGCCGCCGCGGAGCCGGCCCGCCACCCGCAGGAGCGCCGGCGCCCCGATCACCACCGGTGCCCGGGCCCGGCCGAGCCGGCGTCCCGTCACCGAACCGGCCGGGGCACCCGCCAGCGCCGGCACCCCGGCGGTCAGCACCACCGCCACCGCGGTCGGCGACATCCCGGCACGCTCCTCGCCGAGCACCCCGGCGTACGACCACGCTCCCTGGTCGGTGGCGGCCGGCAGCGCGACGGCCGAGCCGGAAGGCGGCAGGTCGGCGCGGGCGCAGGGAAGGTCAGCCGGCCGCGTCCGGCGGGCGGGCCGCCAGCACGCGGGTGACCAGGTCGGTGAGCGTGACCCGCTCCTCGGGGGTGAGGACGGCGAACCACTGCTGCTCGCGGCGGGACTGCTCGACGAAGGCCTCCTCGACGGCGCGCTCCCCCTCGGAGGTCAGCGCGGCGGCCACGGCGCGGCGGTCGCCCGGGACCGGCCGGCGTTCGACCAGGCCGTCGCGTTCGAGGGTGTTGATGACATTGGTGACCGCCGCCCGGGACATCGCGGAGATCTCCGCGAGGCGGGCGGGCTGGGTGGGGCCGAGCAGCCAGAGCTTGAACATCAGCCGGAAGCCGGGGAGGGTCCAGCCGCGCGGGCGGTGGACGTGGCCGTCCAGGTCGGCGACCACCAGGTACGACAGGTGCAGGAGGTGGTAGGCGAGCGAGAAGGCCTCCGGGTCGGCGGGGGGCGGCAGCTCGGCCAGCCGTTCGCGGGCGTAGGCGGCATATCTGAGATCTGGGCGGTCCACGCGGGAAAGTCTTGCGCATGGCGGCCCCCGTGGTGGATTGTTACGGCCCGGGGAAAAGACACCAACAAGGGTGCTTGTCGGGTCGCAGACACGGGGGCGTGGGAGGCGGGCCAGCCCGCCGCCCGCCCCCAGCGCAAGGGG
>NZ_JBEOUL010000051.1:0-31983 GCF_040304075.1 Kitasatospora sp. NPDC094015
AGGACGGCGTCGGGGTGGATGCCGTGGTGTTGCCAGGTGGCGGCGAGGGAGATCATGACGGCGAAGAGGGCGGGTTGGACGATCTCGACGCGGTCGAGGGGTTCTGCGTTGCGGAGGAGTTGGGTGAGTGACCAGTCGACGTGGGGGTTGAGGGCGTCCTCGCACTCGGCGATCCGTCGGGCGAACGCCGGTTCGGTGTCGAGGAGTTCGGCGGCCATACCAGGCCACTGGGAGCCCTGACCGGGGAAGACGAAGACGGTGCGGCCGCCTGTGGTGGCGGTGTTGGTGGTGAGTGCGGGGTGGGGGGTGTTGGTGGTGAGGGCGGTGAGGGCCGCGCGGAGTTGGGTGCGGTTGCCGGTGGCGACGGCTCGGTGGTCGAAGCGGGTACGGCCGGTGGCGAGGGTGTGGGCGATGTCCCGGATGTCCTGCTCGACCGTCATCAACCGCTCCGCGTAAGCACTCAGCGCCTCCGGTGAGCGTGCCGAGAGCGGCCAGGACACCACCGCGTCCCCGTCCACCACGCCGTCCTCACCCGGCCGGGCCGGCTCCTCGGCGGGTGCCCCCTCCAGGATCACGTGCGCGTTGGTACCGCTCACCCCGAACGAGGAGACGCCGGCCCGGCGCGGGCGCTCGTCCCCGGGCCACGCGCGGGCCTCGGTGAGCAGTTCCACGGCGCCCGCCGACCAGTCCACCTGCGGGGTCGGGCCGTCCACGTGCAGGGTCTTGGGCAGCACGCCGTGCCGCATCGCCAGCACCGTCTTGATCACACCGCCGACGCCGGCCGCGGCGGAGGTGTGCCCGAGGTTGGACTTCAGCGAGCCGAGCCAGAGCGGCTGCCCGTCGGGCCGGCCCTGGCCGTAGGTGGCCAGCAGGGCCTGCGCCTCGATCGGGTCACCCAGCCGGGTACCGGTGCCGTGCGCCTCCACCGCGTCGATGTCGGCGGCGGACAGCCCGGCGTCGGCCAGCGCGGCCCGGATCACCCGCTGCTGCGAGGGCCCGTTGGGAGCGGTCAGGCCGTTGCTGGCCCCGTCCTGGTTGACCGCGGTGCCCCGGACGAAGGCCAGCACCGGATGCCCGTTGCGCCGCGCGTCCGACAGCCGCTCCAGCAGCAGGATGCCGGCGCCCTCGCCGAAGCCCGTCCCGTCGGCGGCCGCGGCGAACGGCTTGCAGCGCCCGTCCGGCGCCAGCCCGCCCTGCCGGCTGAACTCCACGAACAGCTCGGGGCTGGACATCACCGTCACCCCGCCGGCGAGCGCCAGGTCGCACTCGCCGCTGCGCAGCGACCGCGCGGCCAGGTGCAGGGCGACCAGCGAGGAGGAGCAGGCGGTGTCCACGGTGACCGCCGGGCCTTCCAGCCCGAAGACGTACGCCAGCCGGCCGGAGACGATGCTCCCCGAGTTCCCGGTGCCGAGGAACCCCTCGACGTCCTCCGGGATGTGCGGCAGCAGCCGCGCCGCGTAGTCCTGCTGCATCAGGCCGACGAACACGCCGGCCGCCGAGCCGTGCAGGGTGGTCGGGTCGATGCCGGCCCGCTCGAACGCCTCCCAGGCGGTCTCCAGCAGCAGCCGCTGCTGCGGGTCCATCGCCAGCGCCTCGCGCGGCGAGATCCCGAAGAACTCCGCGTCGAAGTCCCCGGCCGCGTCCAGGAATCCGCCCTCGCGGGCGTACGAGGTGCCCCGGTGGTCCGGGTCGGGGTCGTACAGCGCCTCCAGGTCCCAGCCGCGGTCGGCCGGGAACTCCCCGATGCCGTCCGCGCCGTCGGCGACCAGCCGCCACAGGTCCTCGGGGGAGCGCACCCCGCCGGGGAAGCGGCAGCCCATCGAGACGATCACCACCGGGTCGTCCTGCGTCCGGCCGCGGACGGCGGCCGTCACCGGGGCGGGGCGGTCGCCGAGCAGTTCGGCCCGCAGGTGGCGGGCGAGGGCGGCCGGGGAGGGGTGGTCGAAGACCAGGGTGGCGGGCAGCCGCAGGCCGGTCGCGGTGTTCAGCCGGTTGCGCAGCTCCACCGCGGCGAGCGAGTCGAAGCCGAGGTCGCGGAAGGCCCGGCCGGTCTCCACCGCCTCCGGCGAGGCGTGGCCGAGTACGGCCGCCACCTGGGCCCGGATCAGCTCCAGCAGCTGCGTCTCCTGCTCCGGCGCGGGCAGCGCCGCGAGCTGCCCGGCGAGCGAGCCGTCCGACCCGGCCCGGGCCGCCACCGGCCGGGCCGGCGGGCCGACCAGGCCGCGCAGCAGCGGGGACAGCGGCCGGTTCGCCGCGCCGGCCCGCAGCGCCGCCCGGTCCAGCCGGATCGGCACCAGGGCGGGCAGGTCCACCGCGAGGGCGGCGTCCAGCAGGGCGAGCCCCTGCGCGGTGGTGAGCGCCGGCATGCCCGAGCGGGCCAGGCGCCGTTCGTCGGCCTCGTCCACCCGGCTGGTCAGCGCCCCGCGCTGGGCCCACAGCGTCCAGGCCAGCGACTGGCCGGCCAGGCCCCGGGCCCGGCGGTGCTGGGCGAGCGCGTCCAGGTAGGCGTTGGCCGCCGCGTAGTTGGCCTGCCCGGGACCGCCGAACACCCCGGCCGCCGAGGAGAACAGCACGAAGGCGGCGAGCGGCAGGTCGCGGGTCAGCTCGTGCAGGTGCAGGGCTGCCTCGGCCTTGGGCCGCAGCACGGTGTCCACCCGCTCGGGGGTGAGCGCGGAGACCACGCCGTCGTCCAGCGCGCCCGCGGTGTGCACCACCGCGGTCAGCGGGTGGGCGGCGGGGACGGCGGCCAGTAGTGCGGCCAGCGCCGATCGGTCCGCCACGTCGCAGGCGGCGAGGGTGACCTCGGCGCCCAGCGCGGACAGTTCCGCGGCCAGGTCGGCGGCGCCCTCGGCGGCCGGGCCTTGACGGCTCGCCAGCAGCAGGTGGCGCAGCCCGTGCGCGGTCACCAGGTGCCGGGCCACCGCCGAGCCGAGCAGCCCGGTGCCGCCGGTGATCAGGACGGTGCCCGCCGGGTCCGGCGCCGCCGGCCGCCCGCCGGTGGCCGCCGCCACCGGCGCCAGCAGCGGCGCGTGCGCGACCCCGGCGCGGACCGCGAGCTCGTCCTCCCCGGCGAACGCGGCGAACGCGGCGAGCGCTGCCGGGCCGCCGGTTCCGTCCTCGGGCAGGTCGAGCAGCCCGAACCGGCCGGGGTGCTCGGAGCGCGCGGAGCGCAGCAGCCCCCAGACGGCGCTGTGTGCCAGGTCCGGCACGTCCTCGGCCGCCGCGCCGGCCACCGCGCCCGCGGTCACCAGGACCAGCCGGGAGTCGGCGAACCGCTCGTCGGCCAGCCACCGCTGGACCAGGTCCAGCGCGCGGTGCACCGCCTCGGCGGCGCTCCCGGCCGCCTCGACGGGCGCCAGCACGAGCGGCGGCACCTGCGGCAGCCCGGCCAGCTCGGCCAGGTCGGCGACCCGGGCGCCGGGCAGGTCGGGCCGGGCCCCGCCGACCACGGCCCAGGCCCCGGCGGGCTCCTGACCGGCCGCGACGGGCTGCCAGTCGACCCGGTACAGCGAGGGGTGGAACGCCGCCGGCGCGCCCGCGGCGGCCTGCGGCGCCGGGCGCAGCACCAGCGAGTCGACCGTGGCGACCGGCCGGCCGGCCGGATCGGCCACCGCGAGGGACAGCGCGTCCGGCCCGGCCGGGGCGAGCCGCAGCCGTACGGCGGTCGCGCCCGAGGCGTGCAGCGTCACGCCCGTCCAGCTGAACGGCATCCGGCCCTCGGCGTCCGGCCCCAGGCCGGTGGCGTGCAGGGCCGCGTCCAGCAGCGCCGGGTGCAGGCCGAAGCGGGCGGCCTCCGGCTGCCGCTCGGCCGGCAGTTCGGCCTCGGCGAACAGCTCCGCACCGCGCTGCCAGGCGGCCGTCAGCCCGCGGAAGGCCGGACCGTAGGCGAACCCGGCGGCGGCGAACCGCTCGTACGTCCCGGTCAGGTCGAACGGGACGGCGCCGGGCGGCGGCCAGGCGGCCAGGTCGGCCCGGGCCTCGCCGGCGGGCGCGGCCGGCGCGCCCGCGAGCAGCCCCTCGGCGTGCCGCAGCCAGCCGCCGTCCGGGTCGCCGTCGGCGCGCGAGTGCAGGCTGACCGGCCGGTCGCCGCTGGCGTCCGGGGCGCCGACGGCCAGCCGCAGCAGCACCCCGCCCTGCTCGGGCAGCACCAGCGGCGCCTCCAGGGTGAACTCCCGCACCCCCGCGCAGCCGACCTGGTCGCCGGCGCGGACGGCCAGCTCCAGGAAGGCGGTGCCGGGCAGCAGCGCCGCGCCGTGCACGGCGTGGTCGGCGAGCCACGGGTGGGTGCGCAGCGAGAGCCGGCCGGTGAACAGCACCCCGTCCTGGTCGGCCAGCGTCACCATGGCGCCCAGCAGCGGGTGGCCAGCCGTCTCCAGGCCCGCGGCGCCCAGGTCGCCCGGGTCCGCGGAGGTGTCCTCCAGCCAGAGGTCCTCGCGCTGGAACGCGTACGTGGGCAGCTCCACCCGGCCCGCCCGGCGCCCGGCGAACACCGCCGACCAGTCGACCGGCACCGACCGCAGGTGCAGCTCGCCGAGCGCGGTGAACAGCCGCGCCGGGCCGCCCTCGCCGCGCCGCAGGGTGCCGAGCGCGAGCGCCTCGGAGCCGACCGCCTCGGCGCTCTCCTGGATCGCGGGCGCCAGCACGGGGTGCGGGCTGCACTCCAGCAGCACCTGGTAGCCGTCGGCCAGCAGCGCCCGGGTGGCCTGCTCGAACTCCACCGTCCGCCGCAGGTTGCGGTACCAGTACCCGGCGTCCAACTCGGCGGTGTCCAGCAGCCCGCCGGTCACCGCCGAGTAGAACGGCAGCGCGGACGCGCGCGGCGTGATCCCGGCCAGCTCGCGCAGCAAATCCTGCTCGATCGCCGCGACCTGCGCCGAGTGCGAGGCGTAGTCCACCGGGATCCGCCGGGCCCGCCCGTCGAGCGCCTCGACCTCGGCGAGCAGGGCGTCCAGCGCCTGCGGGTCGCCGGAGACCACCGTCGAGGCGGGCCCGTTGACGGCGGCCAGCGAGAGCCGCTCGCCCCACGGCCCGATCAGCTCGCGCACCCGGTCGGCCGGCAGCGACACCGACACCATGCCGCCGTGCCCGGCCAGCGCGCGCAGCGCCCGGCTGCGCAGCGCGACCACCTTGGCGCCGTCCTCCAGCGACAGGGCGCCCGCCACCACGGCGGCGGCGATCTCGCCCTGGCTGTGGCCGACCACCGCCGCCGGGGCGATCCCGTACGAGCGCCACAGCTCGGCCAGCGACACCAGCACCGCGAACAGCAGCGGCTGCACCAGGTCGACCCGCTCGACGGGCTCGCCGGAGCGCAGCAGCTCCAGCGCCGGACGCTCCAGGTAGGGGGCGAGGGCGTCCGCGCAGGCCCGCATCCGCTCGGCGAACACCGGTGAGGTGTCCAGCAGTTCGACCGCCATGCCGGGCCACTGCGAGCCCTGGCCGGGGAAGACGAACGCCACCGGGCCGCCCGCCCCGGGGCGGCCGCGCAGCAGGCCGGGCAGCTCGCGCCCCTCGGCCAGCGCGGTCAGGCCCGCCAGGAAGCCGGCGCGGTCGCCCGCGACCACCACCGCCCGGTGCTCCAGCGCCGCCCGGGTGGTCGCCAGCGCGTGGCCGACCTCGGCCGGCGCCAGGTCCGGACGCTCGGTCAGGTGGCGCGCCAGCCGGTCGGCCTGGGCGCGCAGCGCCGCCTCGGTGTGGCCGGACAGCACCCAGGGCAGTGGCCCGGCGGGGGCCTCCGGCGCCGGGTCGGCCGGGGTGTCCGGGGCCTGCTCGACGATCACGTGGCCGTTGGTGCCGCTGACCCCGAAGGAGGAGACCGCCGCCCGGCGCGGGCGCCCGGTCCGCGGCCAGGCCGTGGGCTCGGTCACCAGTTGGACGGCTCCGGACTCCCAGTCGACCTGCGGGGTGCGCCGCCCGGCGTGCAGGGTGGGCGGCACCACGCCGTGCCGCATCGCCAGCACCATCTTGATCACGCCGCCCACGCCGGCGGCGGCCTGGGTGTGCCCGAGGTTGGACTTGAGCGAGCCGAGCAGCAGCGGCCGCTCGGTGGGCCGGTCCTGACCGTAGGTGGCCAGCAGGGCCTGCGCCTCGACCGGGTCGCCGAGCGGCGTCCCGGTGCCGTGCGCCTCGACCACGTCCACGTCGCCGGTGGACAGCCGGGCCCCGGCCAGCGCCTGCCGGATCACCCGCTGCTGGGCAGGCCCGTTCGGCGCGGTGAGCCTGCTGCTGGCGCCGTCCTGGTTGACCGCCGAACCGCGCACCAGGGCCAGCACCGGGTGCCCGAGCCGGTGGGCCTCCGACAGCCGCTCCAGCAGCAGCAGCCCGACCCCCTCGCCCCAGCCGGTGCCGTCGGCCTCCGCCGAGAAGGACTTGCACCGGCCGTCGGCGGCCAGGCCGCCCTGCCGGCTCATCTCCACGAACGGGACGGGCGTGGACATCACCATCGCGCCGCCCGCCAGCGCCAGCGTGCACTCCCGGCGGCGCAGCGCCTGGCAGGCCAGGTGCAGCGCCACCAGCGAGGAGGAGCAGGCGGTGTCGACGCTGAGCGCCGGGCCCTCCAGACCGAAGGTGTACGACACCCGGCCGGAGGCCACGCTGTCCGAGCTGCCGCTGCCGAGGTAGCCCTCGACGTCGGCGGGCACCTGGCGCAGCCGTACCGCGTAGTCCTGGTACATCACGCCGGCGAACACGCCGGTCCGGCTGCCGCGCAGGGTGGTCGGGTCGATGCCGGCCCGTTCGAACGCCTCCCAGCCGGTCTCCAGCAGCAGCCGCTGCTGCGGGTCCATCGCCAGCGCCTCGCGCGGGGAGATCCCGAAGAAGGCCGGGTCGAAGCCGGCCACGCCGGTCAGGAAGCCGCCCTCACCGGCGTAGCTGGTGCCGGGCCGCTCGCGGTCCTCGTCGACCAGCGCGGCCAGGTCCCAGCCGCGGTCGGCGGGGAACGGGGCGATCGCGTCGGTGCCGCCGAGCACCAGGTCCCACAGCTCCTCGGGGGAGCTCACCCCGCCCGGGTAGCGGCAGCTCATCGAGACGATGGCGATCGGCTCGTGGTCCTGCTCCTCGACCTCCTGCAGCCGCTGCCGGGTGCGGTGCAGGTCGGCCGCGACCCGCTTGAGGTAGTCGCGCAGCTTGTCGTCGTTCACCGGTCGTCGTCACCTTCGTCTCGGTCGGCAGGGGCCCAGCGGAGCGCGGCAGAGGTCACGGCATGCCGAGCTCGTTGTCGATGAACGCGAACAGGTCGTCGTCGCCGGCCGCCTCCAGGCGGTCCTCGACGGCGTCCCGGGCGGGTCGCAGGGTGGCCAGCAACCCCTGGAGCCGGGTGGCCAGTTCGGGATGGGCCGGCCCGCCGGCCAGCGCCAGTTCCAGCCGGTCCAGCTCGGCCAGCCCGGCGGTGCCGGCCAGGTCCGCGGCGCCCTCGGGGCCGGCCGGCCCGTCACCGGCCGCCGGGGCCAGGTGCTCGGCCAGGTGCCGGGCGATCGCGGTCGCGGTCGGGTGGTCGAACAGCAGGGTGGCGGGCAGCCGCAGGCCGGTCGCGGCCCGCAGCCGGTTGCGCAGCTCGACCGCGGTCAGCGAGTCGAAGCCGAGGTCCAGCAGGCCCCGGTCGGCCGGCACCGCCTCCTGCGGCCCGAAGCCGAGCACCAGCCCGGCGTGCGAGCGGACCAGCTCCAGCAGCACCTGGTCGCGCTGCGGGGCGGCCAGCGGCGCCAGCCGCCGGGCCAGCTGCTCCGCCGCGTCCGGGCCCGCCGGGTCGGCCGCGGCGGCGGACCGGCGGGCGGCCGGCCGGACCAGGCCGCGCAGCAGCGCGGGCACGCCACCCGTCCCGGCCTGGGCGGCGATCGCCGCCGTGTCCAGCCGTACCGGCAGCACCATCGCCTCGTCGACGCCCCGGGCCGCGTCGAACAGCGCCAGGCCCTCCGCGGGGGCGAAGGCGACGATCCCGCCACGGGCGATCCGCCGCAGGTCCGCCTCGTCCAGGCCGCCGGACATCCCGCCCTCGTTGGCCCACAGGCCCCAGGCCAGCGAGCCGCCGACCAGGCCGCGGGCCCGCCGCCGGTGCGCCAGCGCGTCCAGGAAGGCGTTGGCGGCCGCGTAGTTGCCCTGCCCCATGCCGCCGAACACGCCGGCCAGCGAGGAGAACAGCACGAACGCGGACAGCTTGTGGCCGTCGGTGAGCTCGTGCAGGTTGACCGCCGCGTCGACCTTCGGCCGCAGCGCCACCTCCAGCTGCTCGGGCGTCATGTCCGCCACCAGCCCGTCGGCCAGCACCCCGGCGGAGTGCACCACCGCCGTCAGCGGGTGGGCGGCCGGCAGCCCGTCCAGCAGGGCGGCCAGCGCCGCCCGGTCCGCGGCGTCGCAGGCGACCACCCGGACCTCGGCGCCGAGTTCGGCCAGCTCGGCGCGCAGCTGCTCGGCGCCGGGCGCGGCCGGACCGCTGCGGCTGGTCAGCACCAGGTGCCGCACGCCGTGCATGGCGACCAGGTGACGCGCGATCAGCGCGCCGATCGCCCCGGTGCCACCGGTGATCAGGACGGTGCCGTGCGGATCCCAGCGCGGGGCCTCCTCGACCTCCGCGCGCGGCACCCGGGCCAGCCGGGGCGCGTACGCCCGGCCCTCGCGCAGCGCCAGCTGCGGCTCCCCGCCGGCCAGCGCGCCGCCCAGCGCGGCCGCCGAGGCCTCGCTGCCGTCGCTGTCCACCAGCACGAACCGGCCCGGGTTCTCGGTCTGCGCCGAGCGCAGCAGGCCCCAGACGGCGGCCTGGGCGAGGTCGGGCACGTCGTCGCCGGGGTGCACCGGGACGGCGCCCGCGGTGGCCAGCACCAGGACCGAGTCGGCGAACCGCTCGTCCGCCAGCCACTCCCGGACCAGCGCCAGCGCCTCGCCGGTGGCCGTGCGCACCGACCCGGCGCAGGCGCCGGGCCGTTCGGCGGCGCACCGGGCCAGCACCAGGGCGGGGGCCGGCCCCTCGTCGGCCACCAGGTCGCCCGGCCGGGCGCCGGCGGCCAGCTCGACCGGGTCGGCGTCGGGCCCGGCGGCCGGCTGCGGCAGCGGCGTCCACTCCACCCGGAACAGCTCCTGGTGGTGGCCGGTCCGGGAGGCCTTGACCTGCTCCGCCGAGACCGGCCGCAGCACCAGCGACCGCGCGGACAGCACCGGCCGCCCGGCCCGGTCGGTCACCTCGACCGTCACCGCGTCCCGCCCGGCCGGGGCCAGCCGCAGCCGGACCGCCTCCGCGCCGTGCGCGTGCAGCTGCACCCCGTTCCAGGAGAACGGCAGCCAGCCCTGGCTGTCGCCCTCCGGCCCGGTGCCCGGCAGCACGTCGAAGACCAGCGCGTGCAGGGCGCTGTCCAGCAGCGCCGGGTGCAGCCCGTAGCGCCCGGCCTCGCCCCGGCCGCCCTCCGGCAGCACCGCCTCGGCGAAGACCTCCTCGCCGAGCCGCCAGGCCGCCGTCAGCCCCTGGAACGCCGGGCCGTACGCGAAACCGCCCTCGGCGAACCGCTGGTAGAGACCGTCCACCGGCAGCGGCACGGCGCCCGGCGGCGGCCAGGCGGCCGCCCCGTCCGCGGCAGCGGCCGCGGCGGGCCCGGCCTCGGCCAGCAGACCGGTCGCGTGCCGCACCCACGGCTGGTCCGGCGAGTCCTCCGGCCGGGCGTGCACCGCCAGCGTCCGGGCGCCGGTGGCGTCCGGCGCGCCGACCACCAGCTGCAGCGCGGTGCCGCCGGTGGGCGGGAGCAGCAGCGGCGCCTCCAGGGTGAGTTCCTCCACCGCCGCGCAGCCGAACCGCTCGGCGGCCCGGGCGGCCAGCTCCAGGAAGCCGGTCGCCGGGAACAGCACCTCCTCGAAGACCCGGTGGTCGCCCAGCCAGGGCTGCGCGTGCGGCGCCAGCCGGCCGGTCAGCAGGTCGCCCTCGCCGCCGGCCAGCGCGACCGCGGCGCCCAGCAGCGGGTGGTCCACCGCGGCCAGCCCCGCGCCGGTCACGTCGGGCTCCGCCCGGGTCGCCTCCAGCCAGTAGCGCCGGCGCTGGAAGGCGTACGTCGGCAGCTCGGCCGCGCGGCCCGGGGCGGGCGCGAACCGCCGGCTCCAGTCCACCGGCAGCCCCCGCACGTGCAGCGCGGCCAGGGCCGCGGTCAGCGCCTCCGGCTCGGGCTGGTCGCGCCGCAGCAGCGGCACCAGCAGCGCCTCGTCGGCGTCCCCGGCCAGGCACTCCTGGGCCAGCGAGCTGAGCGTGCCGTCCGCCCCGAGCTCCACGAAGGTGGTGACCCCGGCCGCCTCCAGGTGCCGCACCCCGTCCAGGAACCGGACGGTGCCGCGCACCTGCTCGGCCCAGTACGCGGGCGAGCAGAGCTGCTCCTCGGTGGCCGGCGCCCCGGTCAGGTCGGAGACCACCGGGATGCGCGGCGCCCGGAACTCCAGGCCCTCGGCGACCTGCCGGAACTCGGCCAGCATGCCGTCCATGTGGGCCGAGTGGAAGGCGTGGCTGACCGTCAGCTCCTTGACCCGGCGGCCCAGCGACCGCCAGTGCCCGGCCGCCGACCGGACCGCCGCCGCCTCGCCGGAGAGCACCGTGGCGGCCGGCCCGTTCACCGCGGCCAGCGCCAACTCCTGCGGATTCGCGACGAGTTGCGGCGCGAGCTCGTCGGCGGTGACGGCCAGCGCGACCATCGCCCCGTCCGTCCGCATCCCCTGCATCAGCCGGCCCCGGGCCGCCACCAGCGCGGCCGCGTCCGGCAGCGAGAGCACCCCGGCCAGGTGCGCCGCGGTCAGCTCGCCGACCGAGTGGCCGAGCAGCAGATCCGGCTGCAGACCCCAGTGGGTGGCCAGCCGGAACAGCGCGGTGCCGAGCGCGAACAGCGCCGGCTGGGTGTACTCGGTGCGGGCGAGCGCGGCGCCGCCCTCGGCGATCACCTCGCGCAACGGCCGCTCCAGCAGCGGGTCCAGCTCGGCGCAGGCCTCGTCGAAGGCGTCGGCGAACACCGGCTGCGCCGCGTACAGGCCCGCGCCCATCCCGGCCCGCTGGCTGCCCTGGCCGGGCAGCAGGAAGGCCGTCCGCCCGGGCCGTCCGGCCACCCCGTGCACCACCCGGCCGTGCGGGCGCCCGGCGGCCAGCGCCGCCAGGGCCTCCAGCCGGGCGGGCCGGTCGGCGCCGAGCAGCACCGCGCGGTGCTCGAACGCGCTGCGCCCGGTGGCCAGCGCGGCGGCCGGGTCGGCGTCCTGACCGGAGGCCAGGTGCGCGTGCAACCGCTCGGCCTGCTCCCGCAGCGCCTCCTCGGTGCGGCCGGACAGCAGCCACGGCCCCTCGGCCCCGGCGGCGTCCGCGGGGGCCGGCGCGGCCGGGACGTGCTCCAGCACGGTGTGCGCGTTGGTGCCGCTCACCCCGAACGAGGAGACCGCGGCCCGGCGCGGGCGGCCGGTCGCCGGCCAGGCGGTGTTCGAGGTGACCAGCTCGACCGCGCCTGCCGTCCAGTCCACGTACGGGGTGGGCCGGTCCACGTGCAGGGTCGCGGGCAGCACGCCGTGCTGCATCGCCAGCACCGTCTTGATGATCCCCGCCGCCCCCGCCGCGGCCTGGGTGTGGCCGATGTTGGACTTGAGGGAGCCGAGGAGCAGGGGTCGGTCGGTGGGTCGGTGTTGTCCGTAGGTGGCGAGGATGGCTTGGGCTTCGATGGGGTCGCCGAGGCGGGTGCCGGTGCCGTGCGCCTCGACGGCGTCGACGTCGGCGGGGGTGAGGCCGGCGTCGGCGAGGGCGGCCTGGATGACGCGTTGCTGGGAGGGGCCGTTGGGGGCGGTGAGGCCGTTGCTGGCGCCGTCCTGGTTGACGGCGGAGCCGCGGACCAGGGCGAGCACCGGGTGGCCGTGGCGCCGTGCGTCGGACAGCCGCTCCAGCAGGAGCAGGCCCACGCCCTCCGCCCAGGCGGTGCCGTCGGCGGCGGCCGCGAACGGCTTGCACCGCCCGTCGGCGGCCAGCCCGCGCTGCCGGCTGAACTCCACGAAGGCGTCCGGCCCCGCCATCACGGTGACCCCGCCGGCCAGCGCGAGCGTGCACTCACCGGCCCGCAGCGCCCGGGCGGCCAGGTGCACCGCGACCAGCGCCGAGGAGCAGGCGGTGTCCACGGTGATCGCCGGGCCCTCCAGGCCGAAGGTGTACGCGATCCGCCCGGAGGCGACACTGCCCGCGCTGCCGATGCCGAGGTAGCCCTCGAACTCCTCGGACGGCGTGCCGACCCGGGAGCCGTAGTCCCGGTAGCTGGAGCCGACGAACACCCCGCCCCGGCTGCCCTTGAGCGTGCGCGGGTCGATCCCGGCGCGCTCCAGCACCTCCCAGGCGACCTCCAGCAGCAGCCGCTGCTGCGGGTCGACCGAGACCGCCTCGCGCGGCGATATCCCGAAGAACGCCGGGTCGAAGTCGCCCGCGTCGTACAGGAATCCGCCCTCCCGGGCGTACGTGGTGCCGGTCCGCGCCGGGTCCGGGTCGTACAGGCCGGCCAGGTCCCAGCCGCGGTCGGTCGGGAACCCGGAGATCGCGTCGGTGCCCTCGTCGACCAGCCGCCACAGGTCCTCGGGGGAGCGCACCCCGCCCGGCAGGCGGCAGCCCATCGCGACGATCGCGATCGGGTCGTCGTCCGCTCCGGCCACCGGCACCGGCCGGGGCTCGGCGGCGGGCTCCGGCGCGTCCCCCAAGAGCTCCGCCAGCAGGTGGGCGGCGAGCGCGGCGGTGGTCGGGTGGTCGAAGGCCAGCGTCACCGACAGCCGCAGCCCGGTCGCCTCGGCCAGCCGGTTGCGCAGCTCGACCGCGGTCAGCGAGTCGAAGCCGATGTCCTTGAACACCCGGTCCGGCTCGATCGCCGCCGGGTCGGGGTGTCCGAGCACCTCGGCGACCTCGGCGCGCACCAGGTCCGCCAGCGCGGCGCGCCGCTCGGCGGTGCCGAGCGCGGCCAGTCGGTCGACCAGCTCACCGGCGGCCGAGGCCGCCGGCGCGGCCTGCCGGGCCTCCGGCAGGTCGGCCAGCACGGCGCTCGGGCGCAGCGCGGTGAACGAGCGGACGAACCGGTCCCAGGCGAAGTCGCAGACCACCACCCGGGTGTCGTCGTGGTCCAGCGCCTGCCGCAGCGCGGCGAGCGCGGTCGCCGGCGCCATCGCGGGCAGCCCGTTGCGGACCAGCCGCTCGCCGACCGCGCCGCCGGCCAGGCTGTCGCCGCCCCACAGGCCCCAGGCCACCGCGGTCGCCGGCAGCCCGTCCGCCCGGCGCCGTTCGGCCAGCGCGTCCAGGAAGGCGTTGGCCGCCGCGTAGCTGCCCTGCCCGGTGCCGCCGAGGGTGCCGGCGAGCGAGGAGAACAGCACGAAGGCGGACAGCTCCTGGTTCCGGGTCAGCTCGTCCAGGTGCAGCGCGGCGTCCAGCTTGGGTCGCAGCACCGCCGCCGCCCGCTCCGGCGTCAGGGCGTCGAGTACCCCATCGTCCAGTACGCCGGCCGCGTGCACCACCGCGGTCAGCGGCCGGTCCGGCGGCACGGCGGCGAGCAGCGCCGCCAGCGCGTCCCGGTCGGCCACGTCGCAGGCCGCCACCTCGGTGGTGGCGCCGGCCCGGGCCAGTTCGGCGACCAGCTCGGCCGCGCCCGGCGCGTCCGGGCCCTGGCGGCCGGTCAGCAGCAGGTGCCGGGCGCCGGCCGAGGCCAGCATCCGGGCCACGTGCGCGCCGAGCGCGCCCGTCCCGCCGGTGATCAGGACGGTGCCCTCCGGGGTCCAGGCCCGCGCCGGCCGGCGCCCGCCCAGCGGGGCCCGGGCCAGCCGGCGGCCGAACACGCCCGAACCGCGGACCGCCACCTGGTCCTCCGCCGCCCGGTCCGCACCGCCCGCCGGCACCTCGCCCGCCAGGACCCCGGCCAGCCGCGCGCGGGCCCGGGCGTCCAGACGGGAAGGCAGATCCACCAGCCCGGCCCAGCGCTCCGGGTACTCCACCCCGGCCACCCCGCCCAGACCCCAGACCAGGGCCTGCAACGGACGGGCGAGCGGGTCGGAACGGCCCACCGACACCGCGCCCGACGTCGCGGCCCACAGCCGGGTGGGCAGCGCCGCGTCCCCGAGCGCCTGCAACAGCGTCACGGTGGACACCAGCCCGGCCGGCATCGCCGAGCCCGGCCCGTACGGCCGCTCGTCCAGCGCCAGCAGCGACAGCACGCCGTCCGGCCGCAGTTCGGCCAGCCGGGCGGCCAGCTCCGCCCGGTCCGCACCGGCGACCTCCAGGGTGCGCACCTCGGTGCCGTGCTCCGCGAGCGCCGCGACGCACTCGGCGACCAGCTCCGGGGCGATCCCCGGCGCCACCGCGACCAGCCAGCTGCCGGCCGGGCCGGCGGCCGGCGCCGCGGGCAGCGGACGCCACTCCACCCGGTAGCGCCAGGCGTCCAGTTCGGCCCGGCCCCGGCTGGTGCGCAGCCAGTCCGCCAGCGGCGGCAGCACCGCCTCCAGCGCCTGCCTGGTCCCCGGGTCCTCGATCCGCAGGGTCTCGGCGAGCGCGGCCCGGTCCTGCTGCTCCACCGCGCGCCAGAAGCCCTCGTCCGGCGTACCGCCCGACCCCGCGGCGGGCACGGTGGCCGGGGCCAGCCAGTAGCGCTGCTGCTGGAAGGCGTAGGTGGGCAGGTCGGTGCGGTGCGCGCCGGAGCCGGCGAAGACCGGCGCCCAGTCCACCGGCACGCCCTGCACGTGCAGTTCGGCCAGCGAGGTGAGGAAGCGGGCCCGGCCGCCCTCGTCCCGGCGCAGCGTGCCGACCACGGCGCCGCCGGCGCCGGCCGCCTCCGCGGCCTCCTGGAGCCACACGGTCAGCGTCGGATGGGCGCTGGCCTCGACGAACACGTCGTACCCGTCGGCCAGCAGCGCCCGCACGGCGCGGCCGAACTCCACGGTCCGCCGCAGGTTGCGGTACCAGTACCCGGCGTCCAGCTCCGTGCCCTCCAGCCGGCCGCCGGTGACCGCCGAGTAGAAGGCGGCGGTGGCGGGCCGGGGCCGCACCCCGGCCAGCACCTCCAGCAGCTCCTGCTCGATCTGCTCGACCTGGGCGGAGTGCCCGGCGAAGTCGACACCGGGGATCGGCCAGCTCAGCACGCCGTCCGCGGACAGCTCCTCGGCCAGCCCGTCCAGCGCCGCCGGATCGCCGGACAGCGCCACCGAGGTCGGCCCGTTCACCGCGGCCACCCCGATCCGCTCGCCCCACGGCGCCAGGCGCTCCGCCAGGTCCGCGACCGCCAGCGGCACGAACAGCATCGCGCCCGGGCCGGTCAGCGCGCGCAGCGCCCGACTGCGCAGCGCGACCACCTTGGCGCCGTCCTCCAGCGTGAGCGCGCCCGCCACCACCGCGGCGGCGATCTCGCCCTGACTGTGGCCGACCACCGCGTCCGGCTCCACGCCGTGCGCGCGCCACAGCTCGGCCAGCGACACCATCACCGCGAACAGCACCGGCTGCACCACGTCGACCCGCTCCAGCGGCTCGCCGGAGCGCACCACCTCCAGCAGCGGGAAGGTGGTGTGCGGGGCCAACGCCTGCGCGCACTGCGCCATCCGGGCGGCGAACACCGGCTCGGTGTCCAGGAGTTCGACCGCCATCCCGATCCACTGGGCACCCTGCCCCGGGAACACGAACACCCGCCGGCCGGCCGGACCGACCGCGCCCCGGGCCAGCCCCGGCCCGCCCCGGCCGGCGATCAGCTCGTCCAGGCCGGCCAGGAAGTCGGCCGGCGCGGCGGCGACCACCGCGGCCCGGTGCTCGAACGCGGTCCTGGTGGTGGCCAGCGACCAGGCCACGTCCAGCGGTTCGCGGCCCTCGGCGGCCAGCTCCCGCAGCCGCTCGGCCTGCCCGCGCAACGCCTCGGCGCTGCGGGCCGACAGCAGCCACGGCACCGGCCGCGCGGCGGGCTCCCGGGCCGGCTCCTCGGCCGGCTCCGCGGGCGCCTGCTCCACCACGACGTGCGCGTTGGTGCCGCTGAGCCCGAACGAGGAGACGCCGGCCCGGCGGGGGCGCCCGGCCTCGGGCCAGTCCCGGGCCTCGGTGAGCAGTTCGACCGTGCCGGCCGACCAGTCCACGTCCGGGGTCGGCACCTCGGCGTGCAGGGTGCGCGGCAGCACCCCGTGCCGCATCGCCAGCACCATCTTCATCACGCCGCCGACCCCGGCGGCGGCCTGGGTGTGCCCGATGTTCGACTTCAGCGAGCCCAGCCACAGCGGCCGGTCCGCCGGCCGGTCCTGACCGTACGTCGCCAGCAGCGCGTCCGCCTCGATCGGGTCGCCGAGCCGGGTGCCGGTGCCGTGCGCCTCGACCGCGTCCACCTCCGCGGCGGACAGGCCGGCGTCGGCCAGCGCGGCCCGGATCACCCGCTGCTGCGCCAGGCCGCTCGGTGCGGTCAGCCCGTTGCTGGCGCCGTCCTGGTTGACGGCGCTGCCGCGCAGCACGGCCAGCACCGGGTGCCCGTTGCGTCGGGCGTCCGACAGCCGTTCCAGTACCAGCACGCCGACGCCCTCGGCCAGCCCGAAGCCGTCCGCCTGCGCGCCGAAGGACTTGCACCGGCCGTCGGCGGCCAGCCCGCGCTGGCGGGCGAAGCCGGTCAGCGAGAGCGGGGTGCCGACCACGGTCGCCCCGCCGGCCAGCGCGAGGTCGCACTCCCCGGCGCGCAGCGCCCGGGCCGCCAGGTGCAGCGCCACCAGCGAGGAGGAGCAGGCGGTGTCGACCGTGACGGCCGGCCCCTGCAGGCCCAGCGTGTAGGCCACCCGCCCGGTCAGCACGCTGGTGGACACGCCCGCGATGAACAGGCCCTCCAGCTCGTCCGGGACGTGCTCCATGCTCCCGCCGTACCCCTGGTACGCGGCGCCGGCGAACACCCCGACCGGGCTGCCGTGCAGCGACGACGGGTCGATGCCGGCCCGCTCCAGCGCCTCCCAGCAGGTCTCCAGCAGCAGCCGCTGCTGCGGGTCCATCGCCAGTGCCTCGCGCGGGGAGATCCCGAAGAAGGCCGGGTCGAAGTGGCCGGCCCGCTCGACGAACCCGCCGGCCGCGGCGTAGCTGGTACCCGGCCGGTCCGGGTCGGCGTCGTACAGGCCGGCCAGGTCCCAGCCCCGGTCGGCGGGCAGCTCGCCGACCGCGTCCAGGCCCTCGGTCACCGCCCGCCACAGGGCCTCGGGGGAGTCGATCCCGCCGGGGTAGCGGCAGCCCATCGAGACGATCACGATCGGGTCCTGGTCGACCGGGGCGGCGGCCGGTGCGGCGCCCGGCACGGCGGCGCCGCCCGGCTCGCCGAGCAGGGTCGCCCCCAGGTGGCGGGCCAGCGCGCCCGCCGAGGAGTAGTCGAACACCACGGTCACCGGCAGCCGCAGTCCGGTCGCGGTGTTCAGCCGGTTGCGCATCTCCACCGCGGTCAGCGAGTCGAAACCGAGGTCACGGAAGGCCCGGCCCGGGTCCACCGCGGTCGCCGAGTCGTGCCCGAGCACCGCCGCGGCCTGGCCGCGGACCAGCTCGACCAGCTCCCGTTCGCGCTCCGCCGCGGGCAGCGGCCGCAGCCGCTCCCGCAGCGCCGAACCCGCGCCGTCCGGCTCGCCGGCCGGCGCGTCGACCGCCAGCGCGGCCCGCACCTCGGGGAGTTCACCGATCAGCGGGCTGGGCCGGGCCGAGGTGAAGACCGGGGCGAACCGCTCCCAGTCGACGTCCGCGACCACCGGCACCGCCTCCGGGCCGGCCAGCACCTGCTGCAGCGCGTCCAGCGCCACCGCCGGCTTCATGAACACCACGCCCTGAGCGCGCAGTTGCTCCTCCACCAGGTGGGCGGCCATGCCGGCGCCGCCCTCCGGGCTCCAGATCCCCCAGACGATCGAGGTCGCGCTCAGGCCCCGGGCCCGGCGGTTCTCGGCCAGCGCGTCCAGGTAGGCGTTGGAGGCGGCGTACGCGCCGTGGTCGGCGCTGCCCCAGACCGAGGAGATCGAGGAGAACAGCACGAAGGCGTCCAGCTCGCCGGTGAGCAGCTCGTCCAGGTGCCGGGCGCCGCCCACCTTGGCGTACAGGGTGTCGGCGAACTCGGCCAGGTCGGTCGAGGGCAGCGGCACCAGCAGCCCCGCCCCGGCGGCGTGCAGCACCGAGCGGACCTCGTCGCCCTGCGCCGCCAGCCCGTCCAGCAGCTCGGCGAGCGCGGCCCGGTCGGCCACGTCGCAGGCGGCGACCGTCACCCGGGCGCCCAGCGCGGCCAGTTCGGCCGCCAGGGCGGCGGCTCCCGGCGCCTTCGGGCCGGCGCGGCCGACCAGCACCAGGTGCTCGGCGCCGTCGCCGGCCAGCCGGCGCGCCACCTGCGCGCCGATCCCGCCGGTGCCGCCGGTGATCAGCACCGTGCCGCGCGGGCGCCACCGCCCGCCGCTCGCCGGCCGGGCCGCCGCGCGGACCAGCCGCCGCCCGTACGCCCCGCCGTCGCGCACCGCGACCTGGTCCTCGGCGCCCGCTCCGCCCGCCAGCAGCGCCGCCAGCCGGGCCGCGCCGCGCTCGTCCAGGGCCTCCGGCAGGTCGACCAGGCCGCCCCAGCCGCGCGGGTACTCCAGCGCCGCGACCCGGCCCAGCCCCCAGCTGAGCTGCTGCTCGGGGGAGGGCGCGCCGTCCTGCGGCCCGGTGGCGACCGCCCCGCGGGTGAGCCACCAGAGCGGGGCACTCACGCCGAGGTCGCCCATCGCCTGCGCCAGCGCGAGGTTGAGCGCCACGCCGACCGGCACCACGGGGTGCAGCGGGTGGGCCCGCTCGTCCAGCGCCAGCAGCGAGACCACCCCGGCGAGCGGCCCGTCCGCGCCGTCGGCCAGCGGTCCGGCCAACCGCTCGGCCAGGAGGGCGCGTTCGGCGTCCGCCTCGGTCAGCTCGACGGTGACCGCGCCCGGCAGCGCCCGTAGGCAGGCCGCCACCAGCGGGTCCTCGGCCTGCCCCGCCGGGACCAGCACCAGCCGGCGGGCGGCCGCCGCCGGACCGGGCGCCGGCTCGGCCAGTCGGCGCCACTCCACCCGGTAGTGCCAGGACTCCGCCTGCTGCCGCTCGGAGTGCCCGCGGTGCCACGCCGCGAGCGCGGGCGCGACGGTGGTCAGCGGATCCTCGGGGGTGACCCCGAGCGCGGCGGCCAGCTCGGCCGGGTCGCCGCTGCGCACGGTCCGCCAGAACTCCTCGGCCACCGGGTCGCCGGCCGCGCCGGCGGGGGCCGCGCCCTCCAGCCAGTACCGGCGGCGGCGGAAGGCGTAGGTCGGCAGCTCGGCCCGGGGGCCGGCGCCGAACACGGCCGTCCAGTCGGGGGAGCGGCCGGCCGCGTGCGCCTCGCCGAGGGCCAGCAGGAAGCGTGCCCGGCCGCCCTCGCCGCGGCGCAGGGTGGCCAGCGCTGCCGCCTCGAACCCGCCGTCCTCGGCGCTCTGCTGGACCCCGACGGTCAGCACGGGGTGCGCGCTGGCCTCGACGAAGTACCGGAAGCCCTGCTCCAGCAGCGCCCGGGTGCCGTCCTGGAACCGGACGGTCTGCCGCAGGTTGCGGTACCAGTACCCGGCGTCCAGCTCGGTGCCGTCCAGCCGGCGGCCGTCGACGGTGGAGAAGAACGGCACCGTCGCGGTCCGCGGGCGCAGGCCCGCGAGGTCCTCGGCGAGCCGCTCGCGGATCTGCTCGACCTGGGCCGAGTGCGAGGCGTAGTCCACCGGGATCCGGCGGGCGGTCGGCTCCTCGGCGAGCACCTGCTCGACCGCGGCGAGGTCGCCGGAGAGCACGGTGGCCGACGGTCCGTTCACGGCCGCCACCGACAGCCGGCCGGCGCAGCGCTCCAGCAGCCCGGTCAGCCGCTCGGGCGGCAGCGGCACGGAGACCATGCCGCCGGTGCCTCGGAGTTGGGTGAGGGCTTGGGCGCGGAGGGCGGCGATTTTGGCGCCGTCCTCCAGGGTGAGGGCGCCGGCGACGACGGCTGCGGCGATTTCTCCTTGGGAGTGGCCGAGGACGGCGTCGGGGTGGACGCCGTGGTGCTGCCAGAGGGCGGCGAGCGAGACCATGACGGCGAAGAGGGCGGGTTGGACCACGTCGACCCGTTCCAAGGGGTCCGCGGTGCGCAGGAGTTGGGTGAGGGACCAGTCGACGTGCGGGGCGAGTGCGGCCTCGCAGGCGGCGATGCGTTCGGCGAAGATGGGCTCCTCGGCGAGCAGGCCGGCGGCCATCGCGGGCCACTGCGAGCCCTGCCCCGGGAAGACGAACGCGGTCCGGCCCGGGGCACCGGCGACCCCGGTCACCAGGTTGGGCGCCGGGGCTCCGGCGGCCAGGGCGCCGAGCGCAGTCCGCAGCCCGGCCCGGTCGGCGGCGACCATGACCGCGCGGTGCTCGAAGGCGGTCCTGGTGGTCGCCAGCGCCCGGCCGACCTCGACGGCGCCGAGCTGCGGCGCCGCGTCCAGGTGCGCCGCCAGCCGCTCGGCCTGGGCCCGGAGGGCCGACTCGTCGCGGCCGGAGACCAGCCAGGCGAACGGGCCGGCGGCCGGCTCGGCGTCCTGTCCGGCGTCGGCGCGCTGCCCGGCGTCGGCGTCGGCGTCCTCGGGAGCGGCCGGCAGCGGCGCGGGGTCCTCGGGCGCCTGCTCCACGATGACGTGCGCGTTGGTGCCGCTGACCCCGAAGCCGGAGATGCCGGCCCGGCGCGGCCGCTCGTCCCCGGGCCACGCGCGGGCCTCGGTGAGCAGTTCGACCGCACCGGCCCGCCAGTCGACGAACGGTGAGGGCTCGTCCACGTGCAGGGTCTTCGGGAGCACGCCGTGCCGCATGGCGAGGAGCATCTTGATGATGCCGCCGACGCCGGCGGCGGCGGAGGTGTGCCCGAGGTTGGACTTGAGCGAGCCGAGCCGGAGCGGCTGCCCGTCGGGCCGGCCCTGGCCGTAGGTGGCCAGCAGGGCCTGGGCCTCGATCGGGTCGCCCAGCCGGGTGCCGGTGCCGTGCGCCTCGACCGCGTCCACGTCCGCGGGGGCCAGCCGGGCGTCGGCCAGCGCCTCGGTGATCACCCGCTGCTGGGACGGGCCGTTGGGGGCGGTCAGGCCGTTGCTGGCCCCGTCCTGGTTGACCGCGGTGCCGCGGACCAGGCCGAGCACCCGGTGGCCGTGGCGCCGCGCGTCGGAGAGCCGTTCCAGCAGTAGTACGCCGACGCCCTCGGCCCAGCCGGTGCCGTCCGCCGCGCCCGCGAACGCCTTGCACCGGCCGTCCGCGGACAGTGCCCGCTGCCGGCTGAACGCCACGAAGGCGTCCGGGGTGGCCATCACCGACACGCCGCCGGCCAGCGCCAGCGTGCACTCCCCGGAGCGCAGCGAACGCACCGCCAGGTGCAGCGCCACCAGCGAGGAGGAGCAGGCCGTGTCCACCGTCACCGCCGGGCCGCGCAGCCCCAGCGTGTACGAGACGCGGCCGGACACCACGCTGCCGGCGGTGCCGGTGTCGAGCAGGCCCTGGACCTCCGGCAGGTGCCGGGAGACGGAGCCGTAGTCGTTGCCGATCGCGCCGACGAAGACGCCGGTACGGCTGTCGCGCAGCGAGGCGGGGTCGATGCCCGCGCGCTCCACCCCCTCCCACACGGTCTCCAGCAGCAGCCGTTGCTGCGGGTCCATGGCGAGCGCCTCGCGCGGCGAGATGCTGAAGAAGCCGGCGTCGAACTCACCGGCCTCGTACAGGAATCCGCCGCTGCGGGTGTACGAGGTGCCGACCCGCTCCGGGTCCGGGTCGTAGAGCCGCCCGGTGTCCCAGCCGCGGTCGGCCGGCCAGTCGCCGATCGCGTCCTCGCCGCGCTCGACCAGCTCCCACAGCCGCTCCGGCGTATCGGCGCCGCCCGGGTAGCGGCAGGCCATCGAGACGATCGCGATCGGCTCGTGCCGGGCGTCCTCGGCCGCGCGCAGCTCCCGGCGGGCCTCGCCGAGATCGGCGGTGGCGCGCCTGAGGTAGTCGAGGAGTTTCTCGTTGTCCGCCATCAGTGCAGCTCTCCCTCAGGCCATTCCGAAGTCGTTGTCGAGCAGGTCGAACAGTTCGTCGGCGGTGGCCGAGTCCAGCGCGATCGGGTCGGTCGCGGTCGGGGCGGGTGCGGTCGGGTCGGACAGGGTGTGGTCGGACGGGGCCGGGTCGGTCCGGGCGGGGCCGGGTGCGTCGGGCACCGGCGGCCGGGTCGCCCGTCGGCCACGCCAGGTGCGGAGCAGGGCCGCGAGCCGGTCGCCGACCTCCCCGGCGGCCGGGGTGTCCGGATCCAGGCCGGCCAACGCCCGCTCCAGCCGGTCGAGTTCCTGCTCGGCCGGCCCGCGCGGGGTCGGATGCAGCTCCTGGTCCAGCAGGTCGGCGAGGGCCGACGGGTTCGGCCGGTCGAAGATCACGGTCGGGGGCAGGGCGAGCCCGGTGGCGGTGCTCAGCCGGTTGCGGAAGCGCACGGCGAGCATCGAGTCGAAGCCGAGCTCGGCGAACGCGCGGTCGACCCGGATCGCGGTCGGATCGGCGTGCCCGAGCGTGGCCGCCGCATGCGCGGCGACCAGGTCCAGCAGTGCCATCCGGCGGCCGCCCTGGTCCAACGGTGCCAGCCGGGCGGCCAGTTCGGCCGCCGGGTCGGTGGCGGGGCCGCCGTCCGGGAGATCCGTCGGGGCCGGCGCCCCGGAGGCTGCGGCGGCCGGGCGGCCGGAGCGGCCGGGCGTCGGCAGCCAGTAGCGCTCCGGCTCGAAGGGGTAGGTCGGCAGCTGCACCGGCGCGCCCGCCGCGGCGCCCACCGGCCAGGCCACCGCGGCCCCGGCCGACCACGCCTCGGCCAGCGCCCGCAGCAGCTGCTCGGGCCGGTCGAGTTCGCGGCGCAGCGTGCCCACCGCCGTCACCGGCCGCCCGGCGGCCTGCGCCGTGGCGTCGACCGCCGCCTGCAGCACCGGGTGCGGGCTCACCTCGACGAACAGCCCGTGCCCGCCCTCCAGCAGCACCCGGGTGGCCCGGTCGAAGGCGACCGGCTCCCGCAGGTTGCGGTACCAGTACTCGGCGGTGAGCTGCCCACCGTCGATCGACCCGCCGGTGACGGTGGAGTACAGCGGCACCTGCGTGGCCCGCGCCCGGACGTCCGCCAGATCGGCCAGCAGCTGGTCCCGGACCAGCGCCACCTGCGGCGAGTGCGCCGCGTACCCGACCGGGATGAGTCGGGCCCGGATCTCGGCCCGCTCGCAGTCGGCCAGCAGCTCCGCCAGCGCCTGCGGCACGCCGGCCACCACCACCGCCTGCGGACCGTTCACCGCCGCCACGCAGAGCGCCTCCCCGTACGGTGCGAGCAGCTCGGCGACCCGTTCCCCGGTGGCGGAGACCGACACCATGCCGCCGGCGCCTTCGAGGCGGGTGAGGGCTCGGCTGCGCAGGGCGACGACCTTGGCGCCGTCTTCCAGGGTGAGGGCGCCGGCGACGACGGCTGCGGCGATTTCTCCTTGGGAGTGGCCGAGGACGGCGTCGGGGTGGACGCCGTGGTGCTGCCAGAGGGCGGCGAGTGAGACCATGACGGCGAAGAGGGCGGGTTGGACCACGTCGACCCGTTCCAACGGGTCGCCGTTTTGGAGGAGTTCGGTGAGGGACCAGTCGACGTGCGGGGCGAGTGCGGCCTCGCAGGCGGCGATGCGTTCGGCGAAGATGGGCTCCTCGGCGAGCAGGCCGGCGGCCATCGCGGGCCACTGCGAGCCCTGCCCCGGGAAGACGAAGACCGTGCCGCCGCCACCCGCCCGGCCCTCGACCACCCCGGCGGACGGGCTCCCGTCGGCCAGCGCCGCCAGGGCCCCGCGCAGTGCGGCCCGGTCCGCCGGGAGCACCGCGGCGCGCTGGGCGAACGCCGTCCTGCTGGTGGCCAGCGCGCGCCCGATCCCGTCGGCCGTCCACCGCGGGTCGGCGTCGATCCGCTCCAGCAGGCGCGCGGCCTGCCGGCGCAGCGCGGCCGGCGTCCGGGCCGACAGCAGCCAGGGGAGCCGGTCGGCCGGCCCGCCGGTGCCCTCCTCGCCGGTGCCCTCCTCGCCGGTGCCCTCCCCGTCGGTGTCCGGGGCCTGCTCCAGGATCGCGTGCGCGTTGGTGCCGCTCATCCCGAACGAGGACACCCCGGCCCGGCGCGGGCGCCCGGCCTCGGGCCAGTCCCGGGCCTCGGTGAGCAGCGCCACCGCACCCGAGCCCCAGTCCACCTGCTCGGACGGCTGCCGGGCGTGCAGGGTCTTCGGCAGCACGCCGTGCTCCAGCGCCAGCACCGTCTTGATCACGCCGGCCACCCCGGCGGCGGCCTGGGTGTGCCCGAGGTTGGACTTCAGAGAGCCGAGCCACAGCGGCCGCCCCGCCGGCCGGTCCTGACCGTACGTCGCGAGCAGCGCCTCGGCCTCGATCGGGTCACCGAGCCGGGTGCCGGTGCCGTGGCCCTCGACCAGGTCGACCTCGTCGGCGCGCAGCCCGGCGGTGGCCAGCGCCTGCCGGATCACCCGCTGCTGGGCCAGGCCGTTCGGGGCGGTCAGCCCGTTGCTGGCCCCGTCCTGGTTGACCGCGGTGCCGCGCACCACGGCCAGCACCGGGTGGCCGAGCCGGCGGGCCTCGGCGAGCGTCTCCACCAGCAGCACCCCGACCCCCTCGGACCAGCCGGTGCCGTCGGCGCCCTCGGCGAACGAGCGGCACCGCCCGTCGGCGGCCAGCCCGCGTTGGCGGCTGAACTCCACGAAGGCGTCCGGCCCCGCCATCACCGCCGCACCGCCGACCAGCGCGAACGCGCACTCCCCGGTCCGCAGCGACTGGCCCGCCAGGTGCAGCGCCACCAGCGAGGAGGAGCAGGCGGTCTCCACCGTCACGGCCGGGCCCTCCAGCCCGAGCGTGTAGGCGATCCGGCCGGACGCCACGCTGGTCACCGTGCCGGCCAGCAGGTGGCCCTCGACGTCGGCCGCCGGATCCTGCGGCCCGGCGCCGTACCCCTGGGCCGCCAGTCCGACGAACACCCCGCCCGGGCGCCCGCGCAGCGAGCCCGGGTCGATGCCGGCCCGCTCCACCGCCTCCCAGGCGGTCTCCAGCAGCAGCCGCTGCTGCGGGTCCAT
This sequence comes from Kitasatospora sp. NPDC094015, assembly GCF_040304075.1. NCBI lineage: Bacteria > Bacillati > Actinomycetota > Actinomycetes > Kitasatosporales > Streptomycetaceae > Kitasatospora > Kitasatospora sp. NPDC094015. The sequence continues at coordinate 25,045 of NZ_JBEOUL010000051.1, forward strand.
GGCGAGCGCCTCGCGCGGCGAGATGCCGAAGAAGGCGGCGTCGAACTCGCCCGCCCCGTCCAGGAATCCACCGGCCTCGGCGTAGAAGGTGCCCGGCGCGTCCCGGTCCGCGCTGTACAGCTCCGCCAGCGGCCAGCCGCGGTCGGTGGGCAGCGGGCCGACCGCGTCGGTGCCGTCCGCGACCAGCTGCCAGAGCGCCTCGGGGGAGCGCACCCCGCCCGGCAGCCGGCAGGCCATCCCGACGATCGCCAGCGGCTCGGCCGGCCCCGCGGCGGCGACGGCGGGGGACGGGACGGCTGGGCCGGCCGCCCCGGCCCCGAACAGGTCCTCGTCCAACCGCGCAGCCAGAGCCGCCGCCGTCGGGTGGTCGAAGACCGCCGCCACCGGCAGCGCCACCCCGCTCTCCGCGACCAGCCGGTTGCGCAGCTCCACCGCCGTCAGCGAGTCGAACCCGGCCTCCCGGAACGGGCGTTCGGGGTCCAGCTCGTCCGGCGAGCGGTAGCCCAGCACCTGCGCCGCCGCGCCGCGCACCAGCCGTACCAGCCGCCGCATCCGGGAGCCGGCGGGCAGCCCGGCCAGCTCCCCGCGCAGCCGGGCACCCGGCTGCTCGTCCACGGCGGGCCGCTCCGGCGGCGTGTCCGGGCCCTGCGGCCCGGCGGCGAGCAGCTCCGACAGCAGGGCGCTGGGCCGCGCCGACTCGAAGGCCGGGCCGAACCGCTCCCGGTCCAGCTCGGTGACCACCACGTGCGTCTCGTCCAGGTCCAGCGCCTGCTGGAGCGCGTCCAGCGCGGTGCGCGGCGACAGCGCCGGCAGGCCGAGCGCGCGCAGCCGGTCGGCGGTCGCGCCGGCCGCCATGCCGGCCCCGGCCCACGGGCCCCAGGAGACCGCGGTGGCGGTCAGCCCACGGCTGCGGCGGTGCACGGCGAGCGCGTCCAGGTAGGCGTTGGCCGCCGCGTACGAGCCCTGCCCGCCGCTGCCCCAGACCCCGGAGACGGAGGAGAACAGCACGAAGGCGTCCAGCGGCGCGTCCGCCAGCAGCGCGTCCAGGTGCGCGGCCCCGGCGACCTTGGCGGCGCTCTCGGCCGCCAGCCGCTCCGCGGTCAGCTCGGCCAGCGGGGTGTCCGAGGTCAGCCCGGCGGCGTGCACCACCGTGCGGGGCGGCTCGTCCAGCCCGGCCAGCAGCCGTTCGAGCGCGGCCCGGTCGCTCACGTCGCAGGCCGCGACCGTCACCCGGGCGCCGAGCCCGGTCAGTTCGGCGGCCAGCTCCGCCGCGCCCGGTGCGTCCGCGCCCCGGCGGCCGGTCAGCACCAGGTGCCCGGCCCCGGTGGCGGCCAGCCGGCGGGCCAGCTGCGCCCCCAGGCCGCCGGTGCCACCGGTGATCAGGACGGTGCCGCGCGGCCGCCACCCGGCGCCGCCGCGGACCGGCGCGGGCGCGGACCGCAGCCGCCGCCCGTACCGCCCCTCCGGGCCGACCGCCACCTGGTCCTCGCCGGCCGGGCCGGCCAGCACCGCGCACAGCCCGCGCCCGGAGGCCTCGTCCAGCGTGTCCGGCAGGTCCACCAGCCCGCCCCAGCCCCGGGGTTGCTCCAGCGCGGCGACCATGCCCAGCCCCCAGAGCCGGGCCGCCTCGGGCCGGACGACCGGGCGGCCGGCCGCCGCGACCGCACCGCGGGTCGCGCACCACAGCGGCCGCCCGAGGTCCGCGTCGCCGTGCGCCTGGACCAGCGCCAGCAGCTGCGCCGGGTCCGTCAGCAGCGACAGCACCCCGTCGGCCGGGGCCGCCAGCAGCTGCGCCAGCTCGGCCCGGCCGGCCGTGTCGGGGACCGCCAGCGTCAGCACCTCGGCGCCGTGCCCGGCCAGCGCCTGCGCGCAGTCGGCCGCGAACGGGTCCCCGGCGGGGGCGGCCAGCAGCCAGCGGCCGAGCGGACCGGGCTGCGCCGGCCCGACCAGCGGCTGCCACTCCACCCGGTGGCGCAGCCGGTCGGCGACGGTCCGCACGGCCGGGCGCTCCGGCCAGTAACGGCGGTGCCGGAACGGGTAGGTGGGCAGCTCCGGGGCATTCCCGGGGCGCCGGTCGCCGGTCCAGGTCACCGGCACGCCGCGTACCTGCAGCCGGGCCAGCGCATCGGCCAGCGACCGGTCCTCCGGCCGGCCCTCGCGCAGCAGTGGCACCACCGCGCCGGGCTCGGTCGCCGGCCGGCACTCCGGCACCAGCGCGGCGAGCACCCCGCCCGCGCCGAGCTCCACGAAGGTGTGCCCGTCCGCCTCCGGCAGCCCGCGCAGGCAGTCCAGGAACCGTACGGTGCCACGGACCTGACGGACCCAGTACTCCGGCGAGCACAGCTCCTCGGCGCCCGCCGGTCCACCGGTCAGGTCGGAGAGCACCGGCAGCCGCGGCTCCCGGTAGCTCAATCCCTCGGCGACCGCCCGGAACGCGGCCAGCATGCCGTCCATCCGGGCCGAGTGGAAGGCGTGGCTGACCGCCAGCCGCTTCACCCGGCGCCCGGCCGCCCGCAGCTCCTCGGCGGCCCGCAGCACGGCCGCCTCGTCGCCGGACAGTACGCAGGCGCGCGGCCCGTTCACCGCCGCCAGGCTCACCCCCGGCACCGCGAGCGCCGCCGCCAGCTCGGCCTCCTCGGCCTCCACAGCGACCATCGCGCCGCCGTCCGGCAGCGCGTCCATCAGCCGGCCGCGCGCCGCCACCAGCGCGCAGGCGTCGGCCAGGTCCAGCACCCCGGCGGCGTGCGCCGCCGACAGCCCGCCGATCGAGTGCCCGAGCAGCAGGCCCGGCACCACGCCCCGGTGCCGCAGCAGCCGCAGCAGCGCGGTCTGCAGCGCGAACAGCGCGGGCTGGGTGTACCGGGTGCGCTCCAGCGCGCGGGCCTGCTCGGTGCCCGGCGCGGCGAACATCAGCTCGCGCAGCTCCAGGTCCAGGTGCGGGGCCAGCGCGGACAGCACCTCGTCCAGCGCCTGGGCGAACACCGGCTCGTCCCGGTACAGCCCGGCGCCGGCGCCGGCCCGCTGGCTGCCCTGGCCCGGGAAGAGGAACACCGTCCGCCCGGCGGGCACGACCGTGCCGGTCACCACCCCGGCCGCGGTCCGCCCGGCGGCCAGCGCGCGCAGGCCCTCGCGCAGTTCGGCCCGGTCCGAGCCGGTGACGGCGGCCCGGTGCTCCAGCGAGGCGCGGCCGGCGGCCAGCGCCCGGCCGAGCCCGGCCAGGTCCGCGTCCGGCCGCTCGTCCAGGTAGCCGCCCAGCCGCTCGGCCAGGACGGCCAGCGCGGCCCGGTCGCGGGCCGACAGCAGCAGCGGCAGGAGCCGGTCCGGTTCCGCGGCGCCCTGCTCCGGCTCTTCGGGCGCCTGCTCCACGATCACGTGCGCGTTGGTGCCGCTGATCCCGAACGAGGACACCCCCGCCCGGCGCGGCTCCCCGCCGCCGGGCCACGGCCGCGCCTGCGTCAGCAGCTCGACCGCGCCCGCCGACCAGTCCACGTGCGGGTTGGGCTCGCCGACGTGCAGGGTGCGCGGCAGCACGCCGTGCCGCAGCGCCAGCACCGTCTTGATCACGCCCGCCACGCCGGCGGCCGCCTGGGTATGCCCGATGTTGGACTTCACCGACCCGAGCCACAGCGGCCGCTCCGCCGGGCGCCCGGACCCGTACACCGCCTGGAGCGCCTGCGCCTCGATCGGGTCGCCCAGCCGGGTCCCGGTACCGTGCGCCTCCACCGCGTCGATCTGCTCCGGCGCCAGCCCGGCATCGGCCAGCGCCGCCCGGATCACCCGCTGCTGGGACGGCCCGTTCGGCGCGGTCAGCCCGTTGCTGGCGCCGTCCTGGTTGACCGCCGTCCCCCGGACCAGCGCGAGCACCCGGTGGCCCAGCCGGCGCGCGTCGGACAGCCGCTCCACCACCAGCACCCCGGCGCCCTCGCCCCAGCCGGTGCCGTCGGCGTCCGCCGAGAACGCCTTGCAGCGCCCGTCCGGCGCCAGCCCGCGCTGGCGGCTGAACTCCACCAGCAGCTTGGGTGTGCTCATCACGGTGACCCCGGCCGCGAGCGCCTGCTCGCACTCGCCGCGCCGCAGCGCCTGCGCGGCGAGGTGCAGGGCGACCAGCGAGGAGGAGCAGGCGGTGTCGACGGTCAGCGCCGGCCCCTCCAGCCCGAGCGCGTACGAGATCCGGCCCGACAGCACGCTCGCCGTGTTCCCGGTCAGGAAGTGCCCCTCGGAGGCGCCCGGCGCCCCGTCGAGGGCGGCCAGGTAGTCCTGCCCGTTGGTGCCGACGAAGACCCCCACCCGGCGGCCCCGCAACGCGGTCGGGTCCTGCCCGGAGGCCTCCACCGCCTCCCACGCGGTCTCCAGCAGCAGCCGCTGCTGCGGGTCCATCGCCAGCGCCTCACGCGGCGAGATCCCGAAGAACTCCGCGTCGAACCCGGCGACATCGGCGAGGAACCCGCCCTGCCGGCTGTACGTCGTGCCGGGCCGGTCCGGATCCGGGTCGTACAGCCCCTCGGTGTCCCAGCCCCGGTCCGCCGGCCAGTCGCCGACCGCCTCCCGGCCCTCGGCCAGCAGCGTCCAGAACTGCTCGGGCGTGGTGACCCCACCGGGGAACCGGCAGGCCATCCCGACCACCGCCAGCGGTTCGTCGGCCGCCCCGACGCTCGAGACGGCCCCGGCCGCCGGCGCTCCCGGCGCCAGCTCCGCCAGCAGCCGCCCGGCCAGCGCCAGCGGCGTCGGGTGGTCGAACAGCGCCGTTGCGGGCAGCCGCAGGCCGGTGGCCGCGTTGAGCCGGTTGCGCAGCTCGACCGAGGTCAGCGAGTCGAAGCCGAGCTCGGCGAAGGCCCGGGCCGGGGTGAGCGCCCCGGTGTCCCGGTGCTGGAGCACCGCGGCCGCGTGCCCGCGCACCAGCTCGGTCAGCGTCCGCAGCCGCTCGGCGGCCGGCGCGCCGGCCAGCTCCGCGGCGAAGTCCTGCTCCCGATCGGCCGGACGGGCCTCCTCCGCCCGCTCCTGACGGCCCGGCAGCAGGCTCAGCAGGGCGCCCGCGCGCACCCCGCCGGCCTCGGCCAACCGGTGCCAGTCCACGTCCGCCACCACGACCAGGTCGTCACCCTCGGCCACCGCACCGGCCACCGCGCCCGCCGCCGTCCCCGGGTCCATCGCCGCCAGGCCCCGACCGCGCAGCCGTTCGGCCACGCCCTCGGTCAGCAGGCCGCCACCGCCCCACGAACCCCAGGCGATCGAGGTGCCGGGCCGCCCGGCCGCCCGGCGGGCGGCCACCAGCGCGTCCAGCGCCGCGTTCGCGGCCGCGTAGCCGGCCTGCCCGGCATTGCCCACCACGCCCATCACCGAGGAGAACACCACGAAGGCCGCCAACGCGTGATCGGCCGTCAGCTCGTCCAGATGCCGGGCGGCGGTCAGCTTGGCCCGCAGCACCGCGGCCACCTGCTCCGGGGTCTGCGCCGCCAGCATCCCGTCCGCCAGCACGCCCGCCGCGTGCAGCACCGCACCCGGGCGGTGCTCGGCCAGCAGCGCGGCCACCACCGTGCGGTCCGCGAGGTCGCCGGCCGCCACCGTCACCTCGGCCCCGAGACCGGCCAGTTCGGCCACCAGCTCCGCCGCCCCGGGCGCCGCGGCACCCCGGCGCCCGACCAGCACCAGCCGCCGCGCACCCTCCGCCACCAGCCGGCGGGCCACCGCGCGGCCCACCGCCCCGGTGCCCCCGGTGACCAGCACCGTCCCGGCCGCTGCCCAGTCGACCCCGGACCTGCCCCGCCGGGCGGCGGGCAGCAGCCGGCGGCCGTGCACGCCGGTGGACCGCACCGCCACCTGGTCCTCGTCGCGCACCCCCGCCAGCACCGCGAACAGCCGCCGCGCCGCCCGCTCGTCCAGCACCTCCGGCAGGTCCACCAGCCCGCCCCACCGGTCCGGGTGCTCCAGCGCCGCCGTCCGGGCCAGCCCCGCCACCGCGCCCTGCACCGGGCCCGGCACCGCGCCCGCGGGCCGTTCACCCGCGCCGAGCACCGCCGTTCCCGTCAGCAGGCACCACAGCGGCGCGTCGATCCCCGCGTCCCCGAGCGCCTGCACCAGCGCCAGGGTCAGCGCCACCGCACCGGGCAGCTCGGGCAGCTCCGGATGCGGACGCTCCTCGCGGGCCAGCAGCGACAGCACCCCGGCCACCGGCCCGTCCGCCACCGCACCGGCCAGCAGCGCCGCCAGCGACTCCCGGCCCTGCCCCGGCCCGGCCACCTGCACCGGCGCCACCGCCAGCCCGGCCGCGGCCAGCACCTCGACCAGCTCGGCCCCGGCGCCGTCCTGCGGGAGCACGACCAGCCAGCGCCCCGCCGGCGCCTCGGTCGGCGCCAGGCCCAGCGGATGCCAGCCCACCCGGTAGCGCCAGCCGTCCGCCGTCCGCTGCGCCGAACGCTCGCTGCGCCAGCCGGCCAGCGCCGGCAGCACCTCGCCGAGCGCCTCCGGGCTGACCCGCAGCTCCGCCGAGAGCGCGACCCCGTCCTGCTCCGCCAGCTCCTCCCAGAATCCGTCCGCCGGCGCACCGGCGACGAGCTTGGCCGGCGCCGGGGCCAGCCAGTAGCGCTCCCGTTGGAAGGGGTAGGTGGGGAGGTCGGTTCGGGGTCCTTCGCCGAGGGTGTGGGTCCAGTTGACGGGGAGTCCGTGGGTCCAGGCTTGGGCGAGGGATTGGTGGAGTTGGTGGGTGCCGGTGTTGCGGGTCAATGTCGGGATGGTGGTGGCGTTGTCGAGGGTTTCGTGGATGGTGGGGGTGAGGGTGGGGTGGGGGCTGGTTTCGAGGTAGGTGGTGTGGCCTTGGGTGGCGAGGTGTTGGAGGGCTTGGGTGAGGAGGACGGGTTGGCGGAGGTTGTTGTACCAGTAGGTGGTGTCGGGGGGTGTGGTGAGCCAGGTGTTGGTGACGGTGGAGTACATGGGGGTGGTGGG
>NZ_JBEOUL010000052.1:0-31719 GCF_040304075.1 Kitasatospora sp. NPDC094015
GCGGCGGCGTGCTGTGCCCGGCGCTCGACGCCGTCCCATGCCGACCGGGGCGCGCTCGTCCGGCGCGCGGTGTCGTCCCACTCTGCCGCGCTCGCTGTGCCGCGCGGCTCCAACTTGTCCACGGCAATCTCCTTCGTCTCGTACACCGTGATGGACGGACGGACCCGGATCATGGCGGGCACAGGTGTGCCCGGCGTTACTCCTGACGGTTCGTCGGGCCGCACGGTAGGCCCTCGAGAGCGCCGTTCAACCCCTTCGACCCCCGGCCTTGGCCAGGGGATCGAACCGGCGTGGCCCGCACGCGCGCTACACCATCCCGGACGCCGGTCAACCCCGCCAGCGAGCGGCAATCCGGCTGCCTACGACGGCCGGCCGTGGCCGCCAGCGGCGCGGGGAGCACGGGCCGGCGCGGCGACTCGCGGCGATACGGCGCGGGCCGGGTTGTTGCCATGACGATCACGGCCACCTGGCCGTCGAGGCTGCTCCGGCTGTCCTTCAGCTCGGCCATCACCGGCGGGAGTACTGCTGGAGTCGATAACCAACGAGCCCTACCGCTGGCCGCGAACCAGGGCCACCAAAATCGACTTGGGGTGTCGGCATGCGCGCGTAGGCTGAGCCGAATGGCTGTGCCCGTCAGGGCGCGCCGACGATCCGGCAGTGAGGAGCCTCAATGGCACCTGACACCAGTCCCGCCGAAGAGACCGCCGCGCCGACCCGGAAGAGGTCGGCCGACGTCGTCCTCCGCCCCGGTCAGGTCGACACGAGCGGACTCGACCTGCTTCGGTCGTTCGGTTGGTCATCCGGGCTCGACCGCATGCTGGCGGACAGCGTCAAGCTACAGTCAACAGCTTTGGCCGAGCTGCAGTTGGACATGCTGGAACCGGTCCGCCGGATGGCGAACGAGATGATCAGGATGCAGACGTCGTGGCTCGAGGGTGCGCTCGACGGCGTTTTGCCCGACATCGCCAGGAGCCAGCGTGTCTGGACTGAGCAGCTGGGCCTTCTCGATGCTGGTCAGGCGCTCGCACCGTACCGACAGGCTGCGGACACGATTGCCCGGATGCAGACGTCATGGGCTGCCCCACTGGCAGAGCTGACCCGCCAGTCGTCGCTCCCCGCGATCAGCGGCATTGCCACCGGCCTGGAGCGGGTCTTCGCCGATGCCGTACGTACAGCAGTCGGACCGCAGAGCAGCTACTGGGCGTCGATGCAGGCAGACTCCTTCATCCGCCAGATCGACTTCTCCTCCACGACCGCGCTGCAGGCGAAGATTGCGCAACTCGCCGATGTCGGCGAACTGCACGTCGAGCTCACCGAGCAGCTCACCCACCGGACGCCTTCCGAGCTGCCCGAGCTCAGCGCCAGCTCGGTGAGCCACTGGCGCAACTACGTCCTCGACCTCCCCACCGGTATCTCCGATGATCAAGCGCACATCGCACTGGTGTCCGGTCGGACGTCGCTTGGCATGGTGGCTGCCGAAGCGGTGACCAAAGAGGACGGCGAGCGGGACCTGGTCGTCGTGGAGGAGCGCATCCTCACCCCTTGGCAACGCGGCCGACAAGACGTCGTGGATGAGCTCTACGCTCGACTGCACAGCTTCGATCCCACCGTTCCCGATCTGCTGGACGGTGCCTGGGACGACGTCCAGCGGCGCGGCCCGGCCGCCGTCGACAAGGCAGCCACGTGCATGATCGAGGCGCTCGACCGCACCCTGCGCAAGGCCGCCCCGAACGACAAGCTGCTGATGTGGTTCGCCCAGTCCGGGCTTGACCCCAAACTCTGGCCCGATCCCGCGAAGCAACCTTCGCACGCCCTTCGGATCCGCTACGTGCTGAGGGCCACCAAGGACGAAGCCAAGCTGGCGGTCGGCATGACCGAAAGCCTCCTGACCATGAACACGGTGCTCAGAAGCAAAGTGCAGAGCATCAAGCACACCGGCCAAGGCGACATAACAGCCGTCCGAAGCCTGCTGATGAGCACCGAGCACCTCCTGCGGATGCTCTTCCTCACCTAGAAGAAGAACGGGAGGGCCGTCCCCGCTACAACGGAACGGCCCTCCGGCGCTGTCGGCGATGCAGGCCTGCCGCTCCAGCCGATGCCGCTACGCCCACTCCACACCGTGCTCGGCAAGCTGCGCGAGCGCCCAGGGGTGAGCTTCGCTCTGCAGGCCTTCTGGTTGTCGAGCCAGGTGTCCGGCGCGAGGTGCGACGCCACCACCTGCTCATCACCCTGGCGCCGGACTCTCCGCGGGGGCGCCGTGGGCCATGGGTTCAGGCAATCTGCTTCGCTCCTGCCAGGTGTGGGCATATTCTGGGCAACCAAGGTGGGCATTTCCTGGGCATGCCTGCGGTGCAGAGGCTGGAGGGCACCATGACGGAGCCGAGTTCCGATCGCCGCACGGAGCCCCCGCCCACCGCCGCCCGCGGTGCGGGGCCCGACGAGCTTGCCGACGGCTTGCGAGGTCTGCTTCGTTCCGGTCTGCCGGTGCGCGCGGATCTCGCGGCGCCGGTGCTGCTGGACCTGCCGGGTGTGGTGGCCAGGGCCACCGACCCGTCCGACGCCGGGAGCCGGGCGCGGGCGCTGGACGGGCTGCTGCGCTGGCAGCTGGCCCGCCTGGAGCACGAGCTCGCCGACAGTGCCCGCGTGCTGTTCGGCGCGATCGGCCCCGCGGGGACGACGCTGACGGACCGCCGACGGCGGGCGGCCGGGGCCGCGGAATACGAGGTGCACCACTTCCGCAAGCGCATCGAGCCAAGGCTCTGTGCCGTTCTCGCGCAGGCGCTGGCCGGTGACACCGAGACGTTCGCCGCCGTCCACGCCGCCGCACCGGCGCTGACCGCCCCGGCCGGTCCCACGCGTCTGGCCGAGGACGTCTTCGCGTGGGAGGCCGCCGAGCACGACGGGCTGCTGTCCCTGCTGTGGTCGGCGGTCTACGAGCTGCGCGCCGAGCTGCTGGACGTCGCCCGCATGATCAGCATGCGCGTGGGCTCGCGCGAGCTGGACGAGGGCGTGGACAAGGCGCTCTGGGCGTTCGGGCGGGCCGTGGCGCGGGCGGACGCCTACCAGGGTGCGTACGGCGGCACGCTCCTCAACGCGGACATGCGTATCGCCCCGCGCGAGCTGGCCCGCCTGGCGGGATGGATCCCGCCGCTCGACGACGACGCCCTGGACCGCATCGTCGCCGCCTACCGCGCCCATCCCGCGCCCGCCGGCTTCCTGAACGCCCTGCCCACCGCTCTCAAGGACACCTGGCACCGGGACCTGACCCGGCCCCAGGCCGGCGACCCGCAGGCCCGGCCGGCCGGGCCTGCGACCGCACCTACCGGAAGGAACCGACCGTGAGCACGAGCACCACCCCGACGACGCCCGGCCCCCCGCACCGCTACGTCATCACCGGCGGCCCGTCCTCGGGGAAGGAGGCCGTCTTCGAGGCCCTGCACGAGCGCGGCATCCCCGCCTCGCAGGGGGAGATCGCCCGCGAGGTCTACCGCCGCCACCGTGAGCGCCTGGGCCGGCACCTGCTGGTCGGCGACCGCACCGCCTACTCCCGCGAAGTACTGGCCGGCTTCATCGACGAGTACCGGGCCCATACCGGCGGCCACTACTTCTACAACCGGGGCATCCCCGACGGGTACGGCTGGGACCGGTTCTTCGGCATCGGCCCGTACGCCGAGCTGGAGGAGGCGTCGCGGACCTACCGGTATGACGCGGTGTTCGTCCTGGACCCGCTGGACGACTTCACCAGCGCGGACGACCTCGTGTGGGCGAAGGAGCGGGAGATCCCGAGGGTGCACGAGCTGATCGTCCAGGGCTACTACGACACCGGCTACCGCCCCACCTTCGTGGCCGCCGACGACGCCCAGGCCCGCGTCGATTTCATCCTCAACAACCTGCCGACCCGCTTCGCCTGACGACTCTGGGGGAGTCATGAGCCACGGCACCACCGACCTTGTCTCACCGAACAACGTCACCGCCAACTCCATGCTCCGCGCCGTCGACATGATCCGCCCGCAGGTCAAGGCCCAACGCCCCAGCCTGATCGCGTTCTGCGTCGGCACCCAGATCAACGGCACCCCGCACCTGGGCACCTCCCTCGTCCAAAGCGCCGCCTTCCTTCTCGCCGCCGCCGCCCGCCGCGCCTTCTCCATCGACACGGTGGTGCGCTTCGGCGCCCTCGACAACGCCCCCTTCGACCTCAAGCTCGACCCCGAGACCCACCACGCCTACCAGACCACCTACCACCACGCGCTCGGCGAAGCCGGCATCGCCAACCTGATCGACACCAACTACCGGGCGTTCTTCGACTCCCTCGCGGACGCCACCGGCATCGACTACGAGGTCGAGACCTACACCCGCCAGCAGCACACCCCGGCCTTCCGCGCCGAATTCCTGCGCACCCTGCACCACCTGGACGCCATCCGCTGGCCACTGGCACCCTCCCACGGCATCGTCCACCTGCGCCTGCCCTGCCCCCGCTGCGGCTGGGCGGAGAAACGCGCCGAACGCACCCGCCTGGTGCGACTCGACGACGCTGCGGCCACGTTCACCGCCCAGTGCACCGACCACGGCCTCTACGAGAGCACGGTGACACCGGAGTCGGGCCCCTACCTCGACCTGGCCACCCTGTACCGCAACCTCGTGAAGGAGCGCGTGCTCGCGGCCGAGCCGGCCACCCTGCCGGTGATGGTCAAGGGCGGCGACTGGGCGCCGGGCTGCCAGCTCGTCGACGCGGCCTTCGCCGCCCTGCACGGCATCCGCCCACCCGCCCGGATCTTCACCCCGATGGTGCTCACCGACACCGGCGCGAAGCTCTCCAAGTCCCTCATCCGCGACAACTTGGTCCCCGCCCCGCCCGGTGCCCGGCCCTGGATGCTAAACGCCACCGTGTGGGACGGCAGCGTCGACGACTACGCCGACGCCATGGTGTGGCTGATGCGGCTCATGCTGTCGGACCCCAAGCACTTCTACCGCTCCTACACGACCCTGGAGATCGACCGCCTGATGACCAGCCGCACCGTCGCCCCCACGCTCGCGCCCCGCGCCCGGCACATGAACCTCTACCGCCGCTACTTCGACCTCGTCGCCTCCGGCCGCAAGAAGATCGAGGTCCGCGTCCAGTACGCGAACCTGCGCAACCTCGCCGTCGGCCAGCACATCCGCTTCGCCTGCGGCCGCGACGAGTGCCTCGTCGAGGTCAAGCGCGTCACCCGCTACACCGACTTCGAGGAGATGCTCGACGCCGAGGGGCCCGCCAACATCAACCCCGACTCGCCCCGCGAGGAGCAGCTCGCCAACATCCGCCGCATCTACGGCCCCGAGAAGGAAGCCCTCGGGGTCCTGGCCATCGAGATCGAGAAGGTGCCGTAGTCCCGACCCACCGCGACAGCGCACCCCGCACAGCAACGCCGGAAGGCCGCCACCCCGCAGGGTGACGGCCTCCCAGTGCTTTCTCAGAGCCCTGGCAGCCTACCGCCGGCCAACGACCCCAGCCCGGCCGGACCAGCCCGCCACGCCCACTCGACGCCGTGCTCGGCGAGCTGCGCGAGCTGACCTGGGGTGAGCTTCGCTCGGCGGGCCTTCTGGTTGTTGAGCCAGGTGCCGAGCGCGAAGTGCGACACCGCGACCAGCTCTTCGCCTCCGGGGCCGGCCTCCACGATCTCGATCGACTGCTTGTGAGGGCGGGGCACCTTCGCGTGGCCGTGCTCGGCGACGAAGGCGGGCAGCGCTGCCAGACCGAGCGCGAACCGGTCGGTGCGAGACACGACCGGTTTGGCGTCGGCTGCCTTCGCGGTGACCAGCTCCGGGCCGGCCGCGTTCTCGATCGCGGCCAGGAGGTTCTGCTGCTCGGCCTCCAGGGCTGGCGAGCCGGCCCGCTGCGCGAGCGCCCACCGGCCGAGCTGCTCGCCCTCGAACACTGTGTCCATGGGCAGCACGGTCCGCGACCCGCCCGTTCGAGTCCAGCCACCACGATCCGACCGTGTGGGCGCGCTGCCAGGTGATCGGCCCAGGAGGGGCACCACCACGGGTCGATCTCCTCCAGCTGCCCGACGCCACTTCGGCGTGAGCGTGGCCGGTTCCCCGTCGAGGTCCACCCGCACCATCGCGCCGCGCGAGCGTTCCGTGCACCAGGACCACGATGACCGTCTTGCCGCTGAGGTGTTCCCGGCCACGAACACCACCGCTGGGCTGATCCTGCGCCATCGCGCCATCGCGCCGTGCGGCACGGCGGGCAGGATCTCCTGGGCGAGGATGTGCGCGTCGTCGCCGGGTGCCCATGAGCTTCCGTGACGGATCTCGCACCTTTCCCTGCCTGATCGACGCCGCACCCTCCGGGCCCGACGCCGAGTCCGGTGCCCACCTCGGTGCAGTCGAATGACTCAAGCGCCGGGTGACGGTGTGTTCGTAGGGTCGGGGTGCTTGCCGGTGGCCGGGCGCGGAGGTACTTCGCGGCGGGCGCCGGCGGCCGTCATCGGATTGATGTCGCGGATCTTCGGCTGCTTCGTATGACGGGGTCGCCGGCTGTGTAGGAGAGGAAGGTCGTAGTGCGGATTCGATCGAGGCGGGGCAGGGTAGGGCGCGGGCTGGCCGTTGCGGTGCTGGTCGGGGCGACGGTCGCCGGAGCGGGTGGTGTTGCTGCCGCCAGCGACGGTGACCACACATCGTCGGGTGACCAGACGTCGACTCGGTTGCCGGGTGGGGAGGGAGCCTCGGGCGGCAACTGCATGCTGGCATCCACGGTCCCGCCCGCCCTCATCGCGCCGCGGTGGATCGAGCGCGAGCACGGTGAGCGCAACCCGCAGGAGCTCATACGCAGGCTCTTCACCGACTGCGAGCACGAGCTGACCGCAGCGGAGCGTGCGCACAACGCCCGTCAGGAGGCGATCATCCGCCGGGCACTCGCATCCCTGCTGGGCTGGCGCAAGGCCCACCACGCCTACCCCTGACCGGTTCGGTCCCGGCCGGTGGATGCCGTGGCCGGGCGACAGGTCCAACTCCTGGAGCCCGGCCCACGGGCCCGGCCCCGGCGCCGCCCCGCCCAATGGCACCGAGGCCGGCCCGTTCGGCAGGGGCGGAGTGCGGCGAGCGGTCTTCGCCCGTTGGCGGTGCGATCGGCACGACCGGCGGCTGTGCAGCCGGGAGCCCGGGGCTGGTCAGCTCCGGCCGAGTGTGTAGGCGAGCTGGCTGCGGGAGCGGATGCCGAGCTTGGGGAACATCCGGTACAGGTGCGATCCGACGGTGCGGTGCGAGAGGTACAGGCGCTCGCCGATCTCCCGGTTCGACAGCCCTTCACCGGCCAGTCGGGCGATCTCCAGCTCCTGCGGCGACAGGCTGGCCCAGGCGTCGGGCCGGTGGCGCTGTGCCCTCTGGCCGGTGGCCCGCAGTTCGTCGTCGGCGCGGGCGCCCCAGGCGGGTGCGTCCAAGGCGTCGAAGACCCTCTGCGCGGAGCGCAGGTGCTCGCGTGCCCGGGTGATGAGGCGGTGGCGGCGCAGCCGGTGTCCGTGGGCGAGGTCGAGGCGTGCCCGGTACCAGGGTGAGGCGTCGGCGGTGCGGCGGTGCGCGGTGTCGAAGGCCTGGTCGGCGTGGTCGTCGTCGGCGAGCAGGGCGTGGGCGAGGGCGAGGGCGCGACGGACGCCGTCGGCCGGGGTGTCTGCGGTGAGGTCCTCGATCCGGGCCAGGACCTCCCGTGCCTGCCTGTGGTGTCCGGTGAGTGCGGCGGCCTCGGCGTAGTAGTCCATGGCCCAGGCGCACTGGGGGCTCTGGTAGGCGGGGTCCCGGGGGTCGACCATGCGGGAGAGTTCGGTGAAGGCGGTTGCCGCGTCACCTTGGCCGAGCGCGGCGAGGCCGCGGTTGAGCTGGATGCCGTTGAGAATCGCGACGTTGCCGGTGTCCGCTGCCACGTCGAGCACGCCGTTGGTCAGCCGGGCGGCCAGACGCTGGCGGCCGCGGGTTGCCGCGAGGTTGGCCTTGGCGAGGTCCGCGCAGGCGGCCCAGGTCCGCTGGCCGGTCTCGGTGGCGTAGCGGTGGGCCTCGTCGGAGGCCGTGTAGCAGACCTGCCACTGGCCGAGGTAGAGGGCGGCGAAGCTGCGCAGTACCTGGACCTGGGCGAGGGCGGCGAGGCTGCCCTGCTCGCGCAGGGCGTCGGCGGCGAGGCCGGTGAGGTGCACGGTGTGGTCGAAGGCGCCGGCCACGAACGCGGCTTGGGCGAGCAGTCCGATGTCGACGGGGTCCCGTGCGTCCGGGTGTTCGAGCTGGGCGATGACCGTCGGTCCGTGGGTGAACGGGTCGACGAAGGATCCGATCAGCAGGATGCGGGCGTCCGTGGTGGGAAGGCCGACGCGGTCGGTGGCGGCCCTAAGGCCCGGTGCGAGGTCCGGGTCTCGGTAGGCACCCCAGTAGGTGGCGCGCGCGGCGCGTATCAGCAGGTGCGAGGCGAGGGCCCGGTCGCCGCCGGCAGTGGCGTCGACGGCGGCGCGGGTGAGATCGCGGACCAGTGGCTGCCCGTCGGGGACGCCGTCGTCGAAGGCGCTCTCCAGGGCCGCCAGCCGACCGGTGTCGACGCGGTCTGCGGGCAGGGCCCGCAGGTGGCCGGTGAGTTCTCGTACGGTGTCGGGGTGGCCGAGCTCGAAGGCGTACTCGGCGGCGCGCATCAGGCGTCGTGCGGAGCCAGCAGGTTCGAGGGAGAGCGCTGCGGCGCGTTGAAGGCAAGCCAGGGCGAGCGAGGTGGCACCGCGGGCGGCGGCATGCGAAGCCGCGGTGTCGAGGTCGGCCGCGACCTTCTCGTCCGGATCCTGGATTGCGGCGGCGCGGTGCCAGACGGCTCGGTCGGGGTTCTCCAAGCGGGCGGCGAGGGCCAGGTGGGCGGCGGCCAGCTCGGCGGGTCCGGCGGCCTCGATGAGGGCGGAGCGGACCAGGGGGTGGCGCAGCCGAAGCTGCCCGGGGTTGTCGGGGTCGGGCTCGGCGAGTGCGATGGCGAAGGCCTCGGCCAGGGCCCGGTCGGCGGCCTCGGCGCCCAGCAGGTCCACCGCCACGGCGTGGGCCAGGGTCAGGTCGTCGCTGTCCTGCAGCGCGGCGAGCAGCAGCAGCGTGCGGGTCGGCGGGGTGCAGTCCTCCAGGCGGTCGGCGAAGGTCCGCAGCAGGCGGGAGGTGAGCGCGGCTGCGTCCGGCCGGGCCCGTTCCCGCGGGTCGTTCGGCTCGCCGGCCGGTGTCGTGGGCAGTTCGATCAGTGCGAGCGGGTTGCCCTGCGCGAGGTCCAGCACCCGTCGGCGCTGGGACCGGTCGAGATGGCCGGCGCGGGTGGCGAGCAGGGTGGAGGCGTCGTCCTCGGTCAGCGGATCGAGGGGGAGGAGCTGCGTTCCTTCGCCCAGCCCGCCGCAGTCGCCGGCGACTTCGGAGGTGCGGGAGGCCGCGATCAGGACGAGCGGTTCGGAGGTCAGCCGCCGCGAGACGAAGGCGATGACCTCCCGGCTGGCCGTGTCGACCCACTGGAGGTCGTCGACCACCGCCAGAACCGGGGTGACGCAGGCGCTCTCGGCAAGCAGTTCCAGCGCCGCCAGGCCTACCCGGAAGCGTTCCGGCGGATGGACGGCCCGCCCCGCCCCGAGAGCATCGAGCAGGGCCTCGCGTTGGGTGGTGGGAAGCCGGCCCACGAACGGGAGGACAGGCCGCAGGAGCTCGTGCAGGGCGGAGAACGCGAGCCCGCGCACCGCCTCGACACCCCGGGCCTGGACCACCGTCAGCCCACCCAGCCGGGCCCGGGCCCGGCCGTGAGCCAGCAGGGCACTCTTTCCGATCCCCGCCGGGCCTGTGACATGCAGACAGGAACCGGCACCCGGAAGAGCGGCCAAAGCCGCCCCGATCGCAGCCTTCTGCGCGACACGCCCCACCAGGTCCGTCACGTCGCGCGACACGACCACCACCCCCACCGACCGCTCACAATCCGCCCGACGCCACACCCACACTCCCCCGCAAAGATCACACTTTAGACCGCCGATCGTCCCTCACCGGACAGCCCGACCGGCCCTCCTCGCCCGGCGCCATCCCGTCCTCTGAACGTTCGCGCCGGCGCTTGAGTCGCCGCACTCCCACCGGCGCGAACTGCCGTGGCCAAATCCTCGCCGCCGGCCCGCGCCGTCCTGTCCGCCCGGCCGTCGGCCTGCCCCGGCTGCCGGTCGGCTGGGCCTACTGCCAGCGGTTCGGTCGGCTGTCCTGCCGGTTCGTGACGGGTTGGTGTGGCGGGCCCGCGCGGGCCGGGTTGGGAACTCGCCGCCCGCAGCGGGGGCCGGCGCACACGGGGGCCGTCGGATCCGTCGCTGTCTCACCGTTGATGAGGATCTCGGGAAACAATCAGGGGTCCTCATCAACAGCGACACCCCGGACGCCACGCTCGGCCGCTGCGCGCAGCACCGCCGCCCGGCTGACCCGGCGTCCGGCATACCCGGACCGGGTGGGGAAAGCCGGGGAATGGGGCCGAACCGGGTGCGCAGGACAGGACGGGTGCACATGGCGGTGATCTTTCCCGGGCTCCGGGTGGGTGCGCCTGGCACCTGCCTGACCGCTACCCGTTCGGCCGACAAGCCGTGCCGCACCTCGCCCTGCGTACCGGTTCTACCGACCCCCCACGGCACAGCTCGCCGGGCCGGGCCCACCACTGCTGACCGCGCGACAACCGCGAGCGGCCCATCAGGCGTGGCTGACCCTCCCGGATTTATTCCCCCTGTCTGACCTGACGCATATCCTTCAGCTCCTCGTCGAAGGAGCCGAGCTGTGGCCCACCAGTACGCCCTGCACCACGAGTCCCTCATCGAGTGGGTCTACGCCCACTCCTCCGACAACCCGATGGGTGACGTCCCGATCGCGGAATTCGGAGCCGTGGCTCTAATCACGAGTCGTGGTTCTGGCTCAACTTCCGGGCTCTGTCGCTGATTGAGGGGTCTTGGCTGGTTGATCATGGTGATAGGAGGATGCGGCGGCGTAGGAGGTCGAAGTTGGCCCGGCCGTACATTTGCCTTTTCAGCAGCTTGATTCTGGTCACGTTGCCCTCTACTGCTCCCGAGGTGAGTGTGGTGTTCAGGGCCGCGAGAACGGCTGCGTGGTCGCGTCGGATGCCGTTGGCCAGGGTGCGGAGTTCTGGTTGCCCGTCGAGGCGGACGTCGGCGAGCCAGACGTCGAGGGCCAGGTGCTCGCTGCGGCGTTCGCGGATCATGGCGGCCAGGCGTCGGGCGTAGTGGGTGGTCGTGGCCAGGGCCGGGCTGCGTTCGCACAGCTCGTCGAGGCACTTGCGTTCGGTGTCGTCGAGCCGCTCGGGTCGGCGCATGATCCAGTCGGTGACGCGGCGGACGGTCAGGTGGGGCAACAGGGCCTCGATCGGGATCGCTCCGGTTCGATAGAGCCGCAGATGACGCTGAACAGTGTTGACGTCACCGCGGTAGCCCAGCTGCTGGATCTCGCGGGTGAGTGCGGAGGCGTTGGTGCAGCCCTCCATCCACCGATGGTGCCGGTAGCACCAGGCCGGCCGGCTCGGCATTCGCGGCTCCTCGCTCGTCGCGCGGTGCGGGCCGGTGCGGCGTCAGCTGGAGGGGCGGCGGGTGGTGACCAAGGTGCGCCAGCGGGTGCGGACGGTGTCCTCGTCGTCGAGCCACCGGGTGGTGGACGGCGTGGGCAGGGGCCGGCCGGCCATGAAGTGCGCGATCCCGGTGGGGACGGGCAGCGCGGCCGCTGTGGCGGGCGCCTCCAGCCGGCGCGGCCGCAGGGCATCCGGCATGAGAGGGCCGGCCTGGGCGCCGATCGCGACCAACTCGTCGCGGTACTGCGGCATCGCCGCGTGCATGTCCCGCTGGATCGCCCAGAAGGCGCCGGCCTCCTGGGCGGTGTAGGGGCGCGCCTGCTCGGCGAGCAGCACCAGCGCCGCGGCGCTGGTCCCTGGCTGGTGCCCGCGGGTGGGCCGGCTGCGGTACAGGGCCGTACCGTCGCGGCGCATCACGGTGACCTGGTCGACCACGGCCAGGTCTTCGGCGGCCCGGGCGACGTCGGCCAGGGCGTGGAAGTGGGCGTCGTGGCCGGCCGTGGTGGTGAACCGGGCGGGCAGGCCCCGCCCGCTGAGCCGGGCGTAGCGGTGGGCGGTGCCCTGGCGGGAGTCGGCCGCGCGCACGGCCAGTACCAGCAGCGCCACCCGGTACCCGGCCCGCCGGTACGCGGCGGCGTCGGCGGCGAACCTCGCGGGGCCGGCCGGGGTGGTCTCGATGACGAGGTTCCCGCGGCGCTCGCGCACCCAGGCCTCGGCCCTGGCCTGCCAGGCCCGGTAGTCGGTGCGGATCCGTTCCGAGGCCCGGCGCGGATCCGTCTGCAGCAGCTGAGGGTAGTCCGGGTGCAGGACCTTGAAGTCGTCGCCGGACAGGTGGACCGCGCTGTGGAGGGATCGGTTGACCAGCTGGGCGGCCCTCGTCTTGCCGGCGCCGGGCTGCCCGGCGATGAAGACCACGACCGGCTTCTCCTGGGGGACGACCCCGCTCAGCATGGTCGGCACGATCACCGCGTCGAAGACGAAGTCGTGCTCGTCCGCGGAGAGCCGGTGGTAGTCCACCCCGGGCGCCTGCTTCAGCGGCTGGGCGGTGCGGCGCACCGGCTCGCCGAGCGCCGCGGCCCGCTCGGCGTCGCGGCCGACGGCCAGCGCCCAGTCGGCGGGGATCCCAGGGTCGTGCGCGCGCCGCTCGCAGGCGGCCAGCTGCCGGCGGAACCGGCCGGTCTCGGCCGCACCCCACGGGCGACTCCGCTCGGCGATGACCGCCCCCTCGGCGCGCGCCGGCCGGACCCAGCCCCCGCCCGCGTCGAGCTCGTTGGCGTACACGCTCTCCAGCACCATGGCGGTGCCGCGCCGCACCACCACGACCCGCTCCGCCAGGTGCCCGGCCTCCACCGCGGCGAGCACGGCGGGCAGGGCCGCGGCGCAGGCGTCGTGGTTGTCCCAGCCCACGTAGCGGGCCCGACCCTCCCCGGCCAGGTGCAGGTAGCGGTCCAGGACACCGAGCTGGCTGACCGCCTCGGGCACGGCCAGGGCCACGATCTCCACCCGGTAGCCCGCCCGCCGGTACGCGGCGAGTGCGGCGAGGAACTCCTCGGGGCGGCCCAGCGCCGCCTCCACCACCGCGTCGAACCGGCCGGCCCGCAGCCGCTCCTCCACCTCGGCCTGCCAGCCGTAGGTGTCCGTGCGCACCCGCACCCCGGCCGTGCGCACGTCCTCGGCGAGGAACCGCGGGTAGTCGGGGTGGACGGCCTTGAACGCGTCGCGGTCCACCCGCACCGCACCACCCCGGCGCGCGAGCGCGGCGTGCACCAGGTCCACGACGAGCGTCTTGCCGCTGCGGGCCTGCCCGGCCACGAACACCACCACCGGCCGCTCCTGCGCCACCGCGCCGCGCAGCACAGCCGGCAGGACCTCCTTGGCGAAGACGTCCGCGCTGCCGCCCGAGCGCGGCTCGTCCCCGGCTTGGTCCGCCAGCGGCACCTACGGCTCCAGGCGGGGGTCGTCGATGTCGACCGTGACGATCCCGGGCGGATACAACTCGGAGCGGGCCGTCAGGATCAGGTGCTGCTGCGGGCGCGCCGGGGTGGGCAGGCTCGCGGCGATCGCGTGCGCCACGCCCTGCCCGCCGTAGCCGTCGCGGACCATGGTCGCCACCACCACGGCGGTGCTCGCGTCCAAGGCCTCGAACTCGAGCGCGGGCAGCGCCAGGACCGCGTGCGCGGCGCCCTCGTCCTTGATCTCGGCCTCGACCAGGCACAGCACCGGCACCAGCAGGTGGCGGAACGGGCTGTGCAGAGCGGAGTCCACGATCCGGTGCAGACGCGCGTGACCCGCGGCCAGCGCGGACAGGGCGCTGGAATCCAGAATGATCACGCGCTGCGCCTCGGGGCGACCTTGGCGCGCGCGTCGTCCGCGGCGATGCCGTAGACCCGTTGCAGCAGGTCCGGGCCCTGGTCCAGCTCCGTGTCGGAGAGGGTCATCCCGAAGTGCTCCCGCAGCAGCCGCCGGCCTTCGGCAACGCGCTCGGCGATCTGCTCCGCCGTGGGCTGCTGGTCCACCAGCAGGGCCACCTGGGCGCCGATCGTCGTGCCGCGGGCCGCCGCCAAGGCGGCCAGCCGGTCACGCGTATCAGGGGAAACCTTGATCGTCGCATCAGCCATACCGCGATCGTACACCGCTGGTACACCAGCGGTGTACCAGGATCGGCGCCCCGCCGCTGCCCGCCCTTGCCAACCTCACCGCGGCGCTGGGCCCGGCCACCGCACCGGAAATCCGCCGACCCGAAGCCACGGGGCTCCTAGACTGCCTACTGCTCCGCACCCCAACCAGCGAACCGAGCGGCGGATCAGATGGCCTGGTGGCCCGGGGTAGCTGCCTCGACCGCGGCGAGCAGCCGGGCGTGGACGGCGGCGGCGGCTTCCCTGGTGACCGGGTCCGGGTCCTCCAACTGCGGGGCGATCAGCTCCAGCGCGGCCGCAAGCACCGGCACCGGCACCAGCGCGGTGCGCAGGTGCAGAAGCTGGCTGGCTGCCCGGGCGCCGGGGGAGGAGGCCTCGACGGTGCGGGCGGTGGGGATCAGGGCGCCGATGCCCCTCGGGTGGCTGCTGGTCACGTGATCATTCTCCCGAGCCTGGGTCGGTGCCGGTCACCACGGTCGGCGTTCCTGGTCGCCGGCGGGCAGCACTCCGTGGTGGTGGCGGGCGACGGCCTCCAGCAGCGCTTGGCGGGCCCGGCGCCAGCGGACGTCCTCGGTTCGGCCGGCGTCGGCGGCCCACTCCGGCAGCGGCCGGTCCTGCGCGGCCGCGGTGAGCGCGCGGCCGAGCTCGCCGATCGCGTGCCGCCAGCCGGCCAGCTGCCCGTACAGGCCGCGCACCAGCTCGTCGACGGCGCGGGCCGGATCGGTCTCGAAGACGCGGGCCTCGGCGGCGGTCTCGGCGAGGATGTCCTCGTCCAGGTCCTCGAAGGCCTCCCGCCACGGCTCGGCGGTCCGCTCGAACTCCTCCAGCACGGCGCGCAGGGCGCCCTCGGCGCCGGCCGGCGACCACGGCGGCGCAGTGCGGGGCGCCCGGACGGCGTCGGTCAGCACCCGGGCGGCGCCGGGCCCCAGCGCCCGGCGCCTGGTCGTGCTCACCCGGCCGAGCCGGTGGCCGCGGTGGCGGCGCGGCCGGCGGCGGTGGCGGCGTCCAGTTCGTCGGCGAGCAGGGCGAGCTCGCGCGCCAGGTCGCCGAGCACGCAGGACGGCATGGCGGCCGCGAGCGCGCACACCGCGACCAGCGGCAGCCGCTCGTCCGGCGCGAGGTCGGGCAGGGTGGCGGTGTAGGCGGCGCCGAGCAGCACGTCCGCGCCGAGCGAGTAGCGCAGCTCCTCGGTCAGTTGGCCGTCGCCGCCCGGGATCACCTCCTGGTGGCTGGCTCGCTCGATACCCGCAGCCGCGTGCTTCAGGGCCAGGGCGTGGCGCTCGTCCCTCTGACGGTCGGCCAGCTCCCGCACCCACGCGGCTGCGGCTTCCCCGGCGTCGCGGCCCCGGTGGAGCGCGGCCAGCTCGGCGGGGTCGAGCGCTTGGTCGCCGGACCCGGAGGCGGGCTCGTCCTCGGTCCGGCCGGGCGGGGACGGCAGTGGCAGCGGCAGCGGCAGCCAGGGCGGCGGAGAGGTCGTCATACCGGTGCAACCGCCTGCTGGACCGGACGGTCACGGGTGCAGCAGGGCCACCTGGTCGTGCTGCTACACCTTGCTGCGACTGACGGCCCGCGCAACCGCCGGCTGCGCAGCGGCCGGAGCCGGGTGCGACGGTGCGATCCGGGGCGCAGCCGCTCGGATCACGATGCGCAAGAGCGGGTGCGGGTCAGGTGCGCGGGGTGCGAGGCCGCAGGTGGGGGCACTGCGATGGGGATCGCAGCGTCCGCTCGAACCAGCCGCGCGGTGATGGCTCCAACCGAAGGGCCAAGCGGCTCCGTCTGGTCCTTTTGTCAGACCCGATCGGCCTTCCACTCTCGGGCGAGCGTCGCGTAGACGTACTCGCTGCCCCAGCGCCCGTCGTCGAGGTCGTTCTCGACAAGGTGCGCCTCCCGGCGCATGCCGAGGCGCTCGCAGACCCGCACCGACGCGGTGTTGAGCACGTCGAGGCGGGCGAAGAGCCGGTGAGCGCCCAGCTCGGCGAAGGCCAGCGTGGCGATCGCACGCGCCGCCTCGGTCGCGTACCCCCGGCCGCCGTACGCCGGGTTGAAGATCCAGCCGATCTCGACCTGGCCCGCCCGCGCGCTCTCGAGCTTCAGGACAACCTCGCCGACGACCTTCGCCTCACCGGCCGGGCAGACGGCGAGCACCAGGTTGTCGCCGTCATCGGACCATGCGGTGCCGGCGGCACGCCGCGTCAGGTTCTGCATGCACTGTTCGCGGGTGAGCGGCGGCCGGTAGAGATGGCGAGCGACTTCGGGGTGGCCCTGATACGCGTGCAGGTCATCGAGGTCGTCCGGCGTGAACAGGCGCAACAGGAGCCGTTCGGTGCTGAAGGGCAGTGAGAGCGTGGTCATCGATCTGGTGTTCCTCCCCGAGAGCTGCCCGTCAGCCTAACCGACCGGTCAGCGGAGCCCCCAGCACGAATACCGTCGCTCTGCCGGGCCCGCTGCCTACGGCGGGCGGACCGTCGAACCCACTCGCCACCAGCCACGCAAACGTAACTTCACGGCCTTGGGCCTTGGCCGGGTGGTCGGACGGGTCGGTTGCGCACCGCGCCGGGTCCGGCCGGATGCGCCTGCGCAAGGTGGCGGGCGGGGCGTTGCGCATGCGCGGTGCCGCCTGCGCAGTGGGTTGCGCATGCGCACTCGGGGCGCTGCACTTCGCGGGGGCAGCGCACAGGTTTCGTTGTCGCAACGGAACTCCGCTGCGCCGCGCGGGCCACCCCGGGCCAGGGTTTCGTCGCTGCAACGAAACCCTGGCGGCACGCTGCGCGGGGCACCGCCGGCTTCGGGGCGTCCCGGTGGGATCGGACCCGGGACGGGACGCGATGCAACGAAACCCGTAGTGTCAGCGGCTATGAGCGTGGACCAGCCGACCCTTGTCGACCTGCCGCTGCGGCCCCCGGGGACCTGCGAGGCGTGCGGCAGGTCGCTGCAGCCGGCGGCCACCGGGCGCCCGGGCCGCTTCTGCAACTCGACGTGCCGCTCCGCCGCGCACCGCCGCCGCGCCAAGACCGCGCCGCAAACACCGCAGGCCGACGCCCCCGCCGCCCCTGCCGAGGTGCGGCCCGGCCACCGAGCGGAGCTGCTGGAGGGCGCCGAAGCGGTCACCGCCGCCACCCTGGCGCTCGCCGACGTCCTCGACCAGGGCGAGGACCCCGACCGGACGGCGGCCGCGCTGAAGCTGCTCCTCACCGCGGCGGCGGAGCTCAACCACCGGGCCACTCGGGCGGCCGGGGCGGCAGCCGGTGCAACGAAACCCGGACCCGCCGACGGGGGACAACCTGCCCTCCCCGAGCCCCGCGGCGACACCTTCCGTGGCGGCAACGAAACCCCGCCCGCCGCCGACCCGGTGACCGCCCCGGCCCGCCCGGCCCGCGCCGCTGCCGTTCCGCACCCCGACGACACCGGCCTGCAGCCCGACCCGGTGCTGCGCGCCGCCTCCGATCCGGTACGCCGCTTCGGCCCGCCCGACCGCACCGACGACCTCTCCCTGACCTTCGGCCCGGGCTGGACCACCACGGCCTGGTCGACGCCGGAGGCCACCGCTGTTCACCAGCTCCACCACCACGGCGTCCGGGTCGGCTGGGCGGCGCTGCTCGGCGACGGGCCGTGGGGCCCGGGCGGCTGGATCGCGGTGCTGCACCTCGCCGACGGCCGGACGGAGCCGCTGCTCGACGACCTCGGCCGGCCCCGCATCCACCACGACCGGAGCGAGACCCTGGACGCGCTCCGCAGCGCCCGACAGGTGCCGCCGGCCACCGCCGCGCGGACCCCCGACGCCGACCGCCCTGCGCCCCGGACCGACGGGTGGATCGGCCCGCGCGTGGCCGAGCCCGCCGTCGGGACGGTGAGGGTGCCGCGCGATCCGCTGCAGCGCGGCCTGCCCCGCAGCATGGACGCCCACATCCCCCTTGACCCCGCGGTCTTCGGCTACGCCTGGGTGCTGTCGGGCTGGACGGTGCAGCCGAACGTGATGGTGGTGCTCGGCGAGGGCTACCCGGTCGGCTGGGTCGAGCGGGGCCTGGACGGCGGCGACGGCTGGGTCGCGGTCTACGAGGAGTGCTTCCTCGGCGACCCGAAGACCCAGCAGGCCGCCCTGCACGACACCCCGGAGCTCGCCGCCCGGAGCATCCTCCAGGCCCACGTCCACGACCTCTGACCGGGCGCCGGGGCCGTGATTCCGGTCACGGACGAACCGGGAGGACAAGGCCCCTGACCGGGACGAATCGGGCGGGACAACGTGCTGGTCCAGGGGTGGGACAACCTGCGGGGCCCGACGGAGGACAAGGGGGTGCAGTGCAGGGTCGGCGGCGTCCGGGCGCCCGCCCGGGCCCGGGGCCGGCGACCGCGCCCGCCCCGGCTGAAACCGGGTGCGGGAAGGCCGTGGTGCTTGGCCTTCCCGCCAGCGGCTCCGGTGGGTGATGCCGGGGGTCGGTTCAGCTCTCGCCGGTGATGTAGAGGGGCTTCATGTCGATGACGGTGTCGGTGAGGGTGTGGCCGAGGCCCTCGCGGGCGGCGTTTGCCAGCAGACCGTTGTCGGCTTCGGCGTCGAAGGCGAACAGGCCGCCGAGCTTGTGCGTGGCGGCGTATTCGGCCTTGGACTTCACCGAGCGGGGGGTGTCGAGCGAGAAGAAGACCTTGCTGTCCTCGTTGTAGAGGAAGTCGGCGTCGGACGTGGTGTCGGTGTAGAGGGTGAAGCCGTTGCGGCCCTTCTTGGCCTCCAGGTCGTAGTAGTTGCGCCAGACGTCCGCGGGCCGGCTGGTGCCGGACTCGACCGTGCCGACCGTCGCCTCGCCGGGGTACGGCTCGTACTCCCCGCTCAGCGGGGAGATCTTCTTGATCTCGGCGCGCTGCGCGTTGCGGGTGTGCGTGGCGTAGGCGAGGTGGATCTTGTGCGGGTCGATGTTCAGGTCGTTGATCAGGTACTGGACGGCGTCGTCGACGCAGGGCTGGTCGGGGTTGTTCGGGTCGCGGCGCAGGTTGGCGTGGTGGTTGATCTTCTCCGCCCAGGGGGTGCCGAAGTAGTCCAGCGTGTGGAGGTTGAAGCGGGAGGCGCCGTTGTCGGCGAGCAGCGGGACGTTGGCGGCTTTCAGCTTCTCGACGGTGCCGGGCAGGCTGACGGCGATGGTGACGCCGCCGGCCGCCAAGGGGTCGAGAAGGTTCTTGGTCGCCCGGATGAGGCTCGCGTAGTTCTCCGGGTCCTCGGGGCCGTAGTCGTTGCCGGGCGCTCCCTCCGCTCCCGGGTACCGCCAGTCGAGGTGGAGGGTGGTGAACATCGGGAAGGTGCGGAAGATCCGGGCGAGGGACTCGGCGAACCGCGTCCGGGACTCCGCCTCCTTGGCGATGTGGTGGAACGCCTCGCTCATCTTCCAGCCGCCGACGTGCAGGCCGACCTTCAACTTCGGATTCGCCCGGTGCAGGCGGACCGCGGCGCCGAGGAGACCGTGAGCCTTGACGGCGGTGAAGTTGCCGGCCGCGTCGTCGGAGAACCAGCCGTCGAAACCGAAGCCGACGTACGCCAGGACGTCGCCCCAGCCGTCGGTGAACGTGGCCTCGCCCCGGTGGTTGGCCAGGTCGCTCTCCGAAGCGGCGATCTTGAAGTCGACGGCCGCCTTGTTGATCGTGTCCTTCGACTCGCCCTGGTCGCCGATGATCCCCACCGGGCCGATGACGATCTCGTCGAAGGCGGTGGCCGGCAGGCGGGTCAGGTCCGCCCCGGCACCGCCCTCACGGAAGTCCACGTCCTGACCTCACGCCGAGAGGCCCCGATGGCGCCGGGTGGTGCCCGGCCCGGCGCCATGTGGCGTCGTTCTGGGTCTCACCATCCTGCCGGGCGGGAGTTCCTGAATCCCGTTAGGCGGGCTCGAGGATGTCCTTGGCTTCGTCAACGATCAGTTGGAGGTGGCGTTTGAGCATCCGGAGCTGCTTGGCTTTGGACTGCCGAGCATGCGGGAGAACAGTTCCGGTGAGAACTCGGTAGCTGCGGGTCGCCTCCGAGCTGAGGCGCATCAGCTCGTACGCCTCGGCAATGTCCGGCAGGTAGGCCGTTCGGTACACGTGCCCATGCGGGTCATATGTGTACACGGCGTCTGTGCCTTTCATTCCCGGAAGGGCTTCTCTCAGGACGCTCAGGCCGTGACGCACCTGGTGCGTCGTAAGGGCAGTAACCTCCATGAGCTCAACGAATGTGAGTCCCCGGCGGCCTGCGCTCTGCAAGGCGTCGAACACGCTCCGTGCCAAAGACTCGGGGCGCTGGTGGGCGGTCATTGTTCTCGTCTCCTTGCCCCCCGACTAGAAGAACCCATTGCCCGGCCGGCTCCCTGGCGCTCTTCAAGCCTTGTTGATCTTCTCTTCTCCTGCTATGTCTCCTCTGTGCCGGGGACCTTCGACCCGTCCTACGGCCCTCCGGCGATCAACCGTTCTAGAGCGGCGTCCATGTCGGTGTGCCCTGTCGCTAGGACGTGTTCGGTCCACTCGACCGCCGCTTTGACCCGACCCAGCCCCTCACGGATGGAGTCCTGGGCATCTTCAGGCAGCTCTGCGAGGTGAAGGCCCGGCAACGTCCTTCCGATGCCGCTGGCGAAAGCCGAGCACAGGCCGAGGACGGTCAGTACCTCCTGCTGCTCGTTTAGCCTCTGAACCTCGGGGCGCCGGTGGGTCTCCTCGCGGGCTTCACGAATCTCGCTGGCCTGGGCGCGATTGAAGGCCTCCCGCACCGGGGGCTTCGCTGCGACCTTCTTGACCACCGCGGGACGCTGCATCATCGCCCGCTCGACCACTTCTACAGCGGTTTCGTCATCCAAGAGGTCCTCGATCTGCCTGACCTTCTCCTCGATGGTATCGGGTACCTGGGTCTTCCACCCCAGGGCCCGGTGCGCGCCGTCACAGGTCCACCGGCGCTCGCGCGTGCGCTTGTATATCGGCGGGTCCTTGATCATCTCGAACCGGTCATGTCGATGAGCCAGGATCGAGTGGACCGTCCAGCAAACGTTCTTGTCGCGCTCCTTCTTCGGCCACGCTCCAGCGACAAGTCGATACTCCTCGAAGCGCTCGCTTTCCAGCCCCACCTCTTCGGCGTACGTCGCAAGTAGTTTGTATGCCTTCATTGGTGGCCGTCTGCCCTTGGGGGGCAGGGGGACCATCTCCAAGCCGATGTCACCAAGTGCAAACTGGGATGAACCCTCAGAGGAGACAAGCCTCTGACCTCGATGGACGAGTTGGTTCCACTCGTTCGTGCCGTAGTCGTCGACTGCGCTCGTGGCCATGCGAGCCTCCCGGACAACCAGTCTGCCAATAGAAAGATTTTATGCCAGTAAGTACGTGATGTCCTATTCGTCGCCCCGCACTTGCTGATCTTGCGTGTTGCGTCTTCGGCTCAGCAGTTCCAAGCGGAGCCCCCAGCTAGGTACTCCTCGACGGAGCGCCGTAGTTTGCCAGGCTGGGCCGCTCCGCCTCTGGCGTATGGACCACCTCGTCCGCGAGTCCTCAACCCGAAACCGAGTGCGTTTCAAAAGAGCGTTCCGTGAGTTACTTTCGCGCTAGACTGAGGTCGGAGGTGGACCTGTGAGCGAGGACTTGTTCGCGTCGATCGACGCGCTGCTGGCCCGGCCCCGGCCGGTGGACGATCTTCCGGTGCCTGCGGAGCGGGCCCGGTTGCGGACGGCGGCCGAGTACACGCAGGAGGACCTGGCGAAGGCGCTGCGGACCCGCCGGGAGACGATCGTGCGCTGGGAGGCGGGGACGACCGAGCCCCGCCCGCCCAGGCGCGAGGGGTACATCCGGTTCCTGGCGACGCTGGCGCTCCAGCACGGCACGGTCGAGCCGAGCGAGTGGCTGCGCCTGGCGCAGTCCGCGGGCCTCGTGCGGGCCAGCGGCCGGGAGCCGGCATCCGGGCCCGCGGCCGCGCCGGTCGTGCCGGAGGCGCCCGCCGCTGCCCCGGCGGCCGAGCAGCCGGCCCCTCCGGCTGCTCCGGCCGCCACGGCCGGCGGGGACCAGGTGGTGGAGCTCGACCGGGACGCCGCCGGGGACCTGGTGGCGGGCCGGCCGGAGCCGTGCGTGCGGTGCGGGCGGCCGACGCCGTACCGCAGCGCGGGCCGTCCGGTGCACATGGGCGGCTGGTGCACCACCACCGCCTCGGAGCCGGCTCCGCAGCCGGCCGCGGCCGAGCAGGCCCCGGCCGCGGTGATCGCGCAGGAGCCGGCCGCCTCGGTCGCTGCGCCGCGCCGGGCCGCGGCCTCCGCCCCGGCAGCTGCGCCTGTGCGTCGTGCGGCGGCGTCGCGTCCGGCCGCCGGCCCGTCGTCGCGGGCGCGCAAGGCGCCGGCGAAGAAGACCGCTGCGGCCGAGGGCCCTGCGGACTGGGAGGCGGCCGCGGCCGCGCGTTTCCCGGCCGGTCCGCTCGCGGTGCTCGACGTCGCGCCGGACGGGAAGGCGCTGGTGGCCTACCTCGCCGACGGCACCCGGGCGCAGGCCGCGCCGGCCGGCCGCACCTTGGCCGCCGTGGTGGAGTGGGCGCTGGAGCAGCGGTTCGGCTCCCCGCGGTTGCACCGTCACGGCAAGGACGGCGACGCCCTGGTGGTGCTCACCGACGCCGCGCTGGCGGAGCTCGGCCTGCCGCCGATGGGCCGGGACGAGAAGCGCGACTTCGTGCAGCGCCTGGGCCAGCTGCCGAAGAACCACAAGGCCGTCAAGCAGCTGGAGAAGTCGGGCTGGTTGCTCACCCAGCGCGGTCTGGGCCCGTGGGCGCGGATCTACCGCACCCCGGAGGACGGCAAGCGCCAGTGCGTGCAGCTGTGCATCCCCGCCTGGGGGGCGCTCGCGTCGGGCGGCTGGCAGATCCCCGACGGCCTGGCCGCCCCGGACCTGGCGCGCCTCCTCGGCACCTACGCCACCCGGGTCCTGACCCCGCGCGGCTCGACCGCCGTGTCCGGGCTGGAGTTGGTGACCGCGCTGCGCCCGCCGACCCGGGCGGTGCGCACCGAGGCCGGCTGGACCTCGGGTGCGGTGGAGGGCTCCCGGCCGAAGGACGCCTTCGACCCGGCGCCGCCGGAGGTCCCGGACATCCACCCCCTCGCCCAGGACCGCGAGGCGGGCGGCGAGCTGGTGACCGAAGCCTGGGACTGGCACCGCGACCTGACCGACGCCGAGCAGGCGGCGCCGTTCGCGGTCGGCCTGGACGTCAACATGGCGTTCCTCGCCGCCGCCGGCCGCCTGGTCCTGCCGCTGTCCGGCCCGGTCCACGAGCTGAACCCGACCTACGACCCCAAGGTCCCGGGCTCGTGGCTGGTCGACCTGTCCGGCGTCGACACCGACCCGCTGCTCCCGTCGCCGTTCACCGCCGACGGCTCCCGCCCTGCCGGCCCGGCCTGGTACTCCACCGTCAAGGTGGCGTACGCGGTCGAGCTCGGCGCCCGGGTCCGGCCCACCGAGGGCTGGCTGCGGCACGAGTCCGGTCCGTACCTGGACCCGTGGCACAAGCACCTGCGCCAGGCGTACCTGGACACGATGGCCGCGCTCGGGGTGCCGCTCACCCTCGCCGACACCGACCCGGTGGCATTCCTGGACGCCATGGCCGCCGTCAAGCAGGGCGACCCGGCGGAGGTCGCGGTGCTGACCGCGATCAAGCAGACCGCGAAGGGCACCGTCGGCAAGATGCGCGAACGCCCCCGCGGCCACGGCTACAAGCCCGGCGAGCGCTGGCCGGCCCTGGAGCGCCCGACCTGGGACCCGCTGATGCGCGCCCTGATCATCGACACCGCCACCGTCAACCTGCACCGCAAGCTCCGCAAGATGGCCGCCGACACCGGCCTGCACGCCCTCGCCGTGCTCTCCGACTGCGCGGTGTTCGCCGCACCCGGCCCCGGCGCCCTGGACGTCCTCACCCGCACCGACGGCACCCTCACCGCCTCGCTGCGCCTCGGCGTCAGCCCGGGGATGGTCAAGTTCGAGGGCTCCCGCCCGATGACCGAGATCGCCGAGCTGCTCGCCGACGGCGCCAACCCGGCCCGGCACATCAAGACCGGCGGCGTCGTCTCCGCCGACGAGTAGCACCCGCGCGGCCCGCCGGCACCCGCCGGCGGGCCGCCAGTACCCGACGAACCACAAGCCCCCGCCAGGGGCGCCGCCAGGAAGGACACCTGATGGGGGAGATCGACGAGGGCCTGGAGCGAGCCGAGCGCACCCGGCCCATTCCGGTGCAGCTGAGCGCCCGGGTGCGCTTCCTGTGGGAGAAGGTCGCCAAGAACGACACCACGGCCCTGGCCGAGGCCGCCGGCATCTCGGTGCGCACCGCCCAGCGCTGGGCCAAGGCGCTGAAAGAAGGCAAGGCGCCGGTGATGACCACGGCCAACGAGAAGAAGGTGGAGCAGCTCGTCCGCGCGAAGTGGCAGCCGCGGGTCAAGCAGCGGGTGCGCCGCGACGCCGAGACCAACGGCTTCATGCTGCACATCTCCGGCACGTTCGGGTACAGCGCGGCCGCCGGCTCCACCGACGACCCCCGCCCGCGCACCATCACGCAGAAGATGCCCGGCACGGTGGCCCAGCGGCTGTACGCCGCCCGCGACGCCGGCGCCACCCAGGCCCAGCAGGAGCAGATCCTCGCCGACGCGCTGCGGGACGAGTACTTCAAGGACGGCGGCCGCCGCGCCCGCGGCCTCGACGTCGAGCTCAACGACATCTCCTGGATGGACCTGGAGGGCTTCTGATCCCTCTGGCCGAACCCGTGTCGCCACAATGGGATTCCTGGCCGTTCTCCAACGGCCTGGAAGGCCTCATTTCTGTCACGACATGTGCTTTCATCGGCGAAATCTGAGGCGGACGGCGATGCCCGGAGCCGCCGGGCCTACACCAACGTGCTCGCGCTGTACGGGAAGGGGGAGAAACCCCTCGCCGTCCGTCCCGGACCGGGGCAGGATCCCCAGCATGAGACTCAAGCCTGGCGTCACCCTGGATTCCGCCGAGACCACGCTGCGCGCCGCCCTCGTCGAGTGGGAGAACGCGCGCGGTGCGCAGGACTACTTCCAGGCCTACGTCGACGCTGTCGAGAAGACGTTCCGGCCCCTGCAGTACGCCTTCGCCGAACCGGACCTGGCCGGCGGACTGCGCACCGAGGTCTACCGGCACATCCTGCAGCTCGGTAACCCGAATCGGGTGACCTTCCGCGGGACCGCCCCGTACGTCACGTCGCCGACGGGCGGAGGAGAGGAGATCCGGGCCCGCAACGGGGTCTTGGCCGCGGAGATCGAGCACCAGGCCGCGGCGATGACGAGCGCCACGGAGGAACTGCGGGCGTTGAAGCTCCTGGCAGGCCGGCCGGGCCTGCCAGTCGTCTACGACACCAACATGCTCAACCACTGGGCCCAGCCCGGTGATGTGCGCTGGCGGGAGGTGCTCAAGGAGCAGGGCGAGGACACCCGGCTGGTCCGCCTGATCGTGCCGCTGCGGGTCCTGGACGAGCTGGACCGGCAGAAGTACGGCACCGGGGCGCTGGCGAAGAAGGCCGCCACCGCGATCCGCTACCTGGATCGCGTCCTGTCCGGCCACGAGCCGGCCGCCCCGGTCGACCTCCGCCCCGGCGAAGCAACGTTGGAGGTCTGGCACGACGGCGACCACCGGGACATCGACACCGATCTCGCCATCCTGCGCTGCACCGCCGACCTCGCCAACCTCCACCCCACCACCGGCGCCCGCACCCTCACCGACGACATCGGAATGCGCCTGCGTGCCCACCACATGGGCCTCGCCACGCTGCGCCTGCCCGAGCAGTACCGCAAGAAGGGCACCGCGATGGACGAGGTTCCGCCGCAGGTCTGAGGTGTGCTGGTGCTGGGCGGCCGCTCACCCGGTGCCCCCGTCGACCGGTCGCCGGGAGCCCACATAGGTTCGGACCCGTGCTATATGCCTGGCATATAGCACGTCATATGGCATCTGGGCGGTCGGCTTTCTAGTCTTCCGGTACCGGACCGGCGCCACCGCAAGCGGGTAGCTCCCGCACGCGGTTGGGTGCGCCGGAGGCAACCTGCGAGGACGGGGGAGCGCATCACCGTGCACTGAAAACGTAGTCAAAGAGGCGATTTCCGCGAATCTTTCCGGATACTACAGGTGTCGCATCGCAATGCCGCTGACCTGCGAGAATACCCGGCACGCTGCATCCCTTATGTCTGCAATGGCGTGTTTGCGGATTTTCCGTGACAGGGTTGTCGTGCTCTAAAATCACGGTACGTCAGATCGACCGGGACTCGGCCGGACGGATCGGGTGCATCGACCTCTTCACAGAGGTGGGTGTCCCGGATCTATCCGTTCGAGCGAAGGAGAGGCATGACGAAGCCGCCGACCACCCTGGAGAAGAACCCTGATCCCGGGGACGACGGTGGCAACCCGAAGGACCGGAAGCTGAGGATCATCGCGATGGTGGTCGTCCCCCTCCTCCAGCTCGCCTGGCAGATCGTGAAGGACACCGGCCTGATCGGTTCCTGATCCGCCAACAGCAAAGCGACCTGCGGGAACAGGTCGCCTGTTGGAGCTGTACTTCGTGTTGCTCTGGGCCCCGCCCCTCCGACGCTGATCTGGCGGGGTGGGGTCCATCCATCGGTGGACGAGCTGTCTACCGATGACCTAAATCTATAACACCCTAGAGCCGGCAGGGGACTATCGCCGGCGCGCAGAGCCCCGGGCCGACGGACCTGGAAGACTGGTGATCATGAGTTCCCCCGGCCGGCGCCCGCTGTGGCAGCCCTTCTCCGAGCCCGCCACCGACACCCCCACCGAGCCGTCCGGCGGGGCCCGGCTCCTCGCGGTCGAGCGCGCCCCGTTCCTGGAGCCGGCCACCGCCGAGGTGCCCGGGGTGCCCGAGGCGCCGGCGCCGCCCGCAGTGCCGGCCGCGCGTCGTCGGCTCGGCCCCGGCGGCCTGGCCGCCTCCGCGGTACCGGACGACCGGGGCTGACCGCGGCGATCCACCAACAGGCGTTGTTGCGCACCCGCGCAACAACGCGGTGGGGTGCCCGGGAGGTTCGGCGGCCGCGTCAACATCGTGCGGCCGGTGTCGACACCTGGCCGCGTCCGGTGGACCGCACGAAACCCCGCGCGGAGATGCAGTGCATTCCACGCGAGACTTTCCCGCATTCCTATGTGAATCAGCCGCGCCGGAAGTTCGACGGACCAGATTTCCCTAGCGCTACGTTACGGACCATCGGAGGAGTCTTCCCCAGGCCGTCTGAGCAATGGTTCGGCAGAGTTCTCGGCGCCAGGAGCGAGAAATGGAAGACGCGGGTGGAGGAACTGCTCGCCACCGCGGCCGGGCGGCCAGGACGGCGCCGCCCTGGCCGCCCTCGTGCAGCGCCGGGCCCAGCCGGCGCAGCGCGTGCAGCAGGAAGTGCAACAGCCGGTGCAGCACGCGCAGCGCGAAGTGCAGCACGCCCGGCAGCAGCCGGGCGCGGTGCAGCAGGCGGTGCCCGCCGCCCGCCCGGCCGAGGCCGCGTCACAGGTCGCGCCTACGATGCGGATCATGGTCAGTGATACCTCCGCGCGGAGGAGTGAGGACAAGCCGGAGCGCACGTGCCGGGGCTGCGGCACGGTGCTGCCACCGCACACCGGCCGCGGCCGGCCGAAGAAGTCGTGCGACCGGGCGTGCGAGTCGAAGGCGTACCGGCGCACCGTCGCCGAGCGCCACCAGGACGCCGTGGCCGCCACCCTTGTTCCTCCTCGCGGAGGTAATGGCGGCGGGCCGGACGGCGGCCCGGAGCGGGGCAGCACCCAGCGCCAGGAACTGCTGGAGCTGGCCGCCCGGGTGCAGCGCATCGCCGCTGGCTACCTGGAGCGCCTGGACGCCGCCGCCGCCGGGACCAGCGACGACGTACGCGCGGCGGAGGCGCTGCGCCTGCTGGAGACCGGCCTCGACGCCCTCACCGGCCGCATGCTGCGCCTGGGCAGCACCATCCGCTACGAGACGCTGCACGGGTACGACGACTGGTCGCCGGCCGCGGGGATGCCCGCCCGGCAGCAGGCACCCGCCGCCCCGACCCCGGCCCTTGTTCCTCCTCGCGGAGGTAATGCGCCCGCCTCTCTGCAGCCTGCCGCCGACCGGCCGCGGGCCGTTCCCGGCCCGGCGCCGGGCCCGCCCGGCGGGGCCGACCTCACTCCTCCGCGCGGAGGTATTCAGGACGGCCGCAGCCCGGCCCCGATACCTCCGCGCGGAGGAACAAGGGCTGCTGCACCGGCCGAGCCGGCTGCGCAGCCGGAGCCGCTCGACCTGCTGCCGCTCGACCGGCGCGGCCTCGGTCCCACCACCTACTCCAGCCCGCTGCCGGAGATCGGCCCCGCCTGGGAGATCCGCGGTTGGGCCGACCAGGACAGCCTCGCCCTGGTCGCCCGCGACGACCGGCTCGTCGGCTGGGCGGAGAACCACGGCGGCGGAGGCTGGATCGCGTTCGTCGGCTTCGGCGCCCCGCTCACCTACCTGGTCGACGTCCAGGACCGCCCCATCCGGCACCTGAGCGCCGGCCGCGCCGCTCAGAGCATCTCCCTGGCCCTGCGCCAGGACCCGACCCTCGACCCGACCCGCACCTGACCTGCGCCGGTGAGTTCCGCACCACCGGAACTCACCGGCCCGGGACGGCCGTGGCCTCGGCCGCCGCGCGCAGCCGGTCCGCCGTCGCCACCGCCGCCTCGCGGGTCACCGCGTCCTGGCTGTCGGCCAGCAACCCGAGCAACTCCACCGCTGCGGTGAGCACCAGCACCGGCACCGTCGCCTCGCGCAGCAGCAGAAGCTGCTCGGCGGCACGGTGGCTGGCGGACGTGGCAGGAGCCGCGGCGGGAAACAGCGCGGTCAGCCCGCTGCCCAGGCGCCGCCGAGAATCGGTCGAGGGGTACGTCATGCCCGCACAACCTGCCCGGCCCCACCCAGGTCACGCTGCGCCCCCCGGCCCGCCCGAAGCGGCCCAGGTCCTGACGTAGGTCCTGACCCGGGTCCTGCCGCAGGTCCTGGCGCAGGTCCTGACGCCGGTCTCCCGGATCCAGCGGAAGACCGGCGTACGTGCAGCTCAGAGCCCCATCCAAGGACCCCGGAAATTCCGACATCCCTGTCCTGGCCCCTCTCCCTGCCGTGGTGGTGGGTGGGCGGTGGCGTCGGACGGGACCGGCGGCGCTGCGCGGCTGTTCCTCGGCGCCTGCCGCTGGCCGACGGCGACGGCCAGGCCGTCGAGCACGCAGGCCCGGCGGGCGCGGCCGGCCTTCCGAGCCGCGGAGTCTTGTCGGGTGCCTTGTGGACCACCTCGGGGGGCGCCTCGTGGAACACCTCTCCGGGTGTCTCGTGAGCACACCACCGCCCGGCCCGAACCGGCATCACCGCAGCTCAGAGCACCTCTCCGGCGGCCGGGAAAATCCGACAACCCCTTCTCTTCCTTAGGTCTTTGGGTAGTTGTCGGTCGGGGTCTGCGCCTGCGGCGTGCTGTCGGTTTCTGGTTGCGCCCCCCGGGACGGGGGGCGTCGGTGGCCGCGCGGGAAGACGACCACCTGCTGCGCGCGCCGGCCGGAGCCGGATCTCCGCCCCCCGAGCCCGCCCGAGGCCCAGCAGGGCCGCAGAGGCCGCCTGGCGCCCCACCTGCCCGCCGCCCTCGGTGCCGAGCACGTGGTGGTCACGCCGAACCGGAGCGGCGGCGCTGCGCCGCTCCCCTCGGCGGCCCGGCCCGGCCGGGCCGGACAACGACGACGACCAGGCCGCCGAACACGGCCGCGCAGAGGTCTCGTTTGGCTGCTCGTACGGGGTCTCGTTCACCTGCTCGTACGGGGTCTCGTAGGGGGTCTCGTTCAGCGTTCACGACCCGCACCCCCGGCCGGTGCATCACCACAGCTCAGGGCCGATTTTCGGGCGTTCTCACCGGCCCGACATCTATCTCTGTGCGCCTGGTCCTGGTGGTGGGTGGTGGTGTGCGGGGTCGGGCGCGTCGATCCGGGACAGCCCGCTCACCGGCGCTCGGCCTCTCCTCCTGCGACCGCCTGGCGGCGGCCGCGGCGTGGTGGTGAAGGGGGCGGGCGGCGGCCCGGGGGCCGGGCCCCGGGCCGGTTTCGTCTCTGGTTTCGGCTCCGGTTTCGCTTCTGGTTTCGTTTACAGACACCCCCGCCCCGCCGCCATCGGGTCATACCCGCAGGTCAGACCCGGTTAGTTCGGCCCGCCCACCGCCGACTTACCCCTGGGAGCCCCCGACCCGGCCGACGAAGGAGGAGAGGGAGGGTGGTGGGCGGCGGCACCCGGGGTTCGGGGGGCGCTGCGCTGGGCTGTTCTCCTCCTCCTCGACCGGGCGGCCGGGCCGGTGACCGGGCGGGGCCCGCCTCGTTGGTCCGGGCATGACCGCCCTGACTCCGCCCGGCACCGGCAGGCACCGACGGCCGAAGCCGCCGCCGCTCCCGGAGCCCGAGGGCACCTGTGGCATCTGCGATCCCGAGTGGCTCCCGACCTGCCGGACGGCTGAGCCGGTCCGCCCGCTGCGCTACGCCACCAACGGCCCCACCCAGCTCGGCCGCCACCGTGTGCCGCGCCTGGACGACCCGGCCCCGCCCGGTACCGTCTCCCTGGAGGCGTACCGCGCCCGCAAGCGCCTGGCGAAGACCGCCTCGACCGCCTGACCGGAGCTGTCACGACCCCCTGTCACACCCCGCCGAGAAGGACGCGACAGGGGGTGCTGTCGCGCCCTGTGACCTGCACGAACACTCCTCCACCCCCACCCCTTTGCCGGGCGCGACAGCTCCGCCGGGACAGCCCCTCCCCGGGCCCGCCGCCGAGCGGGCCCCAGGGGAAGAAGTCGGCGTGCTGCGCCCCCGCCCGCCCACCCCTTGACCACCAGGTCAGCACCCGTGCCCGCCGGTTCGGCGGCAGCGGTCGAAGGGGACCCGAAAGGGAACCCGGAAGAGAACCTGAAAGAGGACCTGAAAGGGAACTCCAAACGGAACCCGAAAGGGAACCGAATCCCTGTAATGCACACAGGCCGTTCGGCGGGATTGTCTCGCGCCGGATTTTGATGCACGGGTGTGGGTGAAAGTCAGCCGATTGTCCGGCCAGTTTTTGAGCGGTCCGGAGCGCCCGTTCTCCCAGGATGGGGCAGCCCTACAGGCGGGATCTCCTGACGCTCAGAAGTGAAACACCTGACGAATCGCCGG
This sequence comes from Kitasatospora sp. NPDC094015, assembly GCF_040304075.1. Classification (NCBI taxonomy): domain Bacteria; kingdom Bacillati; phylum Actinomycetota; class Actinomycetes; order Kitasatosporales; family Streptomycetaceae; genus Kitasatospora; species Kitasatospora sp. NPDC094015. Next base: position 31,345 of record NZ_JBEOUL010000052.1, read on the forward strand.
GTCGGGGCGCGGCCCCGCGCCCGATAGGTCCAGACCACTCCCCGGCCGTCCCGTTCGCGCGGACACCTCCCCACCTCGACCCCCGCAGGGCCCGCACCCGAGCACCGCGCCGGACCCCTCCCCCTAGTCAGCCGGTTTTGAGGCCAGCAAAATGCCCAGTTCAGCTACTTGAACGGGCATCAGCCCGAGCGGGGCCGGCGGAGCGGAGCGACCCGGCCGCGCAGGCCCGGCGGAGCCGGGCCGACCTGACCGAAGGTCAGGTCACGGACACGCGGAGCGGGTCCGCCGATCGCCGGAGGCGATCGCGCACGAAGGGCCGAAGGCCCGTAGGGACCCGCTCCGCGGAGATAGGAAGAGCACACCTCTGAACACCAC
>NZ_JBEOUL010000053.1:0-30740 GCF_040304075.1 Kitasatospora sp. NPDC094015
CCCTCCTCCAGCACCGCGAGGCGGGCGAACAGCGTCTTCGACAGGGCGCGGGCGTCGGTGGGCGAGACGGCCGACGGATCCTCGATCCGCGGCAGCTCCCCGATCGCAGGGGGCGACCAGGGGGCCGGCACCGCCGGGTGCGGCAGGGACGGAGCTGCGATCGTCGCCGTTGTGGTCGACGTCGTGGGATTCAGGACGGCCATGGGTCTCCCTCTTCCGGTCGTGTTGCCTGGGTCGCGCTCTGACCGGAGCCGTGTACCCCGGTCCCGCCGGACAAACAGTCCGACACGACACCTTCACACATCTCGACGCTTACTACGCAATCCGAGCCGCTGCCCCTACCCGGCGCGTAGGCGTCGACCGCGCACGGTGCTCTTCGAGTACGACCATCGCACATCCGGGCCGACGATCTCAAAGCGGCTGCCATGGCCCTGACCGCGCTTCCGCTTCTGCTGCCCCCGCCCTGTCGTCAGCGGTGGGCGGGTGACGGCCGGCTCGGTGCTTGAGGGCCGCCCGCACCCGGCGGTGCGAGGCGCCGTCACCCGCAGGTGTCCGGCGGGTCGTCGACGTTGTGGACGGTGACGATCCTCGCCAAGCCGGAGACAGCGAGCAGCGGGTTCAGCAGCCGGCTGGTGACGAGCCGGATCCGGTCGGCGCGGGCGAACAGGACGGTGAGGCCGGCGCTGTCGAGGTACTCGACGGCGCTGAGGTCGATGGTCAGGGGCGGGTCGGACTCGGGCGTCCGGTCGATGGCGGCGGCGAGTTCGTGGGCGTTGTCCAGGTCGATCTCGCCGACCGCCCGCAGCACGGGCGAGCCGTCCGGACCGTGGCCCGGGGTGAGGACGAGTGCGGTGGTCATCGGACGATCCTTAGCTGCATGTCGACGGTGGTGCCGGTGCTTCCAGGGGTGATGGTGACCTTCTGCATCAGGGCGTTCATCAGGGCGACGCCCCGGCCGCGGTCCGTGTCGTCCCGGTGTCCGGGGATCTTCCAGTTCCCGGTGTCCGTGACGGTCAGTTGCAGCTCGACGGCCGTGACGGTGGCGTACAGCCGGACCCGGGCGCCCGGCGCGTCGCGGTGCCCGTGCTCGATCGCGTTGGCGCACGCTTCTCCGGCCGCGACCAGGACGTTCTGAACGGTGGGCGTGGGCAGCCCGCACCGGTTCAACCAGCCGCGGAGCCTGTCCCGGACAGGGGCGAGCTGCCCGGATTCCGCACGGAAGACCACCTCCAGGGGGGCGGGGTGGCGGTGGAGCAGGATGGCCACGTCGTCGTCGTACCCGCCGTCGGAGGCGAGGTCGGCCATGACGCGGGCGGCGAGCTCGTCGACGGGCAGGGCGCGCCCTTCCCGCAGGGCGGCTCCGGCCCGGTCGATGCCTTCGCTCAGCGGGCGGCGGCGGCGTTCCACCAGGCCGTCGGTGTAGAGCAGCAGGGTGGAGCGCGGCGGCATGGTGCACCGTGCTTCGGGCCGGTCCTCGCCGGTCCGGACCGCGAGCGGCAGCGCGCGGCCGTCCTGGAGGAGGACGGTGGTTCCGTCGCCATGGGTGAGGATGCCGGGTGGATGGCCGGCGCTGGAGTAGGTGAGGCTGCCGTCGGCGGGGTCGAGCACCGCGCAGAAGACGGTGGTGCACATCGCACCGGGAATGTCGGCCGCGAAGCGGTCCATGGCCGCGAGGACGCGGGCGGGCGAGGTGTCCTGGAGGAGCAGGGCCCGGCAGGCGCTGCGGAGTTGGCCCATGACGGTGGCCGCGGTGAGCCCGCGCCCGACGCAGTCCCCGACCACGATGCCGGTGCGGCCGTCCGGGAGGGCGACGACGTCGTACCAGTCGCCGCCGACCTCCAGCGGGCGGGTGGCGGGCTCGTAGCGCACGGCGAAGCCTTCGGGCAGGTGGGAGGGGCCGAGGATGGCGCGCTGCAGGGTGAGGGCGGTCTCGCGCTGCTGGTCGATCTGGTGGGCCCGGACCAGTCCCTGGGTGAGGCGGCCGGCCAGCTGGGAGAGCAGCAGCCGGTCCGGTTCGCCGAAGGGGCGCTGCTCCTGGCGGCCGATCCACAGGACGAGCGGGCCGCCCGGGTGTTCGAGGACGATGCCGATGCCGTCGGCCCGGTCGGTGACCGGGCTGAGCGCGGGGTGCGTGCGCAGGGCGGTGAAGGCCTCGCGCTGTTCGGCCGGCAGGCGGTCCCAGTCCTGGTCCGGGTCGGTACTGGTCAGCACCGGGGCGCCGTGGGAGGGGAACAGCACGGCGAGGACGGTGCCGGCCCGCCACAGCCGCCGCAGTTCGGCCATGGCCGCGGTCAGGGCGTCGGGCAGGCTGACGGCCTCCGCGAGCCGCAGGCCGAACGAGGCCAGGGCGGCCGCGCGCCGGGCCGCGTGGCGCTCCGCGGTGACATCGCGGACGGTGCCGACGACGACCCGGCGCCCGCTCTCCGGCTCCTGCACGCGATTGAAGGTGGCCGCCACCCACACCTGGTGGCCGTCGCGGTGGGTCACCGGGATGGTACAGCTGCCGTGCTCCCGGCCGACCAGCTCCGCGAGGGCGTCGGCCACCAGCCGGTGGGCCTCGGGGTCGGTGGTCCGCTCCGGCCACCACGGCTGTGGGTGCCGGTAGGGCAGGTTCTCGGGCCCGTGGCCGAGGATGGCGGTGAACGCGGCGTTGATCTCGATGACGTCGCCGTGCTCGTCGCAGACGAAGAACCCGTCCTGGAGGGAGTCGACCAGGGCGGTGCGCCACTGCATGTGCCGGTTGCGCAGCCGGGTCATGTCGATGGTGGTGCGGACCCGGGCGAGCAGTTCCGCTGCGGTGAAGGGTTTGACCAGGTAGTCGTCGGCGCCGGCGTCGAGGCCCTCGATGGAGGCCTCCTGCCCGGCGCGGGCGGACAGCAGGACGACGGGGACGGCGGCGGTGCGCGGGTCGGCGCGCAGCGCGGCCACCAGCTGCAGACCGTCGAGGCCGGGCATCATGACGTCGCTGACGACCAGGTCGGGGGCGTCGGCGCGGATCGCCGCCAGGGCGGTCAGGCCGTCCGCGACGGTCCGGACCCGGTAGCCGGGGTCGGAGAGGAGCCGGCCGAGGTATTCGCGCATGTCGGCGTTGTCGTCGGCGACCAGGATCCGGGCCGGGGGCTGCGCGGACCGCCCGCCGGGGGACGCGGCGCCGTCCGGCATGTCGGTGGACGGGGCAGGAGCGGCGGCTTCGGTCCTGGGGAGCCGGCGCAGCGCCTCCTCCAGGTAGGGGTCGGCGGCGGTGGACGGCCGGGTGGGCGCCGCGGGTGCCGGGGCGACGGCGTCCGGCGGGAGGTGGGCGGTGCCGAACGGAAGGCGGATGGTGAAGGCCGTGCCCTCGCCCTCGCGACTGCGGGCGGTGATGGTGCCACCGTGGGCGCGGACGAGCTCGTGGACGAGGGCGAGTCCGATGCCGCTGCCCTCGTCGGAGCGCGAGCGCGCGTTCTCGATCCGGTGGAACCGTTCGAAGAGCCGCGGCAGTTCGGTGGCGGGCACCCCGGTGCCGGTGTCGGTGATCGTGACGACCGCGTGGTCGTCCTCGCGGTGCACCGAGACGCCGATCGAACCGTCGAAGGTGAATTTGAGGGCGTTGCTGAGCAGGTTGAGGACGATCTTCTCCCACATGCCCCGGTCGATGTGGACGGGGTCCGCCAGGGGTGGGCAGTCCATCGTGAACGCCAGGCCGGCCCGGTCCACGGCGGAACGGAAGACGCTGGCCAACTCGGCCGTGGCAGCGGCAAGTTCGACCGGTTCGAAGCTGGCCTGCATCCGGCCGGCCTCGATCCGGGAGAAGTCGAGCAGGGTGTTGACCAGCCTGCCCAACCGCAGCCCGTTGCGGTGGATGACGTCCAGTTCCTCCCGCGTCCGCGGATCGGCGTCGGACAACCTGGTCCGAAGCTCGTCGAGCGGGCCCATGATCAAGGTCAGCGGGGTGCGGAACTCGTGGCTGACGTTGGAGAAGAAGGCGGTCTTGGCCCGGTCCAGCTCGGCGAGTTCGTCGGCGCGCCGCTGCTGAGCCCGGTAGCTGCGGGCGCCGGCGATCCCTGCCGCCACGTGGCCGGCGGCCAGCTCGACGAACCCGCGGTAGCTCTCGTCCGGTGCCCGGTAGCGGTTGAGCGCGGCGACCAGGAAGCCGGCCGGTACGTCGCCCCGCCGCAGCAGCGGGACGACCAGGGCGTGGGTGGGCGCGGCCGGCCGGCCGAAGGTGGGCAGGTCCGCGAACGCGTGGCCGTCGAGGGCGACGAGCTCCGATTCGGCCCGCGCCGCGTACGCGGACGGCCACCCGCCGGCCGGGCCGCCCGGGGGCAGCAGCACCGGAGCGGCGGGGTGCCCGGCGGGTAGGCCGGTCGCGGCCGCCAGCCGGGCGGAGCCGTCGGGCTGCGCCAGGTAGGTCAGGACGAACGGCAGATCGTAGGGGTTCTGGGCGAACCGCCGGGTGGCGAAGGCCAGTGTCTCCTCCTCGGTGCGCACCGCGCTGGGGTCCGAACCCAGGTCCCGCAGGGTCGCCATCCGCCGCTCGCCGATGACGCGTTCGGTCTCCTCGCTGACCACGCACAGCATCCCGACCACCAGGCCGTCGTCGTCGCGCAGGGGGCTGTAGGAGAAGGTGTGGTAGCTCTCCTCGGGATATCCGGAACGCTCGACGAACAGCAGCAGCGCCTCGTCCCAGGTCGCCCGGCCGGTGGCCAGCACGGTCCCGATCCGCGGGCCGATGTCGTCCCAGATCTCCGCCCACACCTCGCTCGCCCGACGGCCCAGCGCCCAGGGGTACTTCCGGCCGAGGGTGACGCGCCGGTACGCGGCGTTGCAGAAGAACGTCAGGTCCTCGCCCCAGGCCATCCACATCGGGAAGCGGGAGGACAGCAGGATGCTCACGGCCGTGCGCAGGCTCTGCGGCCAGCCGGCCGGCGCGCCCAGCGCGGTCGCCGCCCAGTCCACCGCCGCGAGATCGCGCCCGACCTCGTGGTCGCCTCCGAAGACATCGGCGCCGGCGGCCGCGGGCGGCTCGTACTCCACTCCTTCGGGCTGCCCCATCCGACGCGTCCTCTCCTCCCGCACGGTCAGCTCCGTTCGGCCCCGCAGGAGTCCCGGCCGGCGGTGTCCGGCGCCGGACCTCCGCACCCGGGCGCCGGACCCGGCCTGCCGCCCGCCCGGAGGCGGGGCACGTACCGGCGTACCCCCATCGTAGGAGCCATGAGCTCTCCGCCTGCCCAGGACAGGCCTTTCGATGCGATCGCAAGCGCGCCGCTCCGGCGCGGGCCCGGCCGCGCCGCAGCGGTGCCCGAACCGATCTCCCGGAGACAGGTTTGGAGCTTCGGATCCGTGGCAGACGGTGGCGGATGAGCCCGTGGGATCGGGCACGATCGATGGGGAGTGCCCAAGTGGCGGAGAAGGTCATGGCAGTGCGGTTGGTGGAGCTCCTGTCGGAGCAGCGGAAGGCCTTGGGGGCCGCCTGGGTCGAGGAGGTCTCGCGGACGCTCCGGGGCCGGATCAGTGCGGCCGAGCTCGACCGCGAGCTGCAGGAACTGTTCACGGCGCTGGTGGAAGGCCTCCAACAGGGCGGCTTCGGCTGGCAGGGCGAGGAGTACGCGGAGGTGCGCGCTCTGCTCACCGAGCTTTCGCGCAACCGGGCCCGCCAGGGTTTCACCACCACCGAGACCGCGACCAGCGTGCTCGCCTTCAAGGCGATCCTGGCGCCGAACACCGACAGCTCGGCGCAGGACATCACCGCCTACCTGCAGCTCTCGCAGCTGATGGACGCGCTGGCGCTGTTCACCATGGAGGTGTACGCGCGGACCCGTGAGGAGCTCATCAGCGCGCAGTCCGAGCAGCTCCTGGAGCTCTCCACGCCGGTGGTGAAGCTCTGGGACGGTGTGGTGGCGGTGCCCCTGGTCGGGACGCTCGACTCGATCCGCACGCAGGTCGTCATGGAGAAGCTGCTCCAGACGCTGGTGGACACGGGCTCGGAGCAGGCGATCATCGACATCACCGGTGTGCCGGCGGTGGACACCGAGGTCGCCCAGCACCTGCTCAAGACGGTGGTGGCCGCCCGGCTGATGGGCGCCGAGTGCACGATCTCGGGCATCCGCCCGCAGATCGCGCAGACCATCGTCGCGCTGGGCATCCAGTTCGGGGACATCGTCACCAAGGCGACGCTCGCCGACGCGCTCAAGCACGCGCTGCGGCGCAACGGCATCGACCCGGCGACGGCCGGGGGCCGGCCGTGACCGAACGCGTACCGGTCCTGAAGATCGGTGAGGTGCTGCTGGTGTCGATCCAGGTCGACCTGGAGGACCAGATCGTGCTGGACCTCCAGGACGACCTGGCCGCACGGATCGTGGCCACCGGTGCGAGCGGCGTGGTGATCGACATCACCGCGGTGGAGATCGTCGACTCCTTCGTCGGCCGGATGCTCGCCACGACCGCCGCGATCTCCCGGATGCTCGACGCCGAGACCGTCGTGGTGGGCATGCGGCCCGCTGTCGCCATCACGCTGGTCGAACTCGGGCTCTCGCTCGGCGGTGTGCGCACCGCGCTCAGCCTGGAGAAGGGCCTGGCGATGCTGGGCCGGTCGTCCGACGTCCGACGTCCGGTCCGGCCGTGACCGGCCTCGCGCCTACGCCCGAGGGTGAACACGAGAGCATCCCGGTCCGGTCCAACGACGACGTGGTCCGGGCCCGGCAGCTGGTCCGCACGCTGGCCCAGCGCTGCCAACTTTCCCTCGTCGACCAGACGAAGCTGGTGACCGCGGCGAGCGAGCTGGCCCGCAACACGCTGGTCTACGGCGGCGGCGGGGTGATGCGTACCGGGCTGGTGCGCCGGGACACCCGCCTCGGCGTGACGGCGGTCTTCGAGGACGAGGGGCCGGGCATCCCCGACGTCGACCTCGCCCTGACCGACGGCTGGACCTCGGGCAGCGGACTGGGCCTGGGCCTGAGCGGCGCACGGCGGCTGGTCGACGACTTCGTCCTCGACACCGAGGTCGGCCGCGGCACGCTGGTGTCGGTGACCAAATGGGCCCGGTGAGCCTGGTGTTGCCGGGGATCGAGGACGTCGCCTGGTTCCGGGACGAGCGCTCCCTGCCGGCGGCGGCACGCGGTGCCGCCGCCGCACTGGCGCGCCGGATCGGCCTCGGCGACCAGCGGACGGCCGAGGTCGCGCTCGCGGTGAGCGAGGCGGCGACCAACCTGTGCCGCCACGCGGTCGACGGCGCCCTGCTGCTGAGGGTGATCCGCACCGCGACCGACGCCGGCCTCGAGTTCGTGACCGTCGACGCCGGCCCCGGGATGGCGGACGTCCCGCACGCGCTGACCGACGGGACGTCCTCCGCGGGCACCCTCGGCATCGGGCTCGGCGCGATATCCCGGCTGGCGGACACCTTCGACGTGCACTCGCTGCCCGGCCGCGGCACCGCCCTGGCGGCCCGCTTCTGGACCAAGGAGGCCGCGGCACTGGCCCGGGCGGCCGGCGAACCGCCGGTGGCCGGGCTGACCCGGCCGATCAGCGGCGAGGAGACGTGCGGGGACGCCTGGGCGACCCGGCCCGCGGCGGCGGTCGACCGCGCCCGCGAGGCGACCGGCAGCGCCCCGGCGGCCGGCACGGCCTCCCGCACCCCCTTGAGCTGGGCCACCCTTGCCGGCGTCACCCTCTCCTCGGCGCCGCGGACCGCGCCCGTCCGCCCCGAGGAGGGCGCCGGCCCGGATCCCGACGCGCTGCTCCTGATGTTCTGCGACGGCCTCGGACACGGGCCGATGGCGGCCCGGGCCGCCCAGGCGGCGGTCACCGCGTTCCACGCCTCGCGGGCCACCAGGCCGGACGCCGTCCTCGCGGACATCCACCGCGCGCTGAACGCGGGCCGCGGCGGTGCGGTCGCGGTGGCGCTGATCCGGCCGTCGGCCCGCCGGATGCTGTTCTGCGGCGTCGGGAACGTCAGCACCTTCGTCCTCGACCCGGCGACCGGCGGCCGGCGTTCGCTGCCCTCGGCCCCCGGCATCGTCGGCCACCATCTGCCGTCCCTGCGCACGGTCGAGCACGACCTGCCCGCCGGCAGCGCGGTGATCATGCATTCGGACGGACTGACCGAACGCTGGCGCCCGACCGACCTGCCCGGCCTGCTCGGGCACATCCCGGTGGTGGCCGCCGCCCAACTGCTGCGCGAGGCCGCCGTGCGCCGGGACGACGCCGGCGTGGTCGTGGCGAAAGGACCGTGGTGACGAATTTCGACGGCACCGGCACCGTCCACCTGATGACCATCACGGTCGCCACCGAGCAGGACACCTTCGCGCTGCGGCGCTGCGGCCGCTCGGTCGCCGCGGTGCTCGGCGTCGAGAACCAGGACCAGGTCAGACTCGCCACCGCGCTCAGCGAGCTGGGCCGCGACCTGCTGACCGCGACCGCGCTGACGGTGGAGTTCACCGTCACCGGCCGGGAGCCCGCCGTGCTCCTGGTCACCCTGCGCTGGCAGGGCGGACCGGGACCGAGCCCGGACGCGCTCGCCGCCGTCACCCGCCTGGTGCAGGTCCGCCGGGACGAAGGACAGGCGGCCGAGCACCTGATCGTCGAACAACCGCTCCTCACGTCCGCCGAGGCGGCGGCCGGCCTGATCGAAAGGGCACGCGAGGTGCTCAGTTCGCACGCCGGGTCCTCGGCGTCGGAGGACGCCCGGGCCCAGACCAGGGACCTCATCGCGGCCCTCGAGGAATCCCGCGCCCAACGCGAGGAACTGCAACGGCTCAACCAGGAGCTGGAGGAGACCAACCGCGGGGTGGTCGCGCTCTACTCCGAGCTGTCCGCGGAACTGGAGGAGACCAACCGCGGAGTGGTGGCGCTGTACGCGGAACTCGACGAGAAGTCACGCCAGCTACGGGAGGCCAGCGAGGCGAAGACCAGGTTCTGGGCCAATGTCAGCCATGAACTACGCACCCCCGTCAACTCGGTGGTCGGGCTGGCCGGACTCCTGCTGGAGAGCGGCACCGGCCGGCTCGACGACGAGGAGCGCCGGCAGATCGGGCTCATCTCGACCTCCGGGAACACGCTGCTGGCCCTGGTCGACGAGCTGCTCGACGTCGCCAAGGCCGAGTCCGGCCGGCTGGAGCCCGTCTGGACCCAGGTGGACCTGCGGGCCCTGCTCGGCGAACTGCGCGGCACCCTGAGCGGAGTGAGCGCCGGCGAGGGCGTGGCCCTCACCATCGCCGACCCGAGGACCGCACCGGTGCTCGTCAGCGACGAGGTGATGCTCACCCGGATCCTGCGGAACCTGCTCTCCAACGCACTCAAGTTCACCGAACGGGGCACCGTCACCCTGGACGTGGCGACGCACGACGGCCCGGACGGGGAGGAACTGGTGCTCACCGTCGCGGACACCGGCGTCGGCATCCCGCACGAGCAGCAGGAACGCATCTTCGAGGAGTTCTACCAGGTACGCGGCCCGCACCAGCGCGGGCGCTCCGGAACAGGCCTCGGCCTGCCCTACGCCCGCCGCCTGACCGGCCTCCTCGGGGGCACCCTCGCGCTCACCAGCAGCCCGGGCGAAGGCACCCGCGTCACCGTCCGACTGCCGATCCCCGGACCGTCCGTCGAGGGCCCACCGGAACGGGTGGCCGTGCTGGTCACCGTCGACGACGACGAGGCGTACCGGGCCACCGTCCGCCCCCTGCTCGGGGAGGTGGCCGAGCGGATCATCGAGGTCTCCGAAGGCGGCCGGGCCGCGGAGACCATCCGGCGGGAGCACCCCGACGCCGTGCTGCTCGACCTTCACATGCCGGACCTGGACGGGTACGAGGTCCTCGCGCAACTGGCGGCCGACCCCGAGCTGTGCGCCGTGCCCGTGGTCGTGGTCACCTCCGCGAGCACCGCCACCCTGGAGCACGACCGGCTGGTCCACGCCCGCGCCGTACTGGAGAAAGCCACCCTGATGTCCCACCAACTGGCAGCCGCCTTCGCGAGTCCCGCCGCAGGCGACCGGCCCGACGACCGGCCGGGCGACCGGGCTGCCGAACGGCGGAGCACCCCATGACCGCCGGACCCGCAGCCGACAACGCGGCCGCCACCATCCTGGTCCTGGACGACAACGACATCAACCGCTACCTCGTCCGGAGCTGGCTGACCCGCGGCGGCCACACCGTGGTCGAGGCGGCGGACGGCGCCGAGGGCCTCGCGCTGCTCGCCGCGGCCGGCGACCAGGAACTGCCCGAACTCGCCGTCGTCGACGTCCGGCTGCCCGACATGAGCGGCTTCGAGGTGTGCGAACGGATCAAGGCGGACCCCAGGACCACCTCGATGCCGGTGATCCACGTCTCGGCCACCGCCATCGAGGTCGACGACCGCGCCCAGGGGCTGCACCGCGGCGCCGACGCCTACCTCACCGAGCCGATCGCCCCGTCCGAGCTGCTGGCGACCGTCACCGCCGCCCTGCGTTACGCCCGGGCCCGCCGCCGCGCCGAACGGCTGGCCACCCGGGTCGCGATCCTCAACCGCATCACGCTCGCCGTCCACGGCGTCACCGGCGCCGATGCCTTCACGTCGGTGGCGGCCACGGGCACCGCCACCCTGATGTCCTGCCCGGCCGTCGCACTCGCCCTCAGCCCCGACGAGCAGGCGCTCCGTGCGGCGATCGTCGACCGGCCGGGCCCGGCCGGTGCCGCCGCCGTCCCCCGCCTGCTCACGGCGGACGCGGCCCTCCTGGACCGGCTCACGGACCACGCACTCGGCGACGCGACCGGCGCCGAGACCGCCGTCCTGTCCCGCGCCGACTGGCACGCCCTCGCCGCCGGGCTCGACCCCGGCCTCGCCGACCTCCTCCCCGGGGAGGTCGCGGTCCTCCTGACCCGGACCAAGCAGGGCCGGCCGCCGGTCGCCCTCATCGTGGACGCCCGCGCCCTGGCCGGGCCCGACGACAGCGGGCTCCTCTCCCAACTCGGCCACGCCTGCGCGCTGGCCCTGGAGGCCATGCGCGCCCGGAACGAGGAGCACGCGCTCGTCCTCACCCTGCAGCGCACCTTCCTGCCGGACCGGCTCCCCGAGGTCCCCGGGGTGGATCTCGCCGTCCGCTACAAGCCCGCTGCCGACCACACCGAGATCGGCGGCGACTTCTACGAGGCGATCGAGACCCCGGCCGGTCTGCTGCTGGCGATCGGCGACGTGGCCGGGCACTCGCTCAAGGCCGCGATGGTCATGGGCGAACTGCGCCACGCACTGCGCGCCTACGCCATCGAGGGGCACGACCCGCAGACCCTGCTGGACCGGCTGGACGCGCTGCTCGTACGCCTGAGACCCTCGATGACCGCCACCGTCTGCCTGGTCCTGGTGGAACCCGGCGGCCGGCGCATCCACGTCGCCAACGCGGGCCACCTGCCCCCGCTGCTGCGCCACCCGGACGGGTCGACCCGGTACCTCACCGAGCACGGGATCCTGCTGGGCCTGAACATGCCGCACCCCCCGGCCGTCGTACACACCGTCCCGGCCGGTTCCACGTTGCTGCTGCTCACCGACGGTCTGGTGGAGGTCCCCGGCGAGGACCTCGACGACAGCCTCGCGGCCCTCGAAAGCACCGTCTCCACCGCCCGGCAGGAACTCGACGAGCTGTGCGACCAGCTGTTGGACGACTTCGGCAAGGCGAAGACGGACGACATCGCCCTCCTCGCAGCACGACTGCACTGACCTTCCCGCCTGAGCCGACCGGGGTCGGTGCGCATCGCACCGCCCCCCGACTCCCGTTCCAGCCCACCCAGGAGTTCCGGTGCCCGACTTCGCGTTGGCCATGGCCGTTCACACCCATCCGTCGGGGGCCACGATCCTCACCATCACCGGCGAGCTCGACTACCACACGGCACCCCGGCTCAGCCGGACGGTCGAGGGCATTGCGCTGACCGCCGCCGTCCCGCTCGTGCTGGACGCGTCCGGCCTGTCGTTCTGCGACTCGATCGGGGTCTCGGCGCTGATCTCCGCCTACCAGCGCGCCACCACCGCCTCGGCCCCGTTCGCCGTGGCGGGCGTCGGCCGCGACCTGGCCCAGATCCTGCGGATCACCGGCGTCGACCGCATCTTCGGCCTCTTCGAGAACGTGGACCAGGCCGTCGCCGCCTGCGGCTGATCCGCCGGCACGGAGGCCGGGTCCGCGCCCGCGAGCCTTCAAGAAGCAGTTCGGTCGGACACCCACCGAGTACGGTCCCCGTCGGCGGGGACTCGGGCGACCGCAGGGTCCGGCAGGGCCGACGCTCGGCGTTCGCGTCGCGGGCGGCCTGTTGCTTCTTCTCGGCCGGCTGCCGACGCCCCTGTGAACTGCTGCGTCCCGAGCCAAAATCCCCGACCGAGCCGAGCGCCCGGGCCTTACTATGCGATCATGAAAGCTGGGGCGGGTGTGCGTGTCGTGAGGATCGTGTCGGGGGTCGGGGCGATGGTCCTGCTGGTCGGGGCTCTGGCGGGCTGCGGTGACGGTGCACCGTCGTCGCACGCCACTGCGGTGGCGGCCGGCGGTTCCGTCGCCGCGGCGCCGGGCTCCTTGCGGCTCACCGCCCCGGAGACCCTGCCCGGCGGCTATCGGGCCCAGAGCCCCGCGAAGGTCAGCACCGACCACCCGGCGGACTCGCAACCGGCGGGCTACGAGAGCTTCGACGGCAGCATGGTGGCCAAGTACACCGCCGACGTGGGTGGGGTCCTGACCATCGGCGGAGCCTGGGGCACCATCACCGACCCCGACGCGGTGGCGGCGTCCGCGATCACCGCGATGCAGTCGCCGCGAGGCACCTGGACGGTACCGCTGACCGACGTCGACGCCCAGGATCCCAACGACCCCCAGGGCCGGCTGAAATGCGGAGTCTCCACCGAGGGACTGCTCGTCGCGGCCGTGTGCCTCTGGGGCGACCACAACACCACCGGCGTGGTGAGCTTCCCGCCCTGGCCCGAAGGCATGCCCGCCACCCTCGAACAGGCCGACGCCGCCGACCGCACCCGCCACATCCGCGACACCATGACCGTCTCCAAGTAGCCGCACCGGCCGGTGCCGGGGCGCATCCCCCGCGGTGAGCCCGCCGATGCGTGGAGGCGCAGCGGGCCGGATGGCCGGCCGTGGTGGAGGACCGGCGGGTCTGCCGGTGGCACCCGGCCGGACGGCTGTCGGTGGGGGGCGCTAGGTTCACGAACGTCGATCGGACCTGGTAGGAGGCATCGTGGCGGATCTCAAGAGCGGGACGGTCAGCTGGGAGGAAGTGCGCGCCCTCATCGCCGCGCGGGTTCCGCAGGGGGTGATCGAGCGGCTCTCCCCCGTGCCCGCCGCCGAGTTGAGCCATCTGCGCGCTCCGCTGCGCAAGCTCCGCGCCGAGCTCTCGCGCGAGCTCTCCTCGCGCGACATGGACCGATATGACGCCGCCTACCGCCAGCTCGCCGCCCTTCAGTTCGCCGGGATCCACTCCGCCGCCACTGCCGCCCAGGCCCTCGAGTGGCTGACGACCCGCCCGCTCCTGGACGTCACCTGGCCGCTGCCCGGCGGTGGTTCCACCAATCCGGACCACCACGTCCTGCTGATGGCCCTGCTCGCACCGCACCGGGAGCAGTCGTTCCACCGTGAACTCGCGATCCGGCTCGCCGAGTGGCTGCCCGCGCGGGGCGACCACGGCCGGTGGCTGATCGCCCACGGCCTCGCCGTCTGGTCGGGCGCCGAGCTCCCCATCACCGACGGCTACCTGACCGGTTGGGTGCGCCAGGGTGACCTGATTCGCTACCCCGGCCACCGGGAGATCGCCGAGCGGTTCGCCGAGCAGGGCCTGCGCGAACCGGTGCCGCGCCACGACACCTTGCTCTCCTGGCTGCGCGGTCGGCCCCGGCTGGCCGAGTTCGTCCGCCGGCTGTTCGAAGTCCCGGACGTCGGAAGCGCGTTCACCGATCCCTATGCCGCCGGCTTCGGGCCGGACAACGAGTGGCCCAAGGTGCTGACCGTCCTGGCGGGCGAAGGCGTGCTCGACCGCGCCGAGCTGATCGACCTCTGCGTCGGGAAGCTCCTGCGCGGCGACCGGCCCGGCAACCTGCGAGGGTTCCTCCAGCTGTACGCGGCGCTGGCGCTCGACCCCGAGGAGGTCCTCACCCGGGCCCGCGATCACGTTCGGCTGGCCGCCGACGGCGCGCCGACCACCGCGAAGGCCGCCCAGGCGGCGCTGGTGCCCGTGGACGACCGGCTCTCCCCTGAGGTGTTCGCCGAGCTGACGGCGGCCGTCCTGGCCCGCCCGGAGAAGACCCTCGCCACCACCCAGCTGAGCCGCGTCGCCGCGGCCCTGCGCCGCAACCCGGCCACGGCGGACGGCCTGCTGCCCGCCGTCGGCGTGGCCTTCACCCACCCGTCCGCGGCCGTCCAGGAGCGCGCCCTGCGCCTCACGGCCCAGTACCTGCCAGGTGTCGCCCCGGCCACCGCCGAGGCCGTGCGCAGCGCCGCCGCCGGGCTCGGCGCGGCACTCAAGCCCGAGTCCCACCGGTTGCTGGCCATCCAGACCCCGGAGGTTGAGGAAATCGCCGAACCGCACGCCGTCGCACCGCCCATGGGCCAGGTGGCGCTGCCCGCCGCACCCGCCGGCCGGTTCGACCTCGCCGAGCGGCTGGCGGCCCTGATGGCCGACCAGGTGCCCGACCCCGGCGAGTTCGAGGTGGTCCTCGCCGCCCTCGTCACCGAGCACCACCGGGACGCCGCGGCCCTGCACGCCGCCCTCGCTCCGCTCACCGCAGGGCGCGGTGACGAACCGATCCCGAGCTGGCAGACCCAGCACCTCGAGCCGGCATTCGGCTGCCTGCTCGATGCCCTGACCGGGCGCAGCCACCCGGCGGCGCAGTCCGCAGCCGAGATGCTCGCCTGGCCCGCTCACCTTCGCAGTCCCGGGTCCGTCCCGGTGCTGCGCGTGCTGGAGGCCGCGTCCAGGGTCGGGCGGTCGCCGGTGCCGTTGCTGCTCGCCACCCCGACCAGCGCCGACGGCGCCGTCGATCCGACGGTGTTCGTCGAGCGACTGGCGGCGCACCGGGCCGCCGGGGCCTTGCCCTGGCCCGCGGACCTCGCCCAGGCACTGCTCCGGCTGCCCCCGCACGCGCTGTCGGCCGCCCGCTCGGCCGCCGCCGAACTCGGCTGCGAGCTGCCGGCCGACGTCCCGCCGCCCACGCCGGACGCCTTTCACACCCAGCTGCCGGGCCAGCCGGAGCGGCCCGCCCCGTACGGGGTGCGCGACACGATCGCCCGTATCGCGCCGTTCGTGCGCGCCGCCGAACCCGTCCCCGAAGGCATCACCGGTCTGCTCCACGCCCTGCCCGACCCGGCCGAATCCGGTCTGTTCGCCGGGATGGCGGCGCCGCGTCCCGAGGTGCTCGCCCAGCTGCCCTGGGTGGCGCCCTGGCATCCGGAGACCGTCGCCGCCCACGGCCTGCCCCTGCTGGTGTTCCAGGCGAATTCTGCGAGCCACCACGTACTCAACTCCTGGCTGGTCCGGCTCGCCGAGGTCCCGGGTGAGACCGCAGCGGTGTACCACCTGGCGCTCGGGTACGGGCTGACGGCCGCCCGCGCGGAGAACCGCACCGTGGCGCTGGACGCCCTGCTGGTCCTGAACGCCCGCGGGCGGCTGCGTCCCGAGCTGCTCGGCCGGTGGATCGCGGGGCTGTGGCGGCTGACCGTGGCCAAGCCGAGCCGGTTCCTGCCCGTTCTGGCCGACGCCGCGCGCAGCGGTGCGGGCCGGCCGGTCTGGGAGGTGCTCACCACCCTGATCACCGTCCTCGCCGGCGAGGAACCGGGCGTGCGCGGGCTGGCGGACGCCCTCGCGATGGCCGCCGAACACGCGGCGGCGGACGGCATCCGGACCACCCTCCCCGCCCTCGACGCCCTCACGGCTCCGACCGCACCCCGCCGCGTCCGGACGGAGGCTGCCCGGCTGGCCCGCATCCTCGCCTCGTGACGCGACGGGGGCTCCGGTCCTGAACTCGACGGGGGGCAGAGCGGCCGGCGTCACGCCCCGGCGGGCAGAACCGAGTCGCGGACGGTCAGGGGGCGGGCAGTTCGAATCCCAGGGCGGTCAGGGCCTCCTCGGCGGCTTGCTGGTCCTGCTCGTAGCTGCCGCCGGAGATTCCCAGGCCGCCGACGCACCGGCCGTCGTCGATGATCGGGTAGCCGCCGCCGACCGCCATCAGGCGCGGGTGGCCGGCCAGCGGCGCGATCCTCGGGTCGGTGAGGTAGTCGTTCCACGTGTGGGTGGTGGTGCGGAAGGAGGCTGCGGTCCAGGCCTTGTCGAGGGCGACCTCGGCGGTGAGGAAGGGGGCGGCGTCGGCGCGGTCGAAGGCCCTCAGGTGACCGCCCGGGTCGGTGACGGCGACGGCGGCGGTGAAGCCGATCCGGGCGGCGGCGCTGTGCACGGCCGCGATGAGCGCGCCGGCGGCGGCCTGGGTGATCGAGGGGGCGGGGGCCGACTTCTGGAGCGTGGTGTCGGTGGTCATGAACGTTCCTTCGTTGTGGTGCTGCACGGGGGTGTGGGTGGGTTCGTGGCGGGCGGGGCGAGCCGTGGCCCGCTTCACCGCATCGGTGAGGCGGGGGTGGGGATCGCGCGGGTGACCAGGGACTTCTCGGGGATCAGCAGGTCGTGCACCGCCGGGCCGATCTCGGCCTTCCAGCGGTGGTGCTGGTAGACGGCCGCGTACAGCTCCTCGCGCCGGGCCTCGTCCTCGAAGCGGCGGATCCACACGTAGCCGTCCTCGTCCTGCTCGTCGACGAAGGAGGCGACCACGTCCATGCCCTGCGAGGCCTGGAAGGGAATGACCACGTCCTCCATGTAGTGCACCCACTCGGCGCGGCGTCCGGGGCGGGCCTGGTAGCGGCGGATCTCGTAGAACACGGGTATCACTCCAACCGTTCGTTCGGGATGGTCAGTTGGCAACGGTCAGTACGAGCTTGCCGCGGGTGCGGCCGGCCTCGCCGCGGGCGTGGGCGGCTCCGGCCTGCTCGAGCGGGAAGGTCTCCTCCACCTCGACGGCGACCTCGCCGGCGTCGATGAGGCCGGCGATCGTGGTCAGCGCCGCGCCGTCCGGCTCGACCAGGAACGGGGTGACCCGCATCCCCGCCGTCTCGGCGGCCTGCGCCAGCTCGGGCGATACCCCGGCCGGGACGGCGACCAGCAGACCGCCGGGACGCAGGACCTTCAGCGAGCGGGTGCTCGTCAGGTCGTGGGCATCGCCGACCAGGTCGATGACGACGTCGATGTCCTCGGCGGCGTCCTCGAAGCGGGTGGTGGTGTAGTCGATGGTCCCGTCCGCGCCGAGCTCCTTCAGCCAGGGGTGGCGGGCGCCGCTGGCGGTGGCGATGACGTGGGCGCCCAGGTGGCGGGCGAACTGGACGGCGAAGTGGCCGACCCCACCCGCGGCGGCGGTGATCAGGACCCGCTGGCCGGCCCGGACCTGGGCGGTGTCGACCACCGCCTGCCAGGCGGTCAGCGCGGCCAGCGGCACGGCGGCGGCGTGCACGTGGTCGATGGTGGACGGCTTGCGTGCCCACTGCCGGGCGGGTGCGGTGACGTACTCGGCGTAGGCGCCTGCGACGCGCGGGAACCACGGCATGCCGTAGACCTCGTCGCCGACCTTCAGGGTGGTCACGCCGAATCCGACCTCCGCCACCACGCCGGACACGTCCCAGCCGAGGGTGAACGGCGGCTCGCCGAGCACGCCGGCCATGCCGGTGCCGCCGCGGGTCTTCCAGTCGACCGGGTTGATCCCGGCGGCGTGCACCCGGACCAGCACCTCGGTGGGCAGCGGCACCGGCCGCGGCACGGGCCGGACCGTCAGCACATCCGGGCCGCCGAAAACGTCCTGGACCACCGCGCGCATCATGTCTGCGGACATGCGTCATCTCCTGAAACAGCAACCTGTGGAACGCCGTTGCGGCCTTCCCCTGACGTCGACGACGCTATCCCCGGGGATACAGTTACCTTCAAGGTCTTCTACTTCCCATCGGGAAGTGTCCTGGTGAGGAGAGTGAACATGACCACCATCTGCCCGAGCGGCCAGCACGTGCACCACGACGTCTACGCCGCCCAGTGCCCCTGTCGCGCCCTGCTCGACCTGCTCGCCAACAAGTGGTCCGCGCTCGCCATCGGCGCCCTCGAGGAGGGACCCCAACGGTTCGGCGCGCTCCAGCGGCGGCTCCAGGGCGTCAGCCCCAAGGTGCTCACCCAGACCCTGCGCCGCCTGGAGGAGTTCGGCATCCTCGACCGCACGGTCTACCCCGCCGTCCCGCTGCACGTCGAGTACTCGCTCACCCCGCTCGGCCGGAGCGCGGCCGTCCCGCTCAACGCGCTCCGCTCATGGGTCGAGGACAACATCGACCACGCCCTCCCGGCCGAGCCGGCCGCCCGGTAGCGGCCGCACGACGCCGACCGGAGAGCGGTGTCGGCCGGGCGGCCGTTCCGGAGCTTCTAGGATCTGCGGTATGGCAACAAGACTCGTGCAGATCAACATGAAGGCCCGGGACGACTCCGCGCTCGGCCGGTTCTGGGCGGAGGCCCTCGGTTGGGGCGTCGACAGCGAGGGCCCCGGCGTGACCAACCTCGAACCCGTGGGCTTCAGTTACCCCGACCCCGTGGCCGTCTGCATCGACATCGTCTCCCGCCCGGAAGCCAAAACGGTGAAGAACCGGGTGCACCTCGATCTGGCCACCACCTCGACCGCTCATCAGCGGGAGTTGGTCGCACGGTTGAAGGATCTCGGCGCGACGCTCGCCGACGTGGGTCAGGGCGACGTCCCCTGGACGGTCATGGCCGACCCGGAGGGCAACGAGTTCTGCGTCCTGGAGCCCCGCCCGGTCTACCGGGACACCGGGCCGATCGCCGCGGTGGTGGTCGACTGCACCGACCCGCGGGAGATGGCCCGGTTCTGGGGCGCGGCGATGGACTGGACGCTGCACGAGGTCGCCGACGACCACGCGACCATGCGATCCGCCCAAGGCGTCGGCCCCTACCTGGAGTTCCTCCGGACCCCCGACCCCAAGAGCGGGCGGAACCGCGTCCACCTCGACGCCCGCCCCTACCCCGGTGACGACCTGGCCGCAGAAGCCGACCGGCTGCGCGCCCTGGGCGCCACCGACCCCGTTCTCGACCGGTCCGCGATCTCCTGGACGGTTCTGGCCGACCCGGAGGGCAACGAGTTCTGCCTGCTCGCCCCTGCCTGAGCCGGCCGACGGCCCCGGCCGGGGCCACAGCCGGCCGGTCGACCAGCATCGGTAGACTGCTCGCCGATTGTCGACATCCACGATTCGGAGAGCGTGCGCCATGGGACACAGGCGGGCCGTGCGGGGGACGCGGGGGACGAGGAGAGCACGGAGACCCCGGAGAACGCGGCGGCTCGCGGTGGCCCTGCTGATCGTGGCCGCGGTGGCCACGGCGACGGGTGCCGCCCTCGGCGGCGGTTCGCACACCGATGACACCGCCGCCGCGCGCCCCGCGCCGGCCCCCGCCACCGACCGCGGCGAAGCCGTGGACCAGGGCGAGATCTCCGCCCTCGCCGGCCCGGCCGCCACCGCTGCCGCCACCGCCTCGCCGAGCCCCTCGGCCTCGGTCAGCGGCGCCGCCGGCCCGTCCGCCTCGGCCGCCGCGGCGCTGAACGCCGGTCCGGCCCTGGACAGCCCGCGGATGAAGGACATCGCCCAGCAGCTGGTCTCCAGCGCCGAGAACTCCTCGCTCGACTGGCGGGCCCAGTACAAGTACATCGAGGACATCCAGGACGGCCGCGGCTACACCGGCGGCCTCATCGGTTTCACCTCGGGAACCGACGACATGCTCCAGCTGATCCGGTACTACCAGACGCTGAACCCCGGTAACCGGCTGGTCCGCTACCTGCCCGCGCTCCAGCAGGTCAACGGCACCGACTCGCACGAGGGCCTCGACCCCACCTTCGCCGACGACTGGCGGGCCGCCGCCCAGGACCCCGCCTTCCAGCGGGCCCAGGACGAGGAGCGCGACCGCGTGTACTTCGACCCGGCGGTCCGCCAGGCCGAGGCGGACGGCCTGCACGCCCTCGGGCAGTTCGCCTACTACGACGCGCTGGTGGTGCACGGCCCGGGCACCGGAGCGCACAGCTTCGGCGGGATCCGGGCGGCCGCGCTGGCGAAGGCCCGGCCGCCCTCCCAGGGCGGCGACGAGACCGCCTACCTGACCGCCTTCCTGAACGCCCGCCGGTCGGTGATGGCCGCCGGCCGGCACAACACCGAGCGGGTGGACTCCGTCCAGACGGCCTTCCTGAAAGCCGGCAACCTGGCCCTCGCCACCCCGCTGCGCTGGACCCTCTACGGCGACTCGTACGCCATCACGCACTGACCGCGGCGGCGCGGGGGCCGGGGCCTTCCACGCCCCGCCCGCCACCGCACCAGAGGTGCGGTCAGAAGTCCGACAGCCCCGGGTCGTCCGAGGTCGGAGCCGGCTGCTCCGCACCGTGCCGGGCGGGTACGGCCGGTCCCGGACGCCGGGCGCGGACGCGGCGCTCGTGCTCCACCGTCACCGCCACGGGGACACCGGCGAGGAGGAGGGCGAGCCCCACCGGGAGCACGCCCGCCCACAGCGTCGGTGAGACGTACGCGGTGCCGGACCTGCCGTCCACCACCGACGCGCGGACCGGTTGCGGCCGGAGGTCGCCGTCCACGGTGACGCCGAACGACGGGCCACCGCCGTCCGGGGTGAACGTGCCCGAGCAGGACGTCGATGTTCCGGCATTGGCCACGGTGTTGTCGTACGTCCTGCAGTCGGCGTCGGACACCGTTCCGGGGACGCCCCACAGCGCCGCCCGCAGCTCTCCGGTGAAGTTCGTCAGCACGACGCCCGCCAGGAGCAGCCCCACCAGGCAGGCCAGCGCCGGCCACGGCGCCCGTCCGACCTGCTCCGGCTGCCCGTCCGGAGAACCACCGCTCTCGCTCATCCCCACCCCCGGGTCACCGACCGACCTCCATGGTGACCGCTCCGGAACACCCTCGGAAGCCCCTTGCGCGGATCGCCGGCGGGCCGGGACGGGCCCGGGCCGGCGCCGGCCCGGTGCCGCGGTTACCCCAGGGCTGCCAGGGAGGCTTCCGCCGTCCGGGTCCCGGGGTGGTCCGCTCCGAAGTGCTCCCGCCAGGCGGCGGCGTTGGGGGCGAGCTGCTCGCGGGCCGCGGCGGTGCTCCCCTCGGCGGCGAGGACCATGCCGTGCAGGGTTCCCGCTTCCAGCGTGCGGTGGTGGTACGGGCCGAGCGTCGCGCGGCAGCCCGCCAGGGCCCGGTCGGCGGCGTGGCGGGCCTCGTCCGGGCGGCCCAGGGCGAGTTGTGCCGTTGCGACGGCGAGGCTGATGGCAGCGACGAACTGGGGTCGGGCGTCGGCCGTCCCGACGTACGCCGCCTCGGCCGACCGGGCGGTGTCCAAGGCCTCCTCGTGGCGGCCCTGCGCGTTCAAGGCCCTGGCCAGTCCCAGCTGAAGAGTCACCGGGTAGCTCCGCGCGGCGGACGCCACTGTGGTGGCCGACCGGATCGCCGCACGGGCCTCGGCTTCCGCCTCCAGCGCGCGGCCCAGACCGACCAAGGAGAACACCAGAGCGCCGCGGGCGGACCGGTCCAGCTCCGAGGCGGCCCCGGGATCGAGGCCGGCCGCTGCGCCGATCAGGGCTCGGCATTCGGCCTCGGCTTCGTCGTACCTCCCGAGCTGGGCAAGATCGTGTGCCCGCGATGCCCGGGCCCGCAGCGCTCGGGCATGGCCGGCGCCGTACTCGTCGGCGATCCCGGCCGCGGCCTCCCCCGACTGCTCCGCCGCCTCGGCATGGCGGCCGAGCACGGACAGCGCGGCCGCCCGCATGGTGAGAGCCGCGGAGCCGGTCAGGTCCTGGGGACCATGCGCAGAACGCGCCACCAAGGCGTCGAGCCCTTCCAGTGCCTCCCGTGCCCGTTGGGAGGACAGCAGGATGCCGGCGAGGAGCAACCGGGCGCTCCCGTCGAGTGGTAGCAGGGCCGCGGTGGCCGACGTGACGGCGATGACGGCACGCAGCTCGGCCTCCGCCTCCGCGGTCCGGCCGAGCCGGCGCAGCGCTCGGGCCCGCACCGTTCGAGCGGCGAGGGGGTCGGGCGCCCCGGGACCCCACAGAGCGGTCCAGATCTGCACCGCTTCGGCGAACAGCGCCTCGGCGTCGGCCGCCCGGCCTTCCGCCAGCATCCGGCGGCCGTCCTCCACCAGGCGCTCCGCCCGCAGGTCCGCGTTCCGGGAGGACCGTCTCCTCCGGTAGGCCATGAATCCCATCGTCGCTCCGCCTTTTCGCCTTCGACCGGTGATGACATCGGCCGTGCCCGGTGCGCGACGGCCCCCGAACCGGGCCGGGCCGGGGGCCGTCGGTGCGTCAGCCCGTCGGGTGGATGTCCGAGGTGGAGAGCGCGGTCAACGTGGTGCCGTCGAAGCGGAAGCTCGTGGCGTTGCCCTGGGCGTCCAACGCCCACAGGTCCGCGGTGGAATCTCCGTTCAGATCGGTGCCCTGCAGCACCGGCCTGGCGGCCGCGTCCCACCCGCCGGCGGCCACCAAGGTGGGCGCGCCGATCGGGTCGCCGAGGAACGGGCCGGTGAGCGCGGCAGGTGCGTAGTAGAACAGGGCGCCACCGGCGTCGTCGCGGGCGAACAGGCCGGGAAGGCGATCCGGTCCGACGACCGCGGTGGTGATGGTCCAGCCGTGCCAGTCGCCGGTTCCGGCAGGGTTGGTGCTGCTGAGTTCGACGGCCCCGCTGAGCGAGTCGTAGGCGCCCGGGATGGGGAACGCGGCCTCGATGCAGAGCTTGCCGCCGGCCAGCACGAGCAGGCCGTCCGAGGCGGCGTCACCGGTCGGTTCGCCGGACCCGGCCTGGTAGAGCTCGCCGCTGTCGGCGATCTGCTCCACGCGCGTGTGGGCACCGTCGTCCACGAAGGTCATGGACGAGATGTTGAGCGACCGGTTCGGGTCGAAGGCACCGGCCGCGTACGGGAGCGCGGTGCCGGTACCCACCTCCGGGACGTAGACCATGACGCCGTTGCGGCCCGCGTAGCGGCCGCCGATCACCTGGGTGCCGTTCCAGTCGGCGGCGCTGCCGGGGATGCTGCGGCCGGTACCACCCGCTCCGACCTGGACGGCGGGTGCGAGGCCGCCGTCGGCCCGGCCCTTGGCCAGCCACAGGCCGTCGCCGAGCCCGAGCGTGCCGCCGACCAGCAGGAGGTCGGGGTGGCCGTCGCCGTCGTAGTCGCCGGTGACCGGCTCGGGCACCTGGGCGTTGAGGGTGGCGGTGGCGCTCGGGCCGCGGTTACCGCCGGGCGAGAGCGGGGTGACGGTCAGGACGGCGACCGCGCTCTCCGGCGTGACGGTCAGGACGGCGCCGCCGTTGGCGTCCGCCGCGGCCGTGTGCGGCGCTGCCGCGCCCACCTGGTACTCGTAGGCGGCGGGCGGCTGCCCCGCGCCGGCGGCGACGGTGATCTGCGCGGGGGTGCCGACCTTCAGGCCGGCCGGGACGGTGAGCGCCGGAGCCGCGGCCGGCACCGTCGGGTCGTAGCGGAAGTGGCAGGTGGTGGACCAGCGGCCGGGCGTGTGGCCGCCCCGGGCACGGGCCTTCCAGTCGAAGTCGGTGATCGCCCCGCCCGCAGCCGCCGCCAGCGTCTCGCGCGTCACGCCGTAGACGGAGGCGGTCCCGGCGGTGGCCGGGAGGGTGACGTCCGCGACGGGCTTGCCGGCGCCCCGGCGGAGCAGCTGGAACTCCACCGCGGCGGAGGTGGCGTCGGCGTACAGGGCGACGTCGCCGAGGCCCAGGACGCTCCCGCCCGCGCAGTCGGTACCGGGCGCGGTGCGCAGGCCGGTGAGCGGAGCCGGATGCTGGGCGGCGGCGGCCGCGGGCGCGAGAGCGCCGGTGGCGGCGAGCACCACGCCCAGGGCGGCCACGGCACCGGTGGCGCGTCTACGGCCGTTGGCAACGGACATGAGGTCTCCTTCTTCGGCCGATCATCGGTGCGATGATCATGTCGCTCGGGGGACGCCCAAATCAATCCCGTGGTTGCCTCCGCCCCGCAACTCCCTTCGTACCGGTACGACGAAACCGCACATCACGGCACAAGCCCGACACGGCGTCCGGCAGCGGCCCGGCCCGACCGGCCGACCGGCTCCGGCGGAGCAGCTCGTGGACCTCCACGGCCGTCACGTGCCGGACGCCGCACCCGGGCACTTCTCGGGAGCGTGCCCGTGCATGCGGAGGAGCTCAGGACGGATCCGGCCGCTGTGCCACGCGCACTCCTCGCGGATCTCGCGCTCGGTGACGCTGCCGCACGGCAGGTGCGGGCAGGGGCAGTCGGCGGGCTCGTCCCCGTCGACGCGCACGAGGTGCCGGTCGTTCCTGGTGAGGCAGCGGCCGTTGCGCTCGTGCCACGCCGCTACGGCCGCCTCGCCCTCGTCCGCGCGTGCCCACCGGTCGGGGTACGCAGGGGTGGGCCAGTCCCAGGCCGGGAGCCACCGCCGGACGGCGCCCGCGACGGCGGTGGGATCGGCGAACGCCTCGGACAACGGCAACGGACGCTCGAAGTAGTGGATCGGCATCAACCCGCTGTCCTCGTCCATCAGGGACCAGCCCCGGTGGTGCTCCCAGCCCAGCCAGACCGTCTCCGGTTCCGACCACCTGTGCCCGTGGAACTGGCCCGGCCCGAAGCGGAAGCCGCCGTCGAAGTCGGCCGGCACTGTCGCCTCGAGGTCCGAAGGACGATGGACCAACCCCTGGGTCCAGCCATCCCGTACGAGCAGGCCCTCGGCCGTCAGCGCCTCGTGGACGGCGGCGAGGTAGTCCGCGTGCGGCAGGTCGGACATGGCGATCTCCCCCGGTCTGCGGCCGGTTCGACCACGCCGGGGCGTGGTCGGACGCACCCTGGCACGCCACGGACCGGCCTGCTGCCTGCCCGGCTGCTCCGGGCTCCTGACCAACCGTAACCCGGCACCGGGCCTGCCCGAACAGGGGGTTCGGCCCGGCCGCCGGCCCACGGCACGAGCCGGGGACGGGAGGTGCACGACCGTTCCCGGCACGCCCTGCACGGATCGACGCGGCACCTCACCCCGGGCGAACTGCGCCGGCAGCGAGACCGTCCAGGTCCATGACCGCCCCCAGGGCGCCCAGCAGCGCTCCGATGCACATGTCGCGCAGCGCGGTGCGGGAGAACGTCCCGTTGGTCAGCCAGTCCACGCACAGGGTGCGGACGAAGACGAGCCAGCTCATCAGGGTGGCCGAGACCAGCTCCGCGGCCTCGCCGGCGAGGCCGGTGGCGTCGAGCAGGCGTCGGCGCAGCACGCCCAGCTCGTCGGTGATGACCGCTTGGATCACCGGGTCGCCGGCGAGTACCCGGTTGGCGGTGAGGACGGTGTTGCGGTTGGCGACGAAGTAGTCGATGTGAGCGTCGAGTCCGACCGACAGCTGCTCGAACACGGGGACGCCCGGATCGAGCTCCGAGGCGACCAGCAGCCGGTCCGCAGCCTGCTGGTAGACCGCCGCGAACAGATCACGCTTGTTCGCGAAGTGCCGGTAGAGCAGGGCACGGGAGATCCCCGCCCGGGACGCGACGTCCTCCATCAACACATCGTCATACGGTCTCGCCGCGAACAGTTGTGCCGCGACGTCGAGCAACTGGGCGCGCCGGTCCTCGGGGGTGAGTCTCTGTCGGGTGGGCATGCCCCCATGCTACTTGACACGCGTCTACCAGCGGCCGTACGGTCGCCTTAAGTAGACAGGCGTCTACCAGCATGGAAGGAGCAGTCCGTTCATGGCCAGGCTTCTCAAGTGGTTACTACTGATCATGGGCGCCGTCTGCGCGGCCATCGGCGTCCTCCACCTCGCGCTCGGCATCGACTCGGTACCGGGCGAGGGTTCGGCCGGGGCGACCGTCGACAGCCGCGAGCGGTACTACGGAGCGATCTTCCTCGGGTACGGCCTCGCCTGGATCTGGGCCGCCCGGCAGTCGCCGATCCCCGCCAGGGCCGTCCGCCGGCTCGCCGGTATCTGCCTGCTCGGCGGTCTCGGACGCATCCTGTCCATCGCGATCCACGGGTGGCCCCAGTGGTTCCAGGTCGTCCTGACCGCCACCGAACTCGCCCTGCCCCCGCTGTTCCTCCTCCTCGCCACCGCCGACGAACGGGCGACAGCACCCGCGCGCGACGATCCGGCCACCACACCGAGCGACGCCCAGCCGCTGCCCTGACCCGCACCACAACGGGCAGTCACCGCACCCGGCCGGGCCCGGACCAGCAGATCGAGCGCCCCCGAGGCCGAACATCACCCTCGGAGCTGCGGTGGCGCGGCTGTGCCCGGTTCGCTACTCGGGTGTCCGGTGGTGTTCGAATCCGGCGACCAGCGCCTGCAGGCCGGCGTCGAACCACCGCTGGTAGTAGTCGAGCGAGGTGGGGTCCGGTGCCGCCGGCCCGGTGTCATGGTCCTCGGTGCTGCCCCCCGACCCCACCTGCGCCAGGGCGTGACCGAGCGTGAAGACACCGACGGACTGGATGCGGATCAGTGCCTCGTCCTCGGGGACGCCGGCGGCGGTGAAGCGTTCGAGCAGCGCCGCCAGGGCCGGGACGGCCGTGTCGGGGCTCACCGGGTGGGTGGCCAGCAGGGGTACCGCGTTCGGATGCTCGAGCAGCATGCGGCGGTAGGCGACCGCGAAGGCGGTCAGCGCGTCGGGCCAGGCCGGGCCGGGGTCCAGGTCCGCCACGGCGCTGGCGAAGAGCTGGTCGACCACGGCGGACAGGATGGCGTCACGACCCGGGAGGTGACGGTACAACGACATCGCCGCCACCCCGAGGTGCGCCCCGATCCGGCGCATCGTCAGCGCGTCCAGCCCCTCGCGGTCAACCACCTCGATCGCCGCCGCGGTGATCCGGTCCACACTGATCTGCGCGGGTCGGCCGCCCCGGCCGGATCGTGATGCCTGATTCATCCCCTCAGCGTGACAGAGTCACCCGGCCAGGGTGACCGCCAGGGTGCTGCACGTCATCGCCAGGGTGAGAACACCGACCACCATGTGCTGCACGTCGGGCACCACCGCGTGCCCCTCGACGGGCAGCACCTTCAGCGTGCGGGCGTAGTCCCGGTCATAGGACTCCCGCTGCGCCGCCGCGCTGATCCCGAAGTACGGCAGCCACCAGCTCGCCACGTGACCGGCCAGGACCAGCAGGCACAGCACCAGGGCCGCGATCCGAGCAGCCGGGTGATCGAGGGCCGCGCCACCGGCGATGAGCAGCGGTATCGGGTAGTTGACGGCGGCGTCCGCGAGCCGCTCCCGGCGGTTGTCGGCCCTCAGATCGTTGAGCGGGAACATCGGCACCCACTCGGTGAGCATCAGCCAGGCCAGCCAGACCAGTGGCACGGTGACGGCGGTCGTACGCATGGAGCATCCCCCTGGGGGTGGTCGAGACGGTCGAGTTTGAGAACAGCGTAAGCTTACGTTGTACGCATGCTACCGGTGAACGCGTATCCTCCGACCGGACCGCCGTCGAGATCGTCCGCGTAGTGCTCGACGGCTCGCCGGTGGTTCCGGACCCGCCGGTCGTCGCTGGTGGCCGCCACCACTCCCAGCAGCAGCCGCACGGCTTCGCGGCCCTGCCCGGTGGTGCACAGTGCCATCGCCAGAAAGGTCCGCAGACTGGCGTCGTCCGGGAACTCCGCCGGTCCGCGGCGGAACGTCCGCACCGCCTCGGCGTAACGGCCGAGGACTCGGTAGGTGCTGCCCAGTCCGAGGAAGGCATCGTGGCGGTCCTCCTCGGTCAACTCCGGCTCGCTCAGCGCCTGCTCGTGGAAGGGGACGGCCTCGGCACCGCGCCCGGTGCGGCCCCGGCCAGTTCGACGGCGTACTCGACGTGCAGGCGGGTGGTGTCGAAGAGCGGCACCGCAGTGTCGGACGGGCCGATCAGCAGCGGGATCTCGGTGCAGCCGAGGATCACCCCCTCTGCGCCCCGCTCCGCGAGGGCTCCGACGATCCGCACGAACTCCTGCCGCGAGGAGTCGTTGATCAGCCCCGTGGTCAGTTCGCCGTAGATCACGTCATGGACGAGCGCGCGCTCCGGCAGGTCCGGGACGAGGACCTCGATCCCGTACTCCGCCATCCGGGCCCGGTAGAACGCGCCCTCCATCGTGAACCGCGTCCCCAGCAACCCGACCCTGCGCATGCCGGCCGCACGGACCCGCCGCGCCGTCGCCTCGATGATGTCCACGAACGGGACCCGGATCTCGGCGGCGATGTCCTCCGCGACGCGGTGCATCGTGTTGGTGCACAGCACGACCAGCTCCGCCCCGGCCAGTTCCAGGCTCCTCGCGGCCTCGGCGAGCCGCCTGGCGGCCCCCTGCCAGTCGTCGGCCCGCTGCATCGCCTCGATCTCGGCGAAGTCCACCGTGACCATGACGCTCGGTGCGCAGTGGTGCCCGCCCAGCCGTTCACGGGTGAGCCCGTTGAGCAGCCGGTAGTACTCCGCCGACGACTCCCAGCTCATGCCGCCGATCAGTCCGATGGTACGCACGCTTCCTCCTGGTGTCCGTGGGACTCCAGCCTGCTTCGGACCCCGCACCCGCGGTAGCCGTGTCATGCTTGCCCGACCCCCAAGGGATACTTGGGGCTGTGGACCCGCACCGCCTCCTGATCTTCCGAGAGGTCGCCCGCACCGAGTCGATCGCGGCGGCGGCCCGCAGGCTCGGCTGGACCCAGCCCGCCGTGAGCCAGCACCTGCGCCGGCTCGAACGGCAGGCGGGCCTGCCGCTGGTGGTCCGCCACTCCCGCGGGATCAGGCTCACCGAGGCCGGCGCGACGCTGCTGCGCCACGCCGACGCCATCGCCACCCGCCTGCACGCGGCCGAGGACGACATGGCCGCACTCGCCGACCTCGCCGCCGGCACCGTACGCCTGGCGGCCTTCCCCTCGGCCTGCGCCACCCTCGTACCGACCGCCATGACGAACCTGGCACGCCACCGTCCCGGGCTCGAGATCCGCATGACCCAGTGCGAACCGCCCGCAGCCACCACCCTGGTGACCAGCGGCGAGGCCGACCTCGCCGTGCTCTTCTCGCACGACAGCCGGCTGCCGGACCACGGCCCCGACCTCCAGTTGATCCCGCTCACCGACGACCCGGTGCGCCTGGTCGTCCCCACCGGTCACCCCGCCGCGACCGCCGCTGCCCCGCTCACCTGCCTGGCCTCGACCCCGTGGATCGCCGGCTGTCCGAGCTGCGCCACCCACCTGGCGCACACCTGCGAAGCCGCCGGCTTCAGCCCCGACGTGCAGCACAGCACGGACGACTACGTCGTCGTCCAGAACCTGGTCGCCCGCGGCCTGGGCGTCGCCCTGCTGCCGCAGCTCGCCCTCGACGCCTACCACCACCCCGACGTTCGGGCGCTCCCGCTCGCGACCACCGAGCGGGCGCTGTACCTGCTGTGCCACCGCGAGGCCCTCCAGATCCCTGCTGTCGCAGAGACCGTCCGGGCTCTCCAGCAGGCCGCGACCGCGCACCGGCCGCAGACCCCGCCGGCGACCTGAAACCGCCGCGAACGGGGAAGGCGACCGCGGGCGCCCGGCAGACCGGCAGACCGGCGAGGGACGACCGCGCGCCTGAGTGGTGAAGGCGGCCCCTCGCGTTTGAATGAGTGCCGTCATCCCACAGGACCGCGGAGGCCGCGATGCCCATGCCCGCACATCCGCCGAAGAATCCGGCGAGCCCGTTCGCCTCGTTCGGCGGGCACCACGTCGGGGTCCGTGTCCCCGACTACGAGGCCGCCAAGGCCTGGTACACGCAGAAGCTGGACTTCCGGGTCCTGCACGAGTGGCCCTACGGGGAGATGAAGCTCGCCTACCTCTGTCCGCCCGATGACGACGAGTTCCACCTGGAGCTGCTCGCCGGGCCGGTGCCCTTCCCGAACGAGGTCGTCGACGACCTCGGCGTCAGCCTCCAGCACGGCGGCTACCAGCACCTGTGCTTCAACGTCGACGACATCGACGCGGCCCGCGCCGAACTCGGCGCGCGCGGCGTCGACCTCATCGGCGAACCCTTCGAGATCGAGGACATCGGTCGCCGCCTGGCATTCTTCCGCGACCCGTGGGGCAACATGATCGAACTCGCGCAGAAGCTCCCCGGAACCGAATCCTGACACCGCATCACCCGGTGTTCCCCGAGGCTCACCCCGGCCCGGGGACCGGGCTCTGCGGCGTCGGTCCCGGCCGGATGCCCGCTCCAGGATCCGCGGGTGACGCGCTCGACGAGGTACGGACGATCGTTCGGTCGTAGCCGTGCTGCGGCGGCACGCTGCCCCGCCAGCGGCGGACGCCGGTCACTCAGCCGGGCGCAGCGAACTCCGTTTCCAGCAAACCGAGTTCACGCACCGGCCGGAGTCACGTTCGGAACCGTGATCGCGAAGCGGTGTTGATTCCCGAGCTGCACCGGCCAGGCCCGCCTGGCGGATGATCAACCGGTCGGCCGGGGGCGCGTCGACATCGCCCCAACATCGTTGGGAGCCGGGATGGTTGACGCCTGCCCATCGGATGGCCACGGGGGTGACGAGGCCCTCCCCTACCTGGCCGGTGAGCAGGTCGGGACCGCCTGAGAGACAGCCGTGCAGCTGCTCAAGCACAGATGTTTGCTTATTGGGGTTCGGTGGGTCTACAGTCTTCCTCACAAGCACAGATCAGTGCTTACCGTGTCTGAGGAGAGTACCGCGATGAAGCCGCTGCTGTTCCCGAACAACATCCAGTTCTGGTACGAGACCCTGC
>NZ_JBEOUL010000054.1:0-24490 GCF_040304075.1 Kitasatospora sp. NPDC094015
CAGGTTGCTCACGCCGATCACGGCCACCAGGATCAGCGAGAGCGCCCGGGACATCCGGTTCTGCCGGGTCATCCGGCGCGGGTTGACCGCGATCAGCGGGATCAGCAGCAGCATCTCCAGACCCGGCAGCACGAACCGCGGGCCGACCAGCAGCCGCTCCGGCAGAGCGAGGTACAGCAGGATCGCGGCCAGCGTCGCCAGCACGGCGGGCAGCCGTGCCTCGCCCCGGCGCTCGTGCCGGGGGAAGCGCCGCAGCGCCTTGGTCCGGTGGTCGTTCGACGGTTGCCGGTCGGTGCCCATGCCTTCGGTCTCCTCGCTCGGAACAGCTGCCCTCCCGTCTGCCCGGCCGTCCGCCAGCCATTCCGGTCCGGGCGCACCGGTCCTCCGGCCCCCGGTGCCGGCGGGCGGCGCTCAGGTGCCGAGCGGGCGCTGCTGCCAGCGGAAGGCCTGGCTGTTGTAGTAGTTCTGACTCTGTGTCAGCTGGTCGCCGGCGCCGGGGTGATCGGCCTTGGGCCAGTGCTTCAGCCGACGAGCAGGCCGGTGGCGGTGTTGATGACCATGCCGTTGTCGCAGACGGTCCAGACCTGGGCCTTGCCGGTGGTCGTGCAGGCCTCCTGGACCAGGGGTGCGCCGTCGACCGTGCTGCCGCCGGTGCCCAGGCAGCGGCCGGTGCCGAGGTTCTTGATGCGCGTGTCGGTGCCGGCGGGCAGCAGGATCCAGGTCTGGCCGGCGCTGCCGTCGCAGCCGCGCTGGGTGAGACCGCCGCCGGGGTCGGCCTGGGCGCACAGGCCGGTCATGGCGTTGACCAGGGACCGCGAGCCCGGGGGCGCGGACGGCGCGGGGGTGGCGGACGGCGTCGCCGGTGTTGCCAGGTGCGGCGGGGCGACGGCGGAGGCCGGCGTGGCCGAGATGGTCGGCTCCTGGCTCGCGGGCTCCGACACGGGGGTGGCGGCCGGGCCGGCGGCCGGGGCCGCGGCCCGGTGGGGCGGGTGCCACAGGTTCGGCACGACGGCGACGGCGGCGACGGTCGCGCCGGTGACGGCCGCGGCCGTCCACGCCGCCTTGGCGGTGGCCAGGCGGTGCGCGACCCCGAGCTTGGCGGCCGCCAGCTGGACGCCGTGCCCCGCGGTCGCCGACCACAGGCTCGCCGGGTTCCAGAGCAGGATGCCCACCGGCAGGATCGCGCCGAGCCGGCCGTTGAGGTCCCGCAGGTCGCGATCGGCGCGGGCGCAGCCGGCGCAGGACCGCAGGTGGCGGTCGAGGTCGTGGGCGACGCGCTTGTCCGGCCGGCGGACGGAGCTGGCGATCCGCGCGCCGAAGTGGCGGCACTCGTCGCTGGCACTCTGGTCGAGGTGGGCCCGCAGGTACGCCTCGCGCAGGCCTTCGCGGGCGCGGGCGACGAGCGAACCGACCCCGCCGGCGGTGATGCCGAGGCGGTGGGCGGTCGCGTCCGCGGCCTCGTGCTCGACGACCGCGTGCCACAGCACGGCCTGCCAGCGTTCGGGCAGCGACCGGTAGGCGCGCAGCACGAGCGAGGCCTCCTCGGCGGCGAGCACGGCCCGTTCCGCGTCGTGGCCGGCGGGCAGGGAGTCGGCCCAGGACTCGAAGTCGTCCGACAGTTGGGTGCGCGCGCCCTCGCGGGCCCAGTCCACGGCGGTGTGGCGGACGCAGGTCAGCAGGTAGGGGCGCCAGGCGTGCTGCGGGCCGGCGCCGGCGGTGACCGCGCGGTAGGTGCGGGCGAAGGCCTCGGCCGCGAGATCGTGCGCGGTGGCGGCGTCCCGGCAACAGGTACGGGCGTAGGCGAGCACGGCCGGGTGGTGGCGGGCGAACACCTCGCCCATCACCACGTGGACGGCGGGCCCCGCCGGCGACGCGGGCTCGCGCAGCAGTGCGGCCAGCTGCGCATCGGTCAGATCGGTCAGATCCACCCGGATTTCCGTCGCCAGTACGCGCACCGCCCGCTCCCGTCCGCTCGCCGATAGCCGGTCGGGCCAGGTCGAAGGCCCTGTCCACCGCGCAAGGAGGTCGCGCCCCGACCGGAATGCGCGCAAGTGTGCCACGGCCGCCGACCCGTGCGACAAGGCCCGATACCGGGCGGGAGGGCGGCGCCGGCCCCTTCCGTGCACGCACCGCCGCCCGGGCGGCACGCGGGAAACCCGAAAGGTAAAGCCTTGGCAAAGTCACGGGTTGCCGGCCCGCTCCCCCGGTCTCCCCCTCAGGATCCGTTCCTTCGGGCAGGGCCGCAGGCCTCCTGCCAGGCACTCCACCCCCGACCGGACGCCCGCACCGACCGACAACCGGAAGAGAGAACGCACAGTGGCCAACAACCGCCTGAAGAGGAAGCGGCG
This sequence comes from Kitasatospora sp. NPDC094015, assembly GCF_040304075.1. NCBI lineage: Bacteria > Bacillati > Actinomycetota > Actinomycetes > Kitasatosporales > Streptomycetaceae > Kitasatospora > Kitasatospora sp. NPDC094015. Next base: position 2,349 of record NZ_JBEOUL010000054.1, read on the forward strand.
CTGCACCGTCGCCGCCGCCGCGTCCCTCGGCCTGCTCGCCACACCGGCGTCCGCCGAGCCGGCTCCCCAGACCGTCGACCACCGCGCCGTGGTGCTCGTCAACTTCCGCAACCTCGCGCTGGCCGATCCGCAGAAGGCCCACGACCAGGCGGCACGGAACTTCTTCGGGGCCACGGACTCGCTCGCGTCGTACTACGCCGACAACTCGGGCGGGCGGCTGAGCATCGTGCCCGCCAAGGGTGACGGCGTGTTCGGGCCGTTCACCATCGACATGGACGACACCGCGGCCTGCGACACCAACAAGATGGCGGACCTCGCCCGCAAGGCGATCCCCGACGTGACGTACGACCACATCTCGATCGTCATGAACACCAAGTTCTGCAGCGAGTGGTGGGGCCTCGGCTCGATGCCCGGCCCGAAGACCTGGTTCCACGAGGGGGCCGTCGGCGACAAGGCCGCCATCGTCCACGAGGCGGGCCACAACCTCGGCTTCGCCCACCAGGAACGCCACCTGTGCCCGGCCGGCACGTTCACCGCCTGCACCGCGGACGGCTACAGCTACCGCACGCCGATGGGCGCGGGCGGCGAGAAGAAGGGGCTGACGGCACCGGAGCTGCTGTCCGTGAAGTGGCTCACCGCCCAGCAGGTCACCACACCGTCGGCCACCTCGACCGTGCACCTCACCCCGCTGCACGCGCCCGGGACCTCCGGCGTGCGCGCCGTCGATCTCCCGTTGGGGACGGGCGGGGACCGGATCGTCGTCGAGTACCGCATGCCCGACGCGGCCACCGCGGACCGCGACGTCGCCCAGGGCGTAGCCGTCTACCAGGTCCCGGGCGGCCACTACGACCGCGCGATCATGATCAGCAACGTCAAGCACGACGACAAGGCCGCCACCGGCTCGTTCTCCACCGGCGGCGCCGCCCTCACCGACACCTCCGCGCACCTGTCGATCAGCGTCACCCGGGCCACCGCCGCGGGGGCGGACGTCCGCATCCAGCTCGGGGACGACGCCGGCACCCCGCCGACCGGGAAGCCCACCAGCCCGGCGCCGACCCCGACCGTCCCACCCACCACCTCGGCGAAGCCCTCGCAGGCCCCGACGCCGACCGCCCCGCCCACCTCCGACCAGCCGGACGGCCACTCCGTGATCGGTTCCTCGGTCAGCCCCGTCCCGGCCGGCGCCGGCTCCGACGGCACGGCCGGCGACGGCGTGCTCGCCTCCACCGGCGGTGGCGGCACCGGGGCCGGTGTCGCCGGGGCGGCCATGATCGCGGTCGGCGGCGCCGCGGTGTTCCTGGTGCGCAGGCGCCGCGCCCACCGCAAGCACTGACGCCCGGCGGGCCGCCGTCCCCGGACGGCGGCCCGCACCCGTGTCACCCCGGCCCGGCGCGGCTCAGTCGAGCTCCAGCACCAGCTTCCCGGTGTTCTCGCCGCGGAACAGCATCTGGAGGGTGGCCGGGAAGTCGTCCACGCCGCCGCGCACCAGGTGCTCCTTGACCTTGATCCGGCCGTCCGAGATCCAGCCGGCGAGCTCGCGCGCGGCCTCGGCGAAGCGGGGTGCGTGGTCGAAGACCACGAAGCCCTCCATCCGGGCCCGGCGCACCAGCAGGGTCAGGTAGTTGGACGGGCCCTGCACCGCGGTCTCGTTGTTGTACTGGCTGATCGCGCCGCAGATCACCACCCGGGCGTGCATCGCCAGCCTGGTCAGCGCGGCGTCCAGGATGTCGCCGCCGACGTTGTCGAAGTACACGTCGATGCCGTCGGGGGCGTGCGTGCGCAGCGCCTTGCGCACGTCCTCGGAGCGGTAGTCGATCGCCGCGTCGAAGCCGAGCTCCTCGGTGAGCAGGGCGCACTTCTCGGCGCCGCCGGCGATGCCGATCACCCGGCAGCCCTTCACCTTGGCGATCTGGCCGGCCATGGTGCCGACGGCGCCCGCGGCACCCGACACCACGACGGTCTCACCTTCCTTGAGCGCGCCCACGTCCAGCAGGCCGAAGTAGGCGGTCATGCCCGACATGCCGAGCGCGCCGAGGTAGGTGGACGGCGGGGCGAGGGCCGGGTCGATCTTCAGCGCGCCCTTGCCGCCGGAGACCACGTATTCCTGCACGCCGAAGGTGCCGACCACGTGGTCACCCGGCCGGTAGTCGGGGTGGTTGGACTCGGTGACCTCGATGACCGATCCGGCCCGCATCACGTCGCCGAGGGCCACCGGCGGCAGGTAGGACGGGCGGTCGTCGAGCCAGCCGCGCATCGCCGGGTCCAGCGAGATGAACCTGGTCCGCCCGGCGAACCGGCCCTCGCCGGGGGCCTCGGCCGGCTCGGTGACGTGCGCCCAGTCCTCGGGCTTCAGCTCGCCCACCGGGCGGGCGGCGAGGCGGATCTGACGGTTGGTACCCGGCATGAGCTCTCCTGTGGCCTTCTCGGACGGCACGGGTGACCCCGCGACGCGATCGCCGACAGTCTAAGCAAGCGCTTAGTCATTGACCAGGGCCGGCCGTCCCAGCAGGATGCAGCCATGCGCATGACAGGCCATCCAGCGGGACCCGACCCGTCCGCCGGGCGGGCGCCGTCAGGCGGAGGCGTCGAGCTCGTAGTCGAACCACATCCGGTGCGTGCCGTCGGCGTCGACCGCCAGCCCGCCGCCGCCCCGGATCCCGGCCAGGGCGCCGGTGCCGCTGGCCGGCACGATGGTGAAGAACTCGGCCGTCCGGTCACTGCCGGAGGTGGTCGCCGAGTGGACGAAGTTGAAGGCCCCCTCGGCCCCGTTCAACGACCCCTCGAAGGACTCCATCGCCACGTACGTGCCGACTCCCGACTGCTGGTCGAAGGCGGCCGTGAAGAGGGTGGCGGAGCGGCCGGCGACCTCGCCCTCGAAGCTCTTCTCCAGGGTCGCCACGCCCACCGGCAGGTTGGTGGCGATCGGCGGGCTCGGCTCCAGCCCGGTCGGGACGAAGGACTTCACGCTGAACGTTCCGGAGGCTCTCATGCCGGCCATCGTAGGGGCGCGGTACGACAGTCCGGCCGAGCCGCACCGGCGGTCGGGCGGCGGCCGCGCCGTCAACCCCCGCCGCCCTCGCGGACGGTGGCCCCGTGGTGGCAGGCCAGCACCAGGCGCGCCTCCCGGAGCAGCCCGAGCGCGGCCCGCAGGTGCCGGGCGACCTGCGGCAGCAGCGTGCCGCGGAACCGGTCGGCGCGGGCCACCTCGACGGCGGCCCGGGCCAGTAGGTCGGCGGCGTCCGGGAAGTCCGGGTGGCGCCCGTCCGCGGCGGTCTCGGCGGCGACGGCGGCCAGGATCTCGGCGATCTCCCCCGCCCCCGGATCGTCCAGCACGTCCTCGCCCCAGAGCAGCAACTCCCGGGCGACCGCGCACAGCAGGGCATCCCGCCGTCGTTCCCACCAACCCCCGCACGTCACAGGGAGATCATCCCTCATCACGGAGCGCAGCGGAGGGCTGATGGTCCAGCTCGCCCCCGGATGTTGGTTTTCGCGCGGTCATGTTGGATTGCCGGCAGCGCCGCGCGCGGATTCGGCGCCAGGGGAACGTCACAAGGGGATCTCAGCCGCCCGGACCTCTTGACGCTGGCAGCCGAACAGAGGTGTCATATGGCCCATCACGTTTGAACATGTTGAGTTATGGGCGCTTTCGGCTCGGCGAACCACCGAACCGAACCGCCCCGCACCGAGCACGTCCACCCCGACACCGTGCCACCGCCGAGCCGCGGCCAGCGCACCAAGGAGCGTCCTCATGTTCCGTACCTACCGTCACCAGGCCGCCGCCGCGGGCCTGCTGCTCGTCCTCGGCCTGGCCACCGGCTGTTCCACCGGGCGCGAGAGCACCGGCGGCGACGCCTCGGTGGCCCCGGTCAGCGGGAAGATCTCGCTGACGTACCTGCAGAAGCAGGGCGACCAGGAGTACTTCATCGGCGAGGCCGCCGGGGCGAAGGCCAAGGCCGCCGAGCTCGGCATCGACCTGAAGGTGGTCAACCTCGGCAACGACGCCAACAAGACCGTCAGCGAGGTGCAGTCGGCGATCGCCCAGAAGAGCAACGGCCTGATCATCGTGGTCCCGGACCCGGCGGTGGGCCCGCAGGTGGTGCAGACCGCCAAGGACGCCAAGGTCGCCCTGCTCACCTCCGACGACCAGATCTGCGCCAGCGGCCCCGACCCGGCCTCCTGCGCCAAGTCCGACCTGGTGGCCCGGATCGGCTTCAGCGGCGCCCAGATGGGCGGCGAGGTCGGCAAGCGCGCCGTCACCGAGTACCAGAAGGCCGGCTGGAACCCCGCCGACACCCGGATCATCTCCGCCTGGAAGCAGGACGTCACGGTCTGCGGCGACCGCGTCAAGGCCGCCAAGGAGGCGTTCAACGCGGCCGTGCCCGGCGTGCAGAACGTCGACGTCGCCACCGACAACACCCCCACCGGCGCCCAGGACAAGATCGCCGCCACGGTCACCGCCAACCCGGGGGTGAAGAACTGGATCGTCTGGGGCTGCAACGACGAGAACGTCCAGGGCGGGGTCACCGCCCTGCAGAACGCCGGCTTCAAGGCCGACAACGTCATCGGCGTCGGCCTCGGTGCCTACCTCGCCTGCAAGGACTGGAGCGGCGACAAGCCCACCGGCATGAAGGCCGCGCTCTTCATCAACGGCAAGGACGTCGGCGCGCTCGCCGTCCAGACCATGTACGACAAGCTCAAGAACTCCAAGGACTTCCCGGCCGAGGCCTTCGCCCCCACCACCATGGTCGACGCCGCCACCTGGAAGACCGCCGGAGTCACCTGCAGCTGACCCGCGACGCCCGCTCCGCTCGCACCCCACCAGACGAGCGACCACCCGCGAACCACCCAGAGGTGACCCCATGAGCAGCGCACCCGACCCGAGCCCGGACCCCCGTCCACCCGCCGCCGAACCCGGCCCCGCGCCCGGCGCCGCGGGCGTCCGGGGGATCACCAAGCGGTTCGGGGCGGTACGCGCGCTCGACGGGGTCACCCTGGACTTCCCGGGCGGCCAGGTCACGGCGCTGATGGGCGAGAACGGCGCGGGCAAGTCCACCCTGCTGAAGATCCTCACCGGCGACCACCGGCCCACCGAGGGCCACGTGGTGCTCGACGGCCGGCGGGTCGAGCTGCGCTCGCCGGCCGAGGCGCGCGCCGCCGGGATCCGGATCATCCCGCAGGAACCCGAGATCATCCCGCACGTCTCGGTCGCCGAGAACGTGTACGCCGGCACGCTCCCCCGGCGCGCCGGCCGCCGGCTGGACCGGGCCGAGCTGCGCCGCCGGATCCACGCCGACCTGGAACGGCTCGGCTTCGCCGGCGTGCTCGACCCGGACCGGCTCGGCTCGAAGCTGACCCCCGCCCAGCGCCAACTGGTCGAGATCATGCGGGCGCTGACCGGCGAGGCCAAGCTGATCGCCTTCGACGAGCCCACCTCCTCGCTCTCCGAGCACGAGGTCGACGCGCTGTTCGCGCTGATCCGGCGGCTGCGCGACCAGGGCATCGCGATCGTCTACGTCTCCCACCGGATGAAGGAGATCTCCCAACTGGCCGACCGGATCGCCGTGCTGCGCGACGGCGCACTGGTCGGCGTCCAGGACGCGGCCACCACCGGCGAGGGCGAGCTGGTGCGGCTGATGGTCGGCCGCGACCTGTCCGCGGTGTTCTCCCGCGAGCGGGTGGCCACCGACCGCACGGTGCTCGACGTCCAGCAGGTCACCACCGACCACGTCCGCGACATCAGCCTGCGGCTGCACGCCGGCGAGGTGGTCGGCCTGGCCGGCCTGATCGGCGCCGGCCGCTCCGAACTCGCCCTGGCCCTCGCCGGCGACCTGCCGATCCACTCCGGCACCGTCACCCTCGACGGCGTACGGCTGCGCTCCGGCCACCCCGGCGAGGTGATCCGCGCGGGCCTGGGCCTGGCGCCCGAGGAGCGCAAGGCGCAGGCCCTGCTGCTGCACCGCTCGATCCGCGACAACACCTCGCTGGTGGTGCTGGACCGGCTGCGCCGCCTGCGGTTCGTGCGCCGCGGCCAGGAGCGGGCGCTCGCCCAGGAGTTCACCGACCGGCTGCGGGTGCGCACGCCGTCGATCGAGCACGAGGTGCGCAAGCTCTCCGGCGGCAACCAGCAGAAGGTGGTGCTGGCGCGCTGGCTGGCCCGCAAGCCCAAGGTGCTGATCCTGGACGAACCCACCCGCGGCATCGACGTCGGCGCCAAGGCCGAGATCTACCAGATCATCGCCGACCTCGCCGCCGAGGGCGTCGCCCTGCTGGTGATCTCCTCCGAACTCCCGGAGATCCTCGGGCTCGCCGACCGCGTGGTGGTCATGCAGGGCGGGCGGATCACCGGCGAACTCGACCGCGCGGACGCCTCCGAGGAGGCGATCCTCGCCCTGGCCATGGCCGACGACCTCTCCGCGACCACCCCCGCGCCCGCCCCCGCCCCTGGAGCAGCCCGATGAGCGCCACCACCACCCCCCGGCCGTCCGCGAAGGACCTGCCCGCCGGCCGGCCCGGCGCCCGCGCCCTGCTCGGCTCGCTGAACGGGCAGAACCTCAGCCTGATCGGCGCCCTGATCGTCGTCCTCGCGCTGTTCGGCCTGCTCAACGACAACTACCTCAGCCTGTCCAACATGCAGGTGATCGCCGAGGCCGCCACCATCACCGGCCTGCTCGCCGTGGTGCAGACCGTCGTGATCATCTGCGGCGGCCTGGACATCTCGGTCGGCTCCCAGGCGGGCGTCGCCTCCGTGGTCAGCGCGATGGCGTTCACCTCCAGCGGCGCCAACCCGTTCGCCGGGATGGCCGCCGCCGTCGGCGTGGGCGGCTGCGTGGGGCTGCTGAACGGCGTGATCATCGTCTACGGCCGGGTCAACCCGACCATCGCCACCCTGGCCGGGCTCGCCGCCTACAAGGGCCTGGCCCAACTCCTGTCCGACGGACGGGCGCAGGGCTACGTGCTCAACGACGACGTGTTCGTCTTCCTCGGCCGCGGCAAGATCGCCGGGCTGCCCGTGATGGTCTGGATCCTGATCCTGGTCGCACTCGCCGTCCACCTGCTGCTGAAGTACACCGACATCGGCCGCAACGTCTACGCGATCGGCGGCAACGACACCGCCGCCCGGCTGGCCGGCATCAACATCAACAAGTACCTGGTCTCGGTCTACGCCCTGATCGGCGTGGTCGCCGCCGTCGCCGGCATCCTGCTCACCGCCCGCACCGGCTCCGGCCAGCCCACCTCGGGCAGCGAGGGGCTCGAACTCAAGGCCATCACCGCAGCCGCGCTGGGCGGCTGCGCGCTCAAGGGCGGCAAGGGCGGCATCGGCGGCACCCTGCTCGCGGTCGCCCTGCTGGGCTGCCTGGAGAACGGCCTGACCGTCGAGGGCATCAACGCCTTCTGGCAGAACGTCGCCCAGGGCGCCCTGCTGGTGGTCGCCGTGGTCATCCAGCAGCGCCGCAGCGGCGAGCGGGCGGTCGGCCTGCCGGCCTGAGCACCCACCCACCTGTCGGACGGCCGGTCCCCGGACGGGGGCCGGCCGTCCGGCGTGCGCGCACGCCCTGGGGCAGGGCAGGACCTAAGCTGGGGCGGTGCAGGGCTTCGCGACGACCGAGTTCCAGCTCGTGCTGCTGCGGCGGATGGCCGACTTCAACCCCGTCCTGGTCGAGCGGGCGGTGGCCCGGCTGGGCGCCTCCCGGACCGACCTGCGGGAGGCGAACAAGCGGTGGCAGGCGATGGTCCGCTCGCCCCGCTTCCCGCACGGCGCCCGGCGCTACGCCGCGGTGCTCGGGCCGCCGCAGGCCACCGCGGTGCGGCGGATCGGTGACCTCGACTGCACCGCGCAGCTCTGGCAGCTGCCGCTCTGGCCCGAGCTGCGGTTCGAGATCCTGCTCGGCCCCGGCGGCGCGGGCCCGGTCTGGAACGAGTGGCTGGTACGGGCCCCCGGCGCCCCCTCCCCCGGGCTGCCGACGGTGGCCGATCTGACGCCGTGGAGCTGCGTGGTCGCCGATCTGGGCGCCGCCTTCCCCTCGGCCCGCCCGCGCGAGGGCAGCGCGCCGACCCGCTGGCAGCTCGACTTCACCGCCGCCGGCGCCGACGGCACCGAGCGGGAGTGGACCGCCGATTTCACCTGGGGCCTGCTCCAGGAGGTCCGTCCCGGCGAGGCCGGCCGGAGCTGAACCGCCGGGCGGACGGTCAGCCGGCCGTCTCCGCGTGCACCCAAGCCAGGTAGGCGGCGCTGCCGGCGACCACCGGGACGGCGATGATCTCCGGGGTGTCGTAGTCGTGGTGCTCGGCGATGAAGGCCACCAGGCGGTCGGCGAGCGCGGCCGGGGTCTTGAAGTCGATCCGCCACTCGGGCCCGCTCCGCACCTCGCCCTCCCACCGGTACACCGAGCCGACCGGGTGGAGCTGGGCGCAGGCCGCCAGACGCTCGCCGATCACGGCACCGGCCAGGGCGCGGGCCTTGCCCTCGTCGTCGTGGGTGGTGCTGACCACCAGGACGTCACGGTTCGTCATACCGGGAGCCTAGGCCCTCGCTCGCGACTCCTGTCAGCAGCGCGGGCGGGTGAGGTCAGCCGGTGAGGTCGGTGAGGTGGTGGGCGGCGGCGAGCAGGTCCGGGCGGTGGCCGGGGCGGGTGAGCAGGCGTTCGCGCAGGCCGCGCAGCTCGTGGCCGACCAGGGCCGGGAGCTCGCCGGGGGTGGTCTCCAGGGCGGGGCCGAGCAGCGCCAGGGCGGCCTGGGGCTCGTCCGCGCAGAGCAGGCAGTCGGCGATCCGCAGGGTGAACAGCAGGCGGGTGGCGGGGAGTTGCTGCGGGCCGAGCAGCCGTAGCGCGGTGTGGGCGGCGTCCAGCGCGCGCAGGGCGAGCCGGGGGTCACCGGTGACCGCCGCGGCGTCCCGCAGGGCGGCCGCGGCGGCGGACTCCACCCGCAGGTGCATGGAGGTGGCGGACAGCCAGGGGGCGTCCGCCTCGTCCCGGCCGTCGAGGTGGTCCAGGTGCAGGCGGGCGCGGGACAGGTGGCGTACGGTCGCCCGGACCTCGCCGGCCAGCGCGTACGCCCGGGCCTGGTAGACCTGGGAGAGCGCGCCCGTCCAGTGCCGGTCCGGTGCGGCCCGGGTGATCTCGCGGGCGTAGCCGAGCGCCGAGGCGGCGTCACCCTCCAGGCGGGCGAGGGTGCTCATGTCGCCGAGCGCCGCCACCTGCGTGATCGGGTCGCCGGCCTGGACGGACCAGCCGAGCGCCCGGTCGAAGCAGGCCATCGCGGTGGCGCTGCGACCGTGCTGCAGGCGCAGCCCGCCGGCGGCGTGCGCGTACTCGGCGGCGAGCCGGGCGAGCGGGCGCCGGCCGGCCCGCTCGGGGGCGGCGGCCAGCCGCCGGACCAGGGCGCGCAGGGTGTGTTCGACGGGGGCCGCGGAGACCTGGCCGGGGTGTTCCTCGGCGGCCCGCAGGTGGGCGGCGAGCAGGGCGGTCAGTGCGTGCACGGTGGCGGCGTCCGGCGGGCGGGTGGTGGCGGGGTCGCCGCAGAACTCGCGGTGCAGGGCGGCGATCTCGGCTGCCGGGGGCACGGTGCAGCCGGCCGGCCCGTGCAGCGGGCAGAGCACCCCGTAGTCGGGGAGCCGGGCGGGCGGGCGGCCGAGCGGGAGCGCGGGCCCGGCGGCGGGGCCGCCGGGCAGCGGCGGCTGGAACGGGCGGGCCGCGGGCGGGGGTTGGCCGGGGGCGCCCTCCTCGGCCGCGCGGCAGGCGGCGAGCAGCTCGCCGCCGGCGGCCAGCAGCTGGTCGAGCCGGTCGGCGAGCCGTGGGGAGGCGCGGCGGGTGCCGTGCTCCAGCTTGCTGATGGCGGTGTGGTCGTAGCCGATCGCGGTGCCCAGCCGGGTCTGGGTCAGGCCGGCCCGCCGGCGCCAGTGGCGCAGCCGGGTTCCGAAGGCCTGCCAGGGGTCGGTGGGCGCGGGTGCGCCGGCGCTGCTGGGGTGCACGGGCGGGCCTCCCCCGGGCTCGGGTCGGCGGGCCCGGGCAGCGGCCCGCCGAGCGAGACGGTACTGGACGGCGGGCGCCGCGTACATGCAGTGGTCTCAACCTCTCTGCCCTTCGGGGGACTTGACAGAACTTGCCGAAGCTTTGCCGCAGATGACTAGACCATTGACCGAGGCATGACCACATGTGAGGGTTCCGGCACCCGGACGCGGACACCCCCGGGGCGCCTCCTCCCCGAACGCCACCGGGGCACCGTCCGCGTTCGAGGACCCCCACGTACGAGGAGCCTCGATGCCACATCCCTCCACCGGCCGGCTGCTGACGGCCGGGACCACCCTGGCCGTACTGGCCGGCCTGCTGACCGCCACCGCGGGCCCGGCCACCGCCACGGCCGCCGGCGCCGCGGCCGCACCCGTTCCGCCGCCCGGCGCGCTGGCCGCCGCCGTCTCGGCCGCCGACCAGGCGGCCGCGGCCGGCCTGGACTCGCTCGCCAAGGGCCCGGGCGAGAGCTACGAGCGGCGCACCGTCACCCCCTGGGTCGGCGGCCTCTACTCCGTCGCCTACGAGCGCAGCTACCGCGGCCTGCCGGTGGTCGGCGGCGACGCCGTGGTGCTCGCCGACGGGCAGGGCCGGGTCCGCGGCACCCAGTCGGCCGCCCCCGGCCCGGTCGGCGTGCCGACCGGGCCCACGGTCACCGCCGCGGCCGCCGAACGGACCGCCCGGGCCCGGCTCGCGACGGTGGACGCCGTGGAGTCGCAGCGCCTGGTGGTCCGGGTCACGGACGGCGCCGCACACCTGGCCTGGGAGACCGTGCTCAGCGGCCGCAGCGCCTCCGCCCCCAGCCACCCGCACGTCTTCGTGGACGCCCGCAGCGGCGCGGTGCTCGACAGCTACGACGACGTCAAGGCCGGGACCGCCACCAGCAAGTGGAACGGCCCCTCCCCGCTCACCATCAGCACCACCGCCTCCGGCGGCAGCTACTCGCTGCGCGACCCCAACCGGCCCGGGCTCAGCTGCGCCGACTACAGCACCGGCCAGGTCTTCTCCAAGAGCAGCGACTCCTGGGGCACCGGCAACCCGACCAGCAAGGAGACCGGCTGCGCCGACGTGATGGTCGCGGCGCAGAAGGAGTGGGACATGCTCCGCGACTGGCTGGGTCGCAACGGGCACAACGGCAACGGCGGCAGCTGGCCGGTCAAGGTCGGGCTGAACGACGTGAACGCCTACTGGGACGGCTCCTCGGTCTCCGTCGGCCACAACAACGCGAACGAGTGGATCGCCGCGATCGACGTGGTGGGCCACGAGTTCGGGCACGGCATCGACCAGTACACGCCCGGCGGTGCCAACAACGAGAACGGCCTCGGCGAGGGCACCGGTGACATCTTCGGCGCGCTCACCGAGGCGTACGCCAACGAGCCGGCCCCGTACGACTCCCCGGACTACACCGTCGGCGAGATGATCAACCTGGTCGGGAACGGGCCGATCCGCAACATGTACAACCCCTCCCTGGTGGGCAACAACCCGAACTGCTACTCCGCCTCGATCCCGAGCACCGAGGTGCACGCCGCAGCGGGCCCGCTGAACCACTGGTTCTACCTGCTCGCCGAGGGCTCGGCGCCGGGCGGCGGCAAGCCCTCCAGCCCGACCTGCAACAACTCCACCGTGACCGGGGCCGGCATCCGCGACGCCGGGCGGGTCTTCTACGGCGGCATGCTGCTCAAGACCAGCGGCATGACCTACAAGCGCTACCGCACCGCCACCCTGACGGCGGCGAAGAACCTGGACCCGGCCTGCACCCTGTTCAACCGCACCAAGGCGGCCTGGGACGCGGTCAGCGTGCCCGCGCAGACCGGTGACCCGACCTGCACGCCGTCCGGTACCAACGACTTCTCGCTCACCGTCGCCCCGGGCACCGGCTCCGCGCAGCCCGGCGGTTCGGTGACCGCCACGGTCGGCACCGCCGTCACCTCCGGCACCGCGCAGAGCGTGGCGCTCACCGCCTCGGGCCAGCCGAGCGGTGTCACGGTCGCCTTCAACCCGGCCTCCGTGCAGGCCGGTTCGTCCTCGACGATGACCGTCACGGTGGGCGGCTCGGTGCCCGCCGGGAGCTACACCGTCACGGTGACCGGCACCGGCAGCGCCACCCACACCGCGCAGTTCACCCTGACGGTGGGCGGCGGCGGCAACCCCGGCGGCGGCGCGCCCGACATCGACGTCGCCAAGGTGCAGGCCGACCTCGCCCAGCTGAACACCATCGCCAGCCAGAACGGCGGCAACCGCCGGGCCGGCAGCGCCGGCCACACCCAGTCGGTCGCCTACCTCAAGGGCCGTCTCCAGGCGGCCGGTTACACCGTCACCGAGCAGACCTGCAGCTCGTGCACCTACGCCTCCAACAACCTGATCGCGGACTGGCCGGGCGGCCCGGCCGACCAGGTGACCATGTTCGGCGCCCACCTGGACAGCGTCGCCGCGGGCCCCGGGATCAACGACAACGGTTCGGGCTCGGCCGTGCTGCTGGAGAACGCGCTGGCGCTCGCCCAGCAGAACCCGACCATGACCCGGCACGTGCGGTTCGCCTGGTGGACCGGCGAGGAGCAGGGCCTCCAGGGCTCCGCCTCGTACGTCGGCCAGTTGAGCTCGGCGCAGCGCAGCGCCGTCAAGGCGTACTACAACTTCGACATGGTCGGCTCGCCCAACGCGGGGTACTTCGTCAACAACCTGACCTCGACGGCCGCGGCGCCGCTGAAGGCGTACTGGGACTCCCTGGGCCTGCAGCCGGAGGAGAACGTGGAGGGCCAGGGCCGTTCCGACGACTACTCCTTCCAGCAGGGCGGCATCCCCACCTCCGGGTACGCGGCGGGGGCCAGCGCGGTCAAGTCCTCGGCGCAGGCCGCGAAGTGGGGCGGCACGGCGGGCCGGGCGTACGACTCCTGCTACCACCAGTCCTGCGACACCACCGGCAACGTCAGCGCGACCGTGCTGGACCGCAGCGCCGACGGCGTCGCCTCCGCGCTCTGGAAGACCTCGGTCGGCGGCACCGCACCGGCCGACGACTTCTCGCTCGCGGTGAACCCGGCCACCGGCAGCGCCGACGCCGGGAGCAGCACCACCGCGACGGTGTCCACCGCCACCACCGCGGGCTCGGCGCAGACGGTGAACCTGTCCGCGTCCGGCCAGCCGAGCAGCGTCACCGTCTCGTTCAACCCCGCCTCGGTGCCGAGCGGTTCCTCCGCGACCATGACCGTCGCGGTGGGCGCAGCGGTCGCCCCCGGCACGTACACCATCACGGTGACCGGCAGCGGCAGCGCCACCCACGCCACCACCTACTCGCTGGTGGTGGGTGGCGGCAGCGGCGGCGGGACCTGGGCGGCGGGCACCGTCTACAAGGCGGGCGACCTGGTCACCTACGCCGGGATCGGCTACCGCTGCATCCAGGGCCACCAGGCGCAGACCGGCTGGGAGCCGCCGATCGTCCCGGCGCTCTGGCAGCGCCTGTGACCTGACCTGACCAATCGGCCCGGCCACCGGGTCGGTCGTGCCGCGGCCCCGTCCTGCGACGGGCCGCGGCACGGCCGTTCAGCCGGCCCGGTGGATCGCCTCGCCGCCGACCACGGCGAGGTCGACCCGGGTGTCCAGCAGCGCCTTCGGGTCGAGCCCGAACGGGTCCTGGGAGAGCAGGACCAGGTCGCCCAGCTTGCCGGGGGTCAGCGAACCGAGCCGGTCGTCCAGGAAGTTGGCGTACGCGCTGCCCAGGGTGTAGCCGCGCAGGGCGGTGGTGAGCGACACGGTCTCGGCCGGCATCCACGGTTCGCCGCCCGCCAGGCCCTGCCGGGTGACGGCGGTGTAGAGCCCGATCAGCGGGTCCATCTCGGCCACGTTCCAGTCGCTGGAGAAGGCCAGCGCCGCCCCCGCCTCGTGCAGGCTGCGCATCGGCCACGCCTTGGACCAGCGGTGCTCGCCGACCGCCTCGGCCCAGTCCCGGCCCGGGCCGGCGATGTCCGGGGAGCAGTGCCGGGGCTGCATGCAGGCGACCACCCCGAGGGCGGCGAACCGGGGCACGTCGGCCGGGTCCAGGCACTCCACGTGCACCACCTGGTGCCGGGCGTCGCGCGGCCCGTTCACCCGGTGGGCGTGCTCCACCGCGTCCAGCACGGTGCGGATGCCGCGGTCGCCGGTGGCGTGCACGAAGGTCTGGAAGCCGGCCGCGTCCAGCCGGGCCAGCACCTCGGCGAACTCGGCGGGCGGGTAGAAGGTCTCCCCGCGGTGGCTGTGGTGGCCCGCGTACGGCTCCAGCAGGGCCGCGGTGTGCGGTTCCACCACGTCGTCGATGTACAGCTTCAGCGGGCCGACCCGGAACCGGTCGCTGTCGTGCCGCCGGGCGGCGGCGGCGAACTCGTCCAGCTCCGCGCCGGTGGTGCCGCGCGGGTGGAACAGCGCGGCGACCAGGCGCGAGCGCAGCCGGCCCTCGGCGATGGCCCGTTCGAACAGCGCCAGGTCGTCCAGCGAGTTCTGCGGCTCGACCACGGTGGTCAGGCCGTACCCGGCGGCCTGGTCCAGGCTGGCGCACAGCCGCCCGTACCGGCGCTCCGGCGAGGCCCACGGCACGCCGGCGGCGCTCAGCGCCCGGTGGCCGTCCCGGGACAGGCCGCGGATCGCGAAGTCGGTCAGGAAGCCGGTCGGCTCCCCGGTGACCGGGTCCTTCTGCACGGTGCCGTACGGGACCTCCCGGTCGGCCGCGGTGATGCCGAGCCGGCGCAGCGCGGCGGTGTTCAGCCAGGCGGTGTGGACGTCGTAGCTGAGCACGAAGGCGGGGCGCCCGCCGGTGTACGGGTCGAGGTCGGCGGCGGTGGGCATCCGGCCGCCGGGGATCGCGGAGTAGTCGAAGGCCTCGGCCTCGATCCAGTCCGCCCCGGGGTGGCGGGCCAGCCAGTCGGCGATCCGGGCGCCGATGGCGGCGAGGTCGGCGGCGCCGGCCAGCTGGACGCAGGCGGCGTCGGAGCCGAGCCGGACGTGGTTGTGGCTGTCCACGAAGCCCGGCAGCAGCAGCCGGCCGCGGGCGTCGACCACCTCGGTGGCGGGGCCGGCCAGCTCGCGCCAGCCGTCGCCGTCGCCGACCCAGGCGATCCGGCCGTCGCGGACGGCGACCGCTTCGGCCCGGGGGCGGGCGTCGTCGACAGTGTGGACGTGGGCGTTGTGGACGATCAGGTCGGCGGGGTGGTTCACGAGTTCTCCGGGACGACGGTGGCGGCGGTGGCGGTGGCGGCGGCGGGAATGGGCACGGCGGCCGGCTGCGGCGTACCGCTCTGGTCGGCGGGCAGGCTGAGCACCCACCGGGTGGCGCTGCGCGGGCGCAGGTAGAGCAGCCAGTACAGGAGTCCGACCAGCAGCACCGCGAGGGTGATCAGCAGGTCGCGGACGGCCTGCTGGGTGAGCACGTAGCCGAGCACGGCGGTGGTGAGCACCGGGGCGAGCGGCCACAGCGGCATCCGCCAGGCGTCGGTGGCGCGGTGCCGGCGGCTGCGGGCGGCCAGCGCGGCGACGCCGAGCAGCAGGTAGATGACGGCGACGACGACGCCGGTGAAGCCGAGCAGCGCGTCGATCGGCACGGTGAGCGCCAGCACCGCGCCGGGGGCGCCGATGGCGAGGGTGGCGACCCAGGGCGAGCCCCAGCGCGGGTGCAGGGTGCCCAGGGCCCGGTTGACCGGGTCCGGCCAGGTGCGGTCGCGGGCCGAGGCGTACAGCACCCGGCCGTTCTGGATCACCATCACGATCACCGCGTTGAGGATGGCGGCGGCGATGCACAGGCTGACGAAGGTGCCGACGCCGCTGCCGGCCCAGGAGTCGACGATGGCCACCAGGTCGCCGGCGGCGAGCTGGTCCGGGGAGCTGACGCCCAGGCAGATCGCCACCACCGGGACGGTGATCACCACCACGCCGGCCAGCAGCGACCAGAGCACCGTCCGGGCGACCGAGCGGCGCGGCTCGCGCAGGTCCTCGGAGAGGTAGATCGCGGTGCCGAAGCCGTTGTAGGTGAAGACGGCGACGGCCAGTCCGGAGATCAGCAGGCCGAGCGTGAACGGGCCGGTGCCGCCCTGGCCGTCCGGGACCGCGGCGTGCACCAGTGAGGACACCGGCTGGTGCACGTGGGTCAGGCCGAGCACGCTGACCACGCCGGCGGCCAGCAGTTCCAGGCCGAGGAAGATGCCGGTGATCAGGGCGTTGGACTTGATGTCCAGCACGCCGACCGCGACGGCCAGCACCATCACCGCCGCGCCGGCCACCGCCGGGTCGAGCGAGAGCACCGAGCCCAGGTAGTCGGCGGTGCCGAGCGCGATGATCGGCGGGATGACCAGCAGCGAGACGATCGAGATCACGAACACCAGCCAGCCGGTCAGCCGGCCGAGCACCCGGCCGACGATCGAGTACTCGCCGCCGGCGCTGGGCACCAGCGTGCCGAGCTCGGCGTAGCACAGGCCGACGCCGAGCGAGAGCACCGCGGCGACCAGCAGGCTGAGCACGGCGCCGCTGCCCTGCGACTGGAGCAGCGGGGGCACGACGATGAACAGCGAGGAGGCAGGGGTGACGCAGGACAGGGTCAGCAGGACCCCGCCGAAGACGCCCAGGGAGCGCGGCAGCGCCGCGACCGGGGTGCTGGGGGAAGACGTCATCGGGTGACCGGGCTTTCTCGGGGGAGGTGTCCGGCCATTCAAGGCGAGGCGAAAAGAATGCGTCAAGGGGGTGAAGGCACGATTTCGCCGGTCATTTTCCTGGAATCTGGCGAATCATTTGTGGCGCTCTTCCCGCGCCGAGTATTCGCCTACGCGATGGGCAGATCGTAGGTGTAGGACTCCTTCACGATCGCCAGGTGCACCCAGGATTCCGCCCGGGCCACCCCGGGCAGCGCGCGGACGCCCTCCAGCCGGGCGAGCAGCGCGGTGCGGTCCGGCGCGTCCAGCCCGCAGACCAGGTCGAAGCGGCCGTGGCCGGTCGCCACGTAGTTCACCCCCGGCAGGTCGGCCGCCGCCCGGGCCACCTCGCGGACCGGGCCGAGCACGCCCAGGCCGATCCCGGCCGCCTCCCGCACCCCGTGCGCCCGCGACTCCACCAGGCCGGTGACGTGCACCGCGCCCTCGGCCAGCAGCCGCAGCACCCGGGCCCGGGTGGCCGGCTGGGACAGCCCGACCCGTTCGGCCAGCGCGGCGAAGGCGGCCCGGCCGTCCGCCTGGAGCAGCCAGAGCAGCCGCCGGTCGGTACCGTCCAGCCGGGGCACCGCCGCCGGTCGCGCCCCGGCGACCGCGGGCGAGTACGCGTCGCGGACCAGTTCGGCGCAGCGGAACACCTCCACCCCGCGGACCCCGGGCACCGCCCGGAGCGCGGCGAACTCCTCGTCCAGGGCCGCGCTGTCGGCCACCCGGACCTCGACGATCACGCTCGGCCGGCCCGCCGTGCAGGAGACGAAGCTGCTCGCCCGCCGGGCGGCCGCCGCGGCCGCGACCGGGGCGCCGGGCCCCGCCACGTCCAGCGAGACGTGCGCCACCGCCTCGATGCCGGCCACCGCGGGCGGCACGATCCCGACGATCCGGACCTCGCCGCGGTTCAGCAGCCGCTGCACCCGGGCCCGGGCCGCCTCCCGCGAGATGCCGAGCAGGTCGGACAGCTGCTGGTAGCTGACCCGGCCGTCGCGCTGGAGTTCGCGCACCAGCGCGGCATCGGTGGTGTCGAGCACGGCGGGCCCCCGGGACGGTACGGCGAACGGGCGGAAACAGGCCCACCTTAGGGCTTCTCCTGCGGACCGCGCCGGGGCCGGTGGGGCGTTGCGGGGCACCGGGGCCGGGCGCAGGCTGGTGGGGAGGAGCGGTAGCGCGGGGGACGGCGTCTGGAGGCCGGCCATGCAGAACCAGTGGGATGTGCAGCTGAACTTCGCCGAGGACGGGGTGCAGACCGTCTGCGAGGCCTCGCTGGTCGGGCCGCAGGCGCCCGGCCTGCACGGGCACGGCGAGGCGGTCCGCAGCGTGGACGACCGCCCGCTGGCCCGGATCGGCGAGGAACTCGCGGCCTCGCGCGCCCTGGAGGACCTGTCGCACCGGCTGAGGTCCCAGGCCGACGGCGAGATCGCCGACGAGGGGCACCGGCCCGCCTACCTCATCTACTGACGCACCGGCGGGTGCCCCGGCCGGTCCTCGACCAGCAGGACGTCCAGGACCCGGGGTCCGTGCACGCCTTCGACCCGGTCGAGTTCGATGTCGCTGGTGGCGGACGGGCCGGAGACGAAGGTGAGCGGCCGGGTCGGGTCGAGGGTGGCGAGCGCGCCGGGCACGTCGGCCGCGATCTGCGAGGCCCGTACCACGCACAGGTGGTGGTCGGGGACGAGGGTCAGCGCGCGCCGCCCCTGGCCGGGTCCGGCGTCCAGCACCAGGGTGCCGGTGACGGCGATCGCCAGCGCCGCGGTGGTGACCGCGCCGTCCAGCGCGTCCAGCTCCTGGACGGTCAGCGGCGGCCGGTCCCGGCGCACCCGCAGGCCGGGCGCCTCGGGCAGCCAGTCCGGCGGGAAGCCCTCCGGCACCACGACCGTGCGCACCCCCCGCGCGGCCAGGGTGGCCCGGACCGTCGCGGCGACGGCCGGGGGCGCGCAGCGCACGACACTCGCCCGGTAGTCGGCGACCCGGGCGGCGAACAGGTCGGCGAGGTCACCGGTGGCGTGGCTGCGGCGGTACCCGCGCGGGACGGGCACGTCCTGCGGCCGCTCGTCGGCGGGGACGTCGGCCAGCGCGGCCCGGATCCGGTCCAGCATCAGCCGGCGGCTGCTCATGACGGCTCCCGGGTGCGGCGCCACCAGGCGCGGAAGGACTCGGCGGGCGGGACGGGGCTGTCCCGATGGTCGGACCAGGCGCGCAGCGGGCCGGGCAGCCGGCCGATCCGGCCGCGGCGGGCGAGCGCCCGGCCGCCGAGCGCGGCGGCCCGCTGGGCGGCGGCCAGCCGCTGCGGCGAGGCGAGCACCAGCGCGGCGGCCTTCATCGCCAGCGCCTCGGCGCCGGGGGTGCGCCGGCCACGGCGGCGCGCCTCCACGACCCGGGCCCGCAGGTGGACCAGCACCTCGGGGATGTCGATCCGGACCGGGCAGGCGTCGTAGCAGGCCCCGCACAGGGTGGAGGCGAACGGCAGCGAGGCCGCGTGCTCCACGCCGACCAGCTGGGGGGTGAGCACCGCGCCGATCGGCCCGGGGTACACCGAGCCGTAGGCGTGGCCGCCGGTGCGCTCGTACACCGGGCAGACGTTCAGGCAGGCCGAGCAGCGGATGCAGGCCAGCGCCTGGCGCCCGACGGTGTCCCGCAGGGTGGCGGTGCGGCCGTTGTCGAGCAGCACCAGGTGGAAGGCGCCGGGCCCGTCGCCCGGCGTGGTGCCGGTCCACATCGAGGTGTACGGGTTCATCCGCTCGCCGGTCGACGAGCGCGGCAGCAGCTGGAGGAAGACCTCCAGGTCGGCGAAGTCGGGCAGCACCTTCTCGATGCCCATCACGGTGATCAGGGTCTGCGGCAGGGTCAGGCACATCCGCCCGTTGCCCTCCGACTCGACCACCGCGACGGTGCCGGTGGCGGCGATCGCGAAGTTCGCCCCGGAGACCGCGACCTTGGCGGTCAGGAACTTCTCCCGCAGGTGCAGCCGGGCCGCCTCGGCCAGCGCCCGGGGGTCGTCGGTCAGGCCGTCGGGCGCCGGGCGGCCCCAGCGGGCCATCTCCCGGACGAAGATCTCCCGGATCTCCGCCCGGCCGCGGTGGATCGCCGGCACCAGGATGTGGGAGGGCCGGTCGTCGCCCAACTGCACGATCAGCTCGGCGAGATCGGTCTCGTACGCGCGGATGCCGGCCTCGGCCAGCGCCTCGTTCAGGCCGATCTCCTGGGTGGCCATCGACTTCACCTTGACCACCTCGCGCTCGCCGGTGGCCCGGACCAGGTCGGTGACGATCCGGTTGGCCTCGGCGGCGTCGGCGGCCCAGTGCACGGTGCCGCCCGCCGCGGTGACGGACCGCTCCAGCTGCTCCAGGTAGTGGTCGAGGTGGCGCAGCGTACGGCGCTTGAGGGCCGCACCCGCCGCGCGCAGCTGCTCCCAGTCGTCCAGCTCGCCGGTGACCGCCAGCCGCTTGTCCCGGATGGTGCCGGTGGCCTTGCGCAGGTTGCCCCGCAGCACCGGGTCGGCGAGGGCGGCCCGGGCGGCCGCCGGGAAGGCGGGGGTGCCGAGCCAGACCAGGCCGTGGTGGTCGGTCACCGCCGGCCCCCCGGTGCGGTGGCGGCGAGGATCTCGGCCAGGTGCAGGGTGCGCACGCCGCCGCGCCGGCGGTCCAGGCCGCCGCCGATGTGCAGCAGGCAGGAGGTGTCGGCCGCGCAGAGCACCTCGGCGCCGGTGGCGAGGACGTCGCGCGCCTTGTCGGCGAGCATCGCGGCGGAGGTGTCGGGGTTCTTCACCGCGAAGGTGCCGCCGAAGCCGCAGCAGGAGTCCGCCCGCTCCAGGTCGACGAGGTCGAGCCCGTCGACCGCGCGCAGCAGCCGGTACGGGCGGTCGGCCAGCCGCAGTCCGCGCAGCGAGTGGCAGGTCGGGTGGTAGGCGACCCGGTGCGGGAAGTACGCGCCGACCTCGGTGACGCCGAGCACGTCGGTCAGGAACTCGGTGAACTCGTGGACGCGCGGGACCAGTTCGGCGACCTGGCGGCGCAGGGCCGCGGTGCCGTACCGCTCGGCGAGCGCCGGATGGGTGCCGCGGACCAGGCCGGCGCACGAGGCCGAGGGAGTCACCACGGCCTCGTACCCGGCGAACGCCTCGGCGAAGCGCCGGACCAGCGGCGCCGCCTCGGCCCGGTAGCCGGTGTTGACGTGCATCTGCCCGCAGCAGGTCTGCGCCGCCGGGAAGTCCACGGTGTGGCCGAGGCGTTCGAGCACCTCGACCACGGCCCGGCCGGTGCCGGGGAGGAGGGTGTCGTTGAAGCAGGTGATGAACAGGGCGACGCGCATCGGTGTCCACTCTCCCCTACCGGCCCCACAGGCCTCGGCACCTCAGGACCGGGTGTCGGCGCACTCCGGGTGGCCCCAGCCGCTGCCCACCTTGGTGATCCGCTCGCCCTTGCCGTACGGGCGCGAGCAGGGGCAGGTCCCGGGGAAGCGGGCGGCGAGGCTCGGCCGGCCGCCGCCGGAGCGGGTGGCACCGGAGCCGGAGCCGGACCCCGGGCGGGTGGAGCCGGTGGCGGCACCGGCGGCCGGCGCGCGGCGGGCCTTGCGGGGCGCCGAGGTGGCGGCGGCCGGGTCCGGGACCGGGAGGTCGGCCGCGGTGCCGCCGGCGGCCTGCTGGGTGCGGGCGGCGTCGCTGGCGGCCTTGTCGGCGATCGCGTTCAGCGGGTCGCCGTCCACCTGGTGCGCGGGGACGTAGACGAAGGCGACCTCGCGGTCGGTCAGCAGGCCGTCGATCCGCTGGATCAGCTCCTGGTTGGCGACCGGCTTGCCGGCGGCCGTCTTCCAGCCGTTGCGCTTCCAGCCGGCGAGCCACTTGGTGACGGCGTCGCGGGTGTAGGTGCTGTCGAGGCGCACCTCCAGCGGCAGCTCGGGGTCGGTGGCCGCCAGCAGCTGCTCCAGCGCGGTCAGTTCGCCCACGTTGTTGGTGCTGTGCCCGAGCGGGCCGGCCTGCCAGCGCTGCGGGACGCCGTCGCCGTCCGCGACCACGAAGGCCCAGGCGGCCGGGCCCGGGTTGCCCTTGGCGGCTCCGTCACATGCTGCGATCACTCGTTCCATGACCACGATGATGGCAGGTTCCGTGTGGCGGCCCGTCCCGCGCGCCCGCGAGTGGTTCACTGGGCGGCGACCGGGCGCCGGACCGGCCCCCATCGGATGGCACTCAGTACCCTCACAGGGGGTCGCGGTGCCGAATAAACCGGGCGGACGGCCGCCACGACCGCCGACCACCGGACGCGGCGACCCCGGAACGCCGAGGTACTGGCACTGAGTGTGTTCCATTCGGGGTACTGAGTACCCTAGAGTGAGCGATGTCTTCCGGCTCGCAGGCCGAACGTCCCGACTGAGAGGAGCAGGCAGCATGTCCCTGAGGATCGTTGTCTGTGTGAAGTACGTGCCCGACGCGACCGGTGACCGTCGCTTCGCGGACGACACCACCACCGACCGGGAGGGCGTGGACGGC